>NZ_JBMDXG010000303.1:0-23047 GCF_048594985.1 Sphingomonas sp. | reverse complement strand
CGCTACCTCGACCGGCAGCGTCTCGACCACCGGGGCGGTCAAGGTGATGCCGCGCGAGATGAAACGCGCCAGCACGGGCCCCGCGATCACCGCCGTCGGCAGGCCGACGATCAGGCCGTAGAGGATCGTCCGGCCCAAGCTTGCGTCGAGCGCATCGACCGCGAGCAGCGGGCCGGGGTGCGGCGGCACCAGCGCGTGCACCACCGACAGGCCCGCCAGCGCGGGGAGCATGAGGCGCAGGCGCGCCGCATCCCCGCCGGCGGCGGCCGGTAGTGCCGCGGCGGCCGACGCGACGATCGGCAGTAGCAGCACGAGCCCGGTTTCGAAGAAGAGCGGCAGGCCGATCACCAGCGCCGTGAACAGGCTGGCCCAGGGCGCGCCCTTTACCCCGGACCAGCGCAGCGCGGCGCGCGCCAGCCCGGCGGCGCCGTCGGACAATTGCAGCATCGCGCCAAGCCCGAGGCCCAGCGCCACGACGAGGCCGGTGCCGCCGAGGATGTCGCCCGCGCCTTTCTGCACCGCCTTCGCCGTCTCGCCGATCGGCAGCCCGGCGAACAGGCCGACCGCGAAGGCGCCGCATAGCAGGCCGACGAACGGGGTCAGGCGTCCGCGGACGATCAGGACGATGGACAGCGCGATGCCGAGGATCGCGGCCAGAATCAGGCGATAATCCTCGCCGGTCATCGGGCGCCCAGCCCGCCATGGCGAACGCCGCGCGCAAGGCGCTCAATCCGGATCGGACTCACGATCATCCCCCTCTCTTCATCCCATGGCCTGTCGACCCGGCGGGCCGCGGCTGCTTTCCAAAAGTTGTAGAACAGGTTCCGGCGGTTTTCACCTTAAATTATAGGCACTCCCTGAAATCGATCCGCCAAAAGGGGGTTGAACCTGTCCAACAAATGCAGCTAGGGGAAGCGCTATCGGGCGTCTCGACAGCCGGCAGAGATCGGCATGCGCTCGGCTCAAACAAGCCAGGGAGAGGCCAGATGCACGCCAGCGTCGATCATAGCGACACGAACATTTCGCGCGCTCGCGCAGCGGCCGCGCCCGCCACCCCGCCGCGCCTGACTCCGACGCAGCGCAAGGTGCTGCAGGGCGTCTATTCGGGCCTGCTCAACAAGCAGATCGCGTTCGATCTCGGCATCGCCGAGGCGACGGTGAAGGCGCATATGACGGCGCTGATGCGCAAGCTGAACGTCCGCAACCGCACGCAGGTGGCGATGGTCGCCAAGGATCTCGGCTGGTAAAACGCCGCGCGGAATCTCCTGGCTCGGCATCAGCGTAGGGGGGCAACGTCCCGCCTCACTTTGATCTGGCCATGAGAGGGTGGCCATCCTAGGCGTCCGTTCGAATAGGAAGGCTCATCGTCCGGGCCGATCTTCGACGGGGCGCGCATGGCCGACGGATCTTATCTCGCGATCGACTGGGGGACGACCAACCGTCGCATCTACCTGATGGATCGGGCCGGCACGGCGCTGGAGGCCGAGCGGGACGACCGGGGCGTCCTGATGCTGTCCGTCGACGATTATCCAACGGAAATCGACCGCCTGCGCGCGCGGTTCGGCGCGATCCCGATCATCGCCGCCGGCATGGTGGGATCGACACGCGGCTGGCGTGACATTCCTTACGTGGAGGCCCCGGCGGGGATCGAGACGCTGGCGCGTGCCGTGATCTGTATGCCCGCAGCCGATGTCTGGATCGTCCCCGGTGTTTCGATCGTCGCGCCGGGGCGCGCAGACGTGATGCGCGGCGAGGAGGTGCAGGTGCTTGGCGCGGCACGCGCGGGGCTTGCGCCGGCGGATGCGCGCTTCTGTCAGCCCGGAACGCATAACAAGTGGATCCGCGTCGCGGGGGCGCGGATCGTCGACTTCTCCACCGCGATGACCGGCGAACTGTTCGCTCTGCTGCGCGACCATAGCGTGCTGGCCGAGATGATGCGCGGGCCCGTCACCGATGGCCCCGCATTCCGCGATGGCGTGGAAGCGGGGCGGGGCGGGGGCCTGCTGACCGCCCTGTTCGGGGTACGCGCGGGCGTGCTGTTGGGCCGCCTCGACCGCGCCGACGCGGCCGCCTTTGCGAGCGGACTGCTGATCGGTGCCGACGTGGCGGCGCAGCTTGCCCCGGGCGACGTGATCCATGTCCTGTCGGGCGGGACGCTCGGCACGCTTTATACAAGCGCGATCGAACTGCTGGGCGGCGTTGCGGTCCCCGTCGATGCCGAGGCCGCGTTCCTCGCCGGCATCCATCTCGTGAAGGAAATGCTTGATGCCTGATGCCCTGTCCCTCTTCCGGCGGGCGTTCGCCGATTGCCCGATCGTCGCGGTGCTGCGCGGCCTGACGCCCGACGAGGCCGAGCCGATCGGCGATGCGCTGATCGAAGCCGGGATTACGATCCTCGAAGTGCCGCTCAACTCGCCGCAGCCGTTCGACAGTATCGGGCGGCTCGCGCGCCGCCACGGCGATCGCGCGCTGATCGGCGCGGGGACCGTGTTGACCCGCGCCGAGGTCGGTGCAGTGGCCGCCGCCGGCGGACGGCTGGTGGTCTCGCCCAACAGCGATGCGGCGGTAATCGCCGAGGCGGTCGCCGCGGGGATGGTCTCGCTCCCGGGTTTCTTCACGCCGAGCGAAGCATTCGCCGCGCTGGCCGCCGGTGCCCATGGCCTCAAGCTCTTTCCGGCGGAGGGAGCGTCGCCAGCCTTCCTGAAGGCGCAGCGCGCGGTTCTGCCGCGTGACGTGCCGGTGCTGGCGGTGGGGGGGATCACGCCCGAGGTCATGCCCGCGTGGCGCGCGGCGGGCGCGGACGGCTTCGGTCTGGGATCGAACCTTTATCGCAGCGGCAAGTCGCCGCAGGAAACGGCGGAGGATGCCGCGCGCTTCGTGGCAGTTGCGCGGGCGCTTTAACGCCACGATACCATTACTGTTCGGAAGGGCGACGGTCGCCGGTGGGAAACGCGCCTTACGCCGGCGACCGTCTTTCTTCGCTCTATCGGCCGAAGCTTAAAAAAGAGCAAAGAATTCGGGCATTCTGCATCAATAGGTCTTGCGATAGCGGAGGCTGACGTTCGAGCCGCCGAACGATCCGGTCTGGCTCAGCACGCTCAGCGCCCGTGACAGCGAGATTTCGAGCTGCGTGGCGGTAAAGCCGCGCGCGTCGGTCACGACCTCCACATAGACATCGTTGGAGATGTACTTTCCGGCGGCGAGCGCGGTGCCCCGGCCGGCGCTTTCGTCCGAACCCAGCACGCGTAGCCGGTCGACGCCCGATACGCTGCGCAGCTTGCCGAGCGGGTTCAGCCCGCCGCCGCCCGATCCGCGCAGCGAGTTGAGCGCGCTCGCCAGCTGGATCGCCTGCATCGGCGACAGCGAGGTGACCGAACTGCCGAACAGCAGGCGCGACAGCACCTCGTCCTGCGGCAGCGCGGGCGAAGAGGTGAACGCAATCTGCGGCGCCTGCGCATAGCCGGTGATGTTGATCGTCGCGGTGACATCCTCGACCGTGGTGTTGGCCGAGATGTTGAGCGCGGGGTTGAGCAGCGGCCCTTGGAAGGTGACGACGCCGTTACCGATGTCGAAGCGGCGGCTGGCGAAGCTGTATGTGCCGCGCACCACCTCGAGCCGTCCGACCACCGATGGCGTGGTCGCCGTGCCGGTGACGCGCATGTTGGTGCGCCATTCTGCTTCGAGCCCCATGCCTTCGACGAAGATCTGGTTGTCGGCGCGGATACGGATGTCGAGCTTCCAGTTGCTCGGCAGCGCGGCGCCATCGTCCGGCTTGGCGACGGGCACGCCCTTGCGGCGCACGCCGGTCAGTTCGGGCACCGACGCGCCGCCCTGCATCACGATGCGATAGCGCGCCTCGGGAATGGACAGGGTGCCCTGGATGAGCCCGCCCTGCGCCTTGCTGTTGGTGACCGTGATCGTGCCGCTTGCCTCGGCGTTCAGATCGTCGCCGCCGGCCAGTCGCGCGCGGTCGAGCACGACTCGGACATCCATCGGGAAGCCGCTCGCCGCATCGAGCCCGACCCGCCCGCTGGCGTTGATGCTGCCGTCGCCCGCGCGCGCGGTAAGCCGGTTGAGCAGCAGTTCGGATTGGGTGAAGCGGCCGTCGATCGCCATCCGCGACAGCACCGTCCCGAACGCCTCATTCTCGTAGCGTAGCGCATCGGCGCGGATCAGGCCGGTGACGCGGGGCTGTTCGAGCCGCCCGCCGAAATCCGCGCCGATCGCGATCGGCCCCGACAAAGACTGGCGCCCGATCCCGGTCAGCGTCCACAGCACTTCCGCCGGCCCGTTATAGCGGATCCCGCCCGACAGGGGTGCCGCGAACAGACGTTCGCTGAGCGATGCGCCAGCCCCGAGCGGCGCGAGGCGTGCCTGCATCCGGCCCACCGTTGCGCCGCTCCGGCGGATGAGCGCGCGGGCGTCGCCGCTGCTCTCGTTCAGCGTGGCCAGCAGCGCGATGTCGACGGGCTGCGATACGGTGAGAGCCGCCGTGCGGGTGAAGCCGTTGAGGTCGATCCGCGCGCGCAGATCGGGGACCGTGCCGCGCGCGACATAGTCGAGCGTTCCGGATGCCTTGCCGCCGAGCCCGAGGTCCGGCGCGAACGCGTTGACGATCGACAGGTCGAGCGCGCGCATCACCGCGCGGGCGCGCGTCTGATCGCCGCCGAACGCGCCGCTCACCTCGACCTGGCCCTGCGGCAGGACCAGTGTCGCGGGCGCCAGCTGCCAGCCGGCGGCGCTGCGGGTGACCACCGCCGGGCTGGCGAGGCGCACGGCGATGCCGTTGAGCGTGCCGCGCAAATTGGCGAGGATACGGTCGGGCGACAGTGCGGCCTGGGCGGCAAGGTCGAACGGCGCACCCGCCTGCCCGCCGGTGGCGGTCAGAGCGACGCGCCCACTGCCATTGGCATAGTTGATCCGGCCGCGCGCGCGCTGGATCGCGAACGTGCCCTGCCGAATTTCGGCCAGCGCGAACTGTCCGGTGATCGACGGGCCGCTGTCGGGAAGCAGGATCGCCGCCGTCACCACGCCGCTGCCGATCGTGATCGGGACGGGGCCGGGCAGGCCCGCCGCCGATGCGCGCAGGTCCAGATCGGCGCGCTGCACGCTGCCGGCGGCCGCCAGCCGGACCGCGCCTGACAATCCGCGCCCATTGATCGTCAGCGTGCCGGCGAAAGGACCGGCGGCCGTCTGCGCGACGCGACCGGCGATGCGGATCCCCGCGACGGTCGCGTTGGTGATATTGAGACTGGTCGCGCCCGCGCTCGTGTCGAGCAGCACGTCGACCGCGAGCGGACCATAATCGGACTGCCCCGTCGCGCGGACGCGGTAGCCGCGCCCGGTGCCGACCAGGCTCGCGTCGAGATCGACCAGACCCAGTCCAACGCCGGGTCGCGCCGCGCGCAGCCGCGCCACGGGCTTGGCGACCGTTCCCGACACGTCGAGCAGCAGCGGACCATAGGCGGTCGACTGGCCAGCCGCGCGGAAGCCGATCCGTCCGTCGGGGCGATAGAAACCGCGCCCACTGGTGATGCGGAACTTGGGCGCGGTAATCCGCAGATTGTCGATCACGCCCCCGCCGGCGAGGTCATAGCCCACATCGGCGGTAATGAGCGCGTTTCCGCCGAGCTGGTCGCGGACCGACGCATTGTCGATCCGCCGCGTCACGATCCGGACCTTGCCCCGCACCGCGAAGCCGCCGTCGATGCCCGGCACGAGGCGAGCGTCGGTCAGGAGGTTGATCCGGCCGAGGCCGTTCACCTGATAGTCGTTCACCCGGCCCTTCAGCGCGCCGGTATAGGTGCCCTTGGAAAGATCGGCGAGCAGGATCGCGGTCGCATCGATCCGGTCGGACCGGACGCGCAGATTGTCGGTCGCGACCTTGCCGTCCTGATAGGCGATGTCGCCGTCCAGCCGAAGGTTGGTGAGCAGCCCGCCGGCGGCGGCGTTGAGCCCGCTCACGGCGCGCGCCGTGGCATGGACCGGCACGACGATGCGATCGCTATCGATCCTCGCCTTGCCGCTCGCGGTCAGCCCGACAACGCGCGTGGCGTCGAAGCCGACATAGTCGGCCACCACGCGGTAATCGATCGTCGGCGTGGCGAAGGCGCCGTCGAGCGTCGCGCTGAGCCGCAGATTGCGCGCCGAGACGTTGGGCGCGATCGATCCCGGCTTCAGCACGGCGGCGGTGACGGTGAAATTGCCGAGCCGGCTCTCCGCCAGATCGATCAGGCCCGCCGCGTCGAGCGCGAAGGCGTCCGATCGCGCCACCAGCTTCGTATCGACCCGGCGTTCGGCCAGCCGGGTGGTGAGGTCGAGGCGGATCGCAGGCTCGGTCAGCCGCGCGGCCGGGCCGGTCAGGATCAGGTTGGGGCGCACCTCGCCGACCGTGCGGAAGGTGCCGTCGCGCCCTTCCACGTCGAGCGCGGCGAGCGGCTGCCCCCCAAGAGATCCGGTCGCCTTGCCCGTCCAGTGCGCCCAGTCGCCGCTGCCGCCGACCGACAGGAGGAGCGGTTTGCCGAGCCCGGCATAGCTGTCGACCAGCCCGCCCCTGGGCGCCGCGAGCCGCGCGTCGAGCGCGAAGCGATTGGCGCCGGGGACGGCGTCGAGCGTCAGCCGCAGCCGGTCGCCCCCCGCCACCCCGGCGGCGCGGCGCGCATCGGCGGCGAGGCGGAGCTGCGCGCGCCCGTCGGCGATCTCCGCCGCGCCGTCGAGGCTGACGACATGCCGCCGGCCGGTCACGGGCGGCTGCACGAACAGGCGCCCGACATGCAGCTTCGCGATCGTCAGGTCGATGTCGGGCAAAGTCGGCGCGTTCGGATCGGACGGCACCGCCTTCAATGCCGGCCGGCGCGCGAGCGTCATCGTCTCGGCCGAGAAGAGACGGACATCGATCTTCGAGTGGAGGTATGCGAAGGGCCGCCAGTCGACCGTCAGTTCGGGAATGGTCAGGAACGCGCCCTGCGGATCGCGCACCTCGACATCGCGCAGGACCATTCGCCCATAGATCGATCCCTCGATCCGGCTGGTGCGGAAATTGAGCCCGGATTCGGTCGTGAACCCGCCAAGCTGGTCGGCGATGAAGCGCTTGCCCGGCTGCGTGTTGAGTCCCAGCATGATCGCGGCGACCAGCAGGATCAGGCCGACGGCGACGATGCCCGCCCATTTGAGGATGCGCAGCGCCATCAGAATGCCTGCCCGATCGAGATATAGACCGCGACCTTGGACTCGCCCGGCCGGCGATTGAGCGGGGTGGCGACATCGAGGCGGAATGGCCCGAAGTTCGTATAGTAACGCGCGCCGATGCCGAGGCCGTAGCGCATCCCGCTGAGCGACGGGGTCGAGCTTTCGCCCACGCGGCCCGCGTCGAAGAAGGGCACGACCCCGTAATCGCCGAAGCGGTAGCGTGCCTCGACCGCGAATTCGGTGACCGAGCGGCCGCCGATCGGATCGTTGTTCACGTCTTTCGGCCCGAGCTGCTGATAACCGAAGCCGCGTACCGATCCGCCGCCGCCCGAATAGAGCCGGCGCGACGGCGCGATGTCGTCCCGCGCCGCGCCGACGATCGATCCCACGCGCGCGCGGCCCGCGATGACGAGGCTGTCCATCAGGGGATAATAACTGCTCGTCTCGACCAGCATGCGGGCGTAGCTGTCGAAGCCGCCGCCACCGGTGCGCTTCTGCGCCTCGGGACTCAGCCGGGCATTGACGCGGACGCCGCGCGTCGGATCGAGCAGGCTGTCCGATCCGTCATAGCCGCCCTGCAGCGGCAGCGCGGCGATCAGGTAAGTGCTGCGCGGCCGGCTGAAATCCTCGGGATCGTACGGCGTTTCGCGCGTCGCGGTCAGCTCGGCGCCGATCGAATAGGTCCAGCGCTTCTGCCAGATCGGGGTCGATTGCCGCGACAGGCTGGTGCCCAGCGTGATCGTCTCGGCATCGAACGCATCGAAGCGCTGGCGGCTGACGGTTGCCCCTGCCTGGAAAGTGCGGTCACGCAGGCCGGCGTTCGAGCGACGGAACGTCGCGCCGACCGCCTGCTGCTGCGTGCCGACCGTCGCATCGACGATCAGCGCGCCTTCGGGTGGGAACAGGTTGCGGTGTTCCCACGAGCCCATCACCTTGATGCCTTCGCCGGTGCCGTAGCCCCCGCTGGCGGCCAGCGTGCGCGGCCGCCCGCGCGACTGGCGGACGAGCAGGTCGACCGTCTCGGTCCCGTCGGGCTGGATCTCTCCGGTGCGCACGGGCTCGATCGCGACGGTGGACAGCAGGCTGGTGGCGATCAGCGCCTGGCGGAGATCGTCAACCTTGCGATTGTCATAGGTCTCCCCGGCATCGAAGCGGGGGAAGACGTTGAGGTGATCCAGCGCGAAGACGGGATCGCCCTCGGTCCGGAGCGCGCCGAAGCGCGACTTGGGGCCACTTTCGACCGGCAAGGTGTAATCGCCGGTCACCGTGGCCGGATCGAGCACGATGTCGCGTTGTCCGACCTTGACGAAGGGGTAGCCGCGTTCGGGCAGGCGCAGCATCACCCGCGCCTCGGCTTCTTCCACGGCGGCCGCGACGATCGGCTGGCCGCGCTTCAGTTCCAGCGCGTCGCGCGCATAGCCATAGGGCTCGGGCTCAAGCCCGGTAATCGTGATCGCTTCGAACTTGTAACGGCTGCCGGGTGCGGCGGTGATGGTCACCGGCACGCTCGCACCCGGCGCGGCCGATTGCGGCAGGGCCAGCGTGGCGACGCCGTCATAATAGCCTTCCGAATGCATCAGCCGTTCCGCCAGGCCGACATCCTCCTGCGCGCGCGCGCGGATCTGCGCCGCATTGGCGGCTTTTTTGCCGTCGTTGAGCAAGGCGGACAGGCTGCGGAACTCGTCCTCCAGCCCGACTTGCTTCAGCCCCTCGACCCTCAGCGTATAGGGAATGCGACGCGGCGCTTCCCCGGAGGCTGCCTCGACGGTGGTCGGCGGAGGTGGCGTTAGGTCGAAGCCCGCGAGCGGGGGCAGCGGCTGTTCCAGCTCGGGCGCTGGAGTCTCGGCGACGGGCGGCTCGGCCGCGGGCGGTGCGGCGGTTTCGTCCAGCGGGGGCAGCGCGGCGTCGAATTCCGCATCGTCACTGGGAAGTGTCGCGGCCGGTGCGGATTCGGGCGTTTGCGCGCAGGCCGGCACGGCGGTCGCCATCCAGGCCAGACATAACGCGCCGACCGCACCAACTTCGGACGCCTTCAAGACGGCGGCACTCCCCCAAGATCGTCCAGGACGGACCAAGGGCAAATCCTTGGAACCGGCGGGAGTTCCGCCCAAACCGTACGAACAAGGCCGATCGTTACGGGAACGCGGTCTGTCAGCCGAACGGGCGATCGATCGACGGCGAGGGGATCGTGAACCAGCGGGGACCCGCGTCGGTCATGTAGAAATGATCCTCCAGCCGCACGCCGAAACGGTCGGGCACGACGATCATCGGCTCGTTGGAGAAACACATTCCGGGCGCCAGCGGCGTCCTGTCGCCGCGCACGAGATAAGCAGGCTCGTGGATCGACAGGCCGATGCCGTGCCCGGTGCGATGCGGCAGGCCGGGCAGGCGGTAGTGGGGCCCGAGACCTGCCGCTTCCAGCACGCGCCGCGCGGCATGATCGACCGCCTCGCACGGGCTGCCCAATTGTGCCGCGTCGAACGCCGCCGCCTGCGCCTGGTTTTCGAGCTCCCAGATTCGCCTCTGCTCATCGTCGGGCTCGCCGAAGACGTAGGTACGCGTGATGTCCGAATGATAGCCCTGGATGATGCAGCCTGTGTCGATCAGCACCATGTCGCCTTCGGCCAGCGTGGCATCTCCCGGCAGGCCGTGCGGAAAGGCCGTCGCGCGCCCGAACTGAACGATTGCGAAGCCGTTGCCGCCTGGCGCGCCGATCGCGCGGTGCGCCTCGTCGAGGAAGCGCACGACCTCGCTCGCGCGGATGCCTGGACGGAGGATGCGCGCCGCGCGGCGGTGGACCTCGAACGTCATCCACTTGGCCTGCTGCATCAGCGCCAGCTCGGCGGCGGATTTGTACATCCGGCAGCCGTCGACCACCGGGCTCGCCTCGCCCAAATCGAGCGACGGCGCCACGCGCCGAAGCCGCTCCACGAACAGGAACGCCATGGCGGGATCGATCGCGAGTCGCGTCGCGCCGCGCTCGCGCAATGCGTCCGCGATCAATTCGGACGGGCTTTCATCCTCTTCCCACAGGCGCAGGTCGGCGGCGATCGTCAGGTCCGCCTCCAGCGTGCCGCGCTCGAACCGCGGTGCGATGACGATCGGATCGCCGGCAGGGGTCAGCAGCATCGCCACCAGCCGCTCGCTCTGTCCCCAGGGGATGCCCGCGAAGTAGCGCAGCGACGCGCCCGCGCCGATCAGCAGCGCGTCGATCTTCTCCTCGGCCATGATCTGGCGCGCGCGTTCGATGCGCCGGCGATATTCATCGTGCATGATGGTGGGCGCGGGATCGGCCCATGGCCGAATGGCGGAAAGCTCACGCGCGGCGTCCGATCCGCCGATGCCGTTGGTCATGCAAGGCCTCCAAACCGGGCGATGTCAAAGGGGGCGAGGTCCACGGGGGGGGCGGCGTCGGTGGCCAGCGCCACCACCGCCTCGGCCGTCACGGCGGCGAGGGTGAGGCCCAGATGCTGATGCCCGAAGGCGTAGATCAGCGACGGGTGCGCGCGGCTCCGTCCGATCGCGGGCAGATAATCGGGCAGGGTCGGGCGCCCGCCCATCCACTCGCGCCCCGGCATGCGGAAGGAGAGGCCGAGCGCGGCGACGTGGCTGCGCAGCCGCGCCCATTTGCGCGGGTCTGGCGGGCTGTCGGGGCGGCCGAACTCCACGAAGCTGGCCGCGCGTAGGCCCGACCGGAAGCGCGTCACGATCATCGCGCGGTCTTCATAGACCACTGGCGGCATGTCGGCCGGCCAATCGGTATCGGCGGACTGGATATGATAGCCGCGCTCGGCGATCAGCGGGACGCGATAGCCGAGCGGCGACAGCAGCGCGTCGCTTCTCGCTCCCGCCGCGACGACCACCAGATCGGCGTCGAGCCGGCTGCCGTCGGACAAAGTGACCGACGCACCTTCGGCGGTCGCGCTTATCCGTTTCACGGTGTCGATCCGCACCACGCCGCCCTCGACTTTGAAGGCGGTGCCGAGCTGGTCCGACAGGTCGCCCAGATCGGTGATCTGGCCGCTGCCGGTGAAGCGGATCGCGCCAGCGATGGGGGCGGTGCCGAGTGCGCGAAGGCGTGTCACGTCCTCCTCGCTTGCATCGCGGACGGCGGCGGTCCCCGTGGGGGCTGCCTTCCAGCGCGCGGCCCCCTCCCGCGCGGTCTTGGCGGATTCCCACACGACGAAATGCCCGTCTTCGCGCAGGAGCGCGCGCGCGCCCGCCTGATCGAGCAAGGCGCGCCAGGCGGGCATGGCCCGGTCCAGCAGCGCCGTCAGCGCAGCACGACCCGCCGCGAACCGCCGTGGGCCACTTGATCGCAGCATGCGAAGCGAAAAGGACAGCCAGACCCCGATATCGCGCAGCGGCAGGCCCAGTGCGCCGCCGCGCCAGAAAAGCCGACGCGGAAAGGAGCGGATCGTGGCCCATGACGCGAGCGGCTCGACCTGCTCGACCGCGATATGGCCCGCATTCCCGCGAGACGCGGGCGGTGGCGCGGCGCGATCCACGATGGTTGTGGCGATCCCGGAACATTGTAGGCGGAAAGCGATCGATTGGCCTACGATTCCGCCGCCGATCACGATGGCGCTTCGGGGCTTCGCTGGCAAACGCATGTTTGGACTTGGCATTCTCATTTCTTATACCGTATACGATACACAGTCCAACGGAGGTTCGAAAATTCATGCCCGCGTCGTCGACCCTGTGGCAGGGTGTCTATCCTGCCGCCACCACACAGTTCGCGCCCGATCTTTCGATCGATCATGACGCCACGCAGAAGGTGCAGAGCGCGCTGGTCGAAGACGGAGTCGACGGCCTCATCATCCTGGGTACATGCGGTGAGAACAATTCGCTCGAGCCGGACGAGAAGCGCAAGGTTCTGGCCGGCGCGGTCGAGGCGGTCGGGGGCAAGGTGCCGCTGGTCGCCGGCGTGTCCGAATTCACCACGGCGCGGGCGATCGATTATGCACGCGACGCGGAAGAGATCGGCGCCGACGCGCTGATGCTGCTGCCCGCGATGGTCTATGTGCCGACGACGGAGGAACTGGTCGCGCATTTCAAGGCGGTGGCGGAAGCGACCTCGCTCCCGATCATGCTCTACAACAATCCGCCGGCCTATCGCGTCAATGTCAGCTTCGAGGCGCTCGACGCATTGAACGACGTGAAGAACATCGTCGCGGTCAAGGAAAGCGCGCCCGATCCGCGCCGCTTCACCGACGTGTTCAACCGTTTCGGCGACCGTTATACGGTCATGGCCGGCTTGGACGATGTCGCGCTCGAAGGGCTGATGCTGGGCGCGAGCGGATGGGTTTCCGGCCTGACCAGCGCATTCCCCAGCGAGTCCGTCCGGCTCGTCGCCGCGCTCAAGGAAGGCAAGTTCGACGAGGCGCTGGCCATCTATCGCTGGTTCATGCCGCTTCTCCACCTCGACGCCGAGCATGACCTCGTCCAGTCGATCAAGCTGGCCGAGCAGATCATGGGTCGGGGCTCCGAACGGGTGCGCATGCCGCGCCTGCCGCTGTCGGGTCAGCGCCGTGCCGACGTGACGGCCTGGGTCGAAAAGTGCGCGGCCACCATGCCTAGCAAGCAGGTTTTGGTCGCCGCCTGAGGACTAGGCCGATGCGGCACACTTTCTTCTGCATTGACGGTCACACGGCCGGTAATCCCGTCCGGCTCGTCGTCGGGGGCGCTCCGCTGTTGCGGGGCGCCTCGATGGGCGCACGGCGGATGGATTTCCTGGAGCGGTTCGATTGGATCCGCACCGGTCTTTGCTTCGAACCGCGCGGGCATGACATGATGTCGGGCGGGTTCCTCTACCCGCCGACGCGCGACGATGCCGACATCGGCATCCTCTTCATCGAAACGAGCGGCTGCCTGCCGATGTGCGGGCACGGCACGATCGGCATGGTGACGTTCGGGCTGGAACACGGCCTGATCACCCCGCGCGAGCCCGGGAAACTGCGGGTCGAGGTGCCGGCCGGCATCATCGACATCGAATATGGACAGGACGGCGACAAGGTCACCTTCGTCCGCATCCGCAACGTACCGGCCTTCCTCGCCAGACGCGGGATCGAGATCGACGTGCCGGGCTTCGGTCCATTGTCGGTGGACGTGAGCTATGGCGGCAATTTCTACGCGATCATCGAGCCGCAGGGTCCCTATACCGGGCTCGACGATCTGGGCGCGTCGCGCATCGTGGAACTGAGCCGCATCATCCGCCCGCTGATGCAGCAGGCCTATGAGCCGGTGCATCCGCTGGACGACCGTATTCGCGGCGTCAGCCATGTGATGTGGACCGATGCGCCGCGCACGCCAGATGCGGACGGGCGCAACGCCGTCTTCTACGGCGAGCGCGCGATCGACCGCAGCCCGTGCGGCACGGGTACGTCCGCGCGCCTGGCGCAACTCGCGGCGACCGGCCGGCTGCAGGTTGGCGACCGCTTCGTTCACGAAAGCTATATCGGCAGCCGCTTCATCGGGCGGGTCGAGGACGAGACTTTGCTGGGCGAGGTGCCCGCGATCATTCCGTCGATCGAAGGATCTGCGGTTTCGACCGGTTTCAATACGATCTGGATCGATCGATCGGAGCCCTTCTGGAAAGGATTTTCGGTGGTATGAGGCTGATATGAGCTTCATCATCCGAAACCTTTCCGACCAGCTTGTGGACGTCGTCCGCAACCGCATTCTTTCCGGCCTGGTCAATGACGACGAGCCGATCCGCCAGGACGCGCTCGCCGCAGAACTCGGCGTCAGCAAGATCCCGCTGCGCGAGGCGCTGACGCGGCTCGAACAGGAAGGGTTGCTGCGTTCGCAGGCCAATCGCGGTTACTTCGTCCGGCCGATGACCTCGAACGAGGCGGAGGAGGTGTACGAGCTCCGCATCAGGCTGGAGCCCGACGCCATGGCGCTGGCGGCGGTGCGCGCGACCGATGCGGAGCGCGCGCATGCCCAGTCGGTGCTCGACGCGCTGTATGAGGTCACGCACGAGCATGGCGAGGGCGTGGGCGCGTTCAACCGCGCGCTTCACCGGGCGCTCTACGCGCCGTCGGGTAAGCCGGTCACGGTCAATATCCTCGATCGGCTGCAGGTGCTGTCGGAACGTTATGTCCGCAAGCATCTGGAACCGCTCGGCCGCGATGAGCGCGCCAACGAGGAGCATCGCGAGCTCGTCCAGACCTGGTTGACGCGCGACGCCGATCGGATGCGCGCGCTGGCCTATGCGCACAACGTCAAGACGCTGGAAGATTTGCGGCTGCAGTTGCCGCAGCACCAACCATAACAAGGGGTATCACTAACGTGGCACGCACCGCCTTCGGGCCGATCAAGCGTATCGACCTGGCCCGTACCGAAGCGCATGGCGCGTTGCGTGCAACACTGAGCTGGCCCCATCTGGTGGCCCTGGGCGTCGGCGCGATCGTCGGCACCGGCATTTACACGCTGACTGGCGTGGGCGCCGAGCGCGCCGGCCCTGCCGTGATTCTGGCCTTCGCCGTCGCCGGGATCGTCTGCGCCTGCGCCGCGCTCGCTTATTCCGAACTCGCGACGCTGATCCCGACTTCGGGCAGCGCCTATACCTATACCTATTCGGTGCTCGGCGAGACGCTCGCCTGGATCGTCGGGTGGAGCCTGATCCTCGAATATTCGCTCGCCTGCTCGACCGTGGCGGTGGGATGGGGCGGCCATCTGGTCGGATGGCTCCAGTCGGCCGGCGTCGCCCTGCCGCACGCCTTTCTGGCGGGGCCGCACGACGGCGGGCTGGTCAACCTTCCGGCAGTGCTCGTGTCGCTGGCGGTCGCGGGACTGCTTATGGCCGGCACCCGCGAAAGCGCGACGGTGAACATCATCCTCGTCGCCATCAAACTCGCCGCGCTGACCGTGTTCGTCATCTTCACCGCACCTGCGTTCAACGCCGACAACCTGACCCCGTTCATGCCCTACGGCTTCGCCAGCCATGTCGAGGGCGGCGGCACCAAGGGCGTGATGGCGGCGGCGGCGATCGTCTTCTTCGCCTTTTACGGTTTCGACGCGGTCGCGACCTCTGCCGAGGAAGTGAAGCGGCCCGCACGCGACCTGACGATCGGTATCATCGGATCGATGGCGGTCTGCACGATCATCTACATGGCGGTCTGCCTCTCGGCGGTCGGCGCGCTTCACTATACCACGCTCGCCAATTCGCCCGAGCCGCTGGCGCTGGTGCTGCGCACGCTCGGCCATCCGGCGGCGTCGCATCTGGTGGCGCTGGCGGCGCTGATCGCTTTGCCGTCGGTGATCCTCGTGATGATGTACGGCCAGAGCCGCGTCTTCTTCGTGATGAGCCGCGACGGGCTGCTTCCGGGCATCATGAGCCGGGTCAATGCGCGCACCGGGACGCCGATGTTCGTCACCGGCCTGACCGGCATTTTCGTCGCGATCGTGGCGGGCTTCTTCCGCCTGGACGAAATCGCCGAGCTCGCCAATGCGGGCACGTTGCTCGCCTTCATCGCCGTCGGCGTGTGCCTGATCGTGCTGCGCAAGACGCGTCCCGAACTGCCGCGCGTGTTCCGCTGTCCCGCGCCCTATCTCGTGGGCACGCTGACCGTGATCGGCTGTCTCTACCTGATGATCAGCCTGCCGGGCATGACTTTGGTCCGCTTCGCGTTGTGGAACGTGATCGGGCTCGCCTTCTACTTCATCTACAGCCGCAGCCGCAGCCGGCTCGCGACGGGCCAGGGCGGCGAAGGCTGATCGCCGCCTAATCGATTGCCAATCCGACCGGGGGGTCAAATCATGGATATCACACGCAAGGGCTTCTTCGGGCTCGCGGCCTCGGCCATCGCGGCGGTTGCGAGCGGACCAACCGTGGCGGCCGCTCCTAAGGCGGCATCGCGCATCGCGAAGGCACGGCGCACGCTGATCCGTGGCGCCGACATCATCACGATGGACCCGAAGCTCGGCGAGATTGCAGGCGGGGACGTGCTGCTCGACGGCGGCAAGATCGCGGCCGTCGGCAAGGGGCTCAACGCCGGGGATGCCGAGATCGTCGATGGTCGCGGCATGATCCTGATGCCGGGCATGATCGACGCGCATCGCCATGTCTGGGAGGGCATGGACAATGGCGTGATCGCCAAGATCTCGCGTACCATCAACAATTACAACGAATATAAATTGCGGACGATGGTGTGCTACACGCCGGAGGACGCGTGGCTGGCGCAATATGCCAGCGCGATCCAGGCGATCGACTCCGGCGTCACCTCGCTCGTCGATTATTGCCACATCTTCCACACCGCCGAACTCGCCGAGCAGGCGGCGCGCGGGCTGATCGACTCCGGGATTGCAGGCACCTTCTGCTATCAGGTCTCGCATACGCCGACCTACAAAGCGGGTGACACGGTGCGGATGGCGGATGCCAACGCGATGCGGAATGCGGGGCCCGACGATACGCACTGGCGCACGGTCGCCTTGCTGCGCGAACGGGTGTTCACAGGCAAGGACGGGCTTGTCCGCTTCGGCCTGTGCCCCAGTCCCGGCTTCAACGGCCGCGCGCTGACCGCAATTGCGGCCGAGATGGCGCGCATCCGCACCTACGAGCCGCACATCGTTTCGCAGCACCATCATCGGTCAAAGGAGGTGCTGCCGCCGCACCTGTTCAACCAGTTCGAACAACTGGGCCCCGCCAAGCTGCTCGGGCCGGATTATCAGGTGGTGCACGGCAACGGCATGACCGATGCCGAGCTGGCGCTGTGCCGCGACAACGGGGTCATGATCGCGGCCACGACGATGGGCGAGCAGAGCTATCCGGACCCATCGATCCACGGGCGCGCGCGCGCCATGGGGGTTGCGGCGGGGATCGGCGTGGACGGCGCGCTCGCCTTCACCCACGATTATTTCCAGCACGTGCGCGGCGGCTTCTACAACCTGTTCCGCACCGATGAGGGCAAGCGGATCGCGTCGGCCTATCAGGGCGAGGATGCGCTCGACTTCGTGACCCGGCTGGGCGCGCGGGCGATCCGCGAGGACGGCGTGACCGGCACGATCACCGTGGGCAAGCGCGCCGACCTGCTGCTGCTGCGCACCGACCGGATCAATTTCCCGATCGTCGGCCCGTTTGCGGACCGGGTGGCGAATTATTCGAACCAGCCCGATATCGACACGGTGTGGATCGCCGGCATCGTGCGCAAGCGCGGGGGTGAGATGGTTGGCGTCGACATGAAGGGGCTCAAGGCACGGATCAACGCTGCCTCGACCCGCATCAACGAGCAGGGCGCGACGATCAACTTCGTGTAAGGCTTGCCTGGGGCGGGCCTCAAGCGGCCGATGGCGCGGCGAGTTGGTAGGGTAGCGGTTCCCCCCGCTCGAACCGAGCCAAGCTGTCGAGCGTGGTTCCAGCGATGGCCGACAGGGCTTCCTCGGTCAGGAACGCCTGGTGCCCTGTGACGAGCACGTTGGGAAAGGTCAGCAGGCGCTGGAGCACATCGTCGTCGATGATCTCGTTCGACAGGTCGCCGAAGAAGATGCCGGCTTCCTGCTCGTAGACATCGAGCGCCACGCCGCCCACGCGCCGCGCCTTGAGCGCATCGATCAACGCGCTCGTGTCGATCAGGGCGCCGCGGCTGGTGTTGACGATGGTCAGACCCGGTCGCGCCTGCGCCAGCACGGGCGCATCGATCAGATGGTAGGTTTCGGGCGTCAGCGGGCAGTGCAGGCTGACGATGTCCGCCTCGCGTAGCAGCGTGTCGATCGGCACGTAGCGGACGCCGATTGCTTCCAGCGGCGGATCGCGCACCGGATCGCTTGCCAGCACCTCGCATCCGAAGCCCGCGCGCAGCGCGCGGGCAACCAGCGCGCCGATTTCGCCCGTTCCGACGATTCCCGCGACGCGGCCGTGAAGATTGCGGCCGACCAGCCCGTCGAGCGCGTAATTATTCTCGCGCACGCGCGACCATGCGCGGTGGATCTTGCGATCGAGCGCCAGCAGCAGGCCGACGGTGAATTCGGCGACCGCGTGCGGGGAATAAGCCGGGACACGCGTGACGACGATGCCATGGCGCGCCGCCGCCGCAAGGTCGACATTGTTGTAGCCGGCGCATCGTAGCGCGACGATCCGCACGCCTAGCGCCGAAAGTCCGTCGATCACCCCGGCATCGAGGCAGTCGTTCACGAACACGCAGATGCCGTCGCTGCCGGCCGCGAGAGGGAAAGTTTGTGCGTCCAGCCCCGCGTCGAGGAAGATCAGATCATGCCCATAGGCCGCGTTGGCGGCTGTCAGGAACTGGCGGTCGTAGCTTCGCGCTCCATAAACCGTGACGCGCATGGACGACCTCCCGTCGGCTGATCGGCGCGGGGCGGTCCACGACGAGGGCTTTCGCTACCCCCCGGCGACGCGTCTGCGCAACCGGGGAGGCCGAATACGGTCTAATGCTGCTCGAACTCGGGCAATGCCGGATTGAAGCCGGGCGGGTTCTTGCCGCCGTCGGCGATGAACTGGTCGAGCCGCGCCTCCAGCGTGGTCAACGGGACCGATCCGATCGCCAGGATCGCGTCGTGGAACGCGCGCTGGTCGAACCGGTCGCCCAATTTTTCCTCCGCCTCCGCGCGCTTGCGCCGGATCAGCATCTCGCCAAGCTTGTAAGCGAGCGCCTGCGCGGGCCATGCGATGTAGCGATCGATCTCGGTCTCGATCTCATGCTCGCTGAGCGCTGTGTGGTCGCGCAGGTAATTCTGCGCCTGCTCGCGGGTCCAGCCATAATGGTGGATGCCCGTGTCGATCACCAGCCGGCTCGCGCGCCAGATCTCATAGGAGAGGCGTCCGAAATTCTCGTACGGCGTGTCGTACATGTCCATCTTGGTGCCCAGCCACTCGAGATAGAGCGCCCAACCCTCGCCATAACCGGAGAAGGAGGTGCCACGCCGGAAGGCCGGGCGGCGGATCGCCTCCTGCGCCACCGCCGCCTGGAAGGCGTGGCCGGGATTGCATTCGTGCAGCGTCAGCGCGGTCAGCGTGTAGAGCGGGCGCGATGGCAGGTCGTAGGTGTTCATCAGGCAGCTTTCGAGCCCGCCGCGCCCGCCCGTATAGATCGGCGCCAGACTGTCCGGCACGGGCAGGATCGCGAAGCGCCTGCGCGGCAGGAAGCCGATCGTGTCCGCCAGCTTCCCGTCGACGCGCTTCGCGACATAAGCCGAGAAGGACAGGAGCTCGCGCGGCGTCTTGGGATAGAATCGCGGATCGGTGCGCAGGAACTTGAGGAAGGCCGGCATGTCGCCCTGAAAGCCGGTCTGCGCCTTCACCTGTTCCATTTCGGCGCGGATGCGCGCGACTTCCTTGAGGCCGATCGCATGGATCTGCTCGGCGGTCAGGTCGAGCGTGGTGAACGCCTCGATCTCCGCCTGGTAGAAGGCCTTGCCGTCGGGCTCCTTCTCCGCCGCAAGCGTGGTCCGCGCCTGCTTCATATACTCGTTGCGGATGAAGGAGAGGAGCTTGGTGTAGGCGGGGACCGCCGCCTGCGCGATCGCCTGCTCGCCAGCAGCTTTCAGGCGGGCCTGTTCGGCGGCGGGAATGGCGACTGGAAACGCCTTGAACGGGCCGCTCAGCGGATTGGCATCGCCCGCCTGCAAATAGGGCTCGATCGTCTTGTCGCGGCCGGTCACTACCACGCGCGGCACGCTGAAGCCGCGCTTGAGGCCCGCGCGCATATTCGCGGTCTGCTCGTCGAAGAAGCGCGGAATGTCGCGGATCCGCGCGATGTAGTTCTCGTAGGCCTTGACCGTACCGAACCCGCCCGAGCGGGGCTGCAATCCGTCCCAGAAGAAGGTGTCGGCGTTGAACGGCGCTTCGTAGGTCTTGAAGCGCAGGTCGGTGACGAACGTCTCGATACTGCGGCGGAACACCTCCGCATTGACCTTCTCGTCGGGCGAAAGCTGGGCAAACGGAATCGCGTCCAGTTCCTTCAGCGCCGCCGTCCAATAGGCCAGGCGGCGCGCCTGCGTGGCGGGCGCGACGCTGGGCAGATGGTCGGGCGCCTCGTCCCCGCTGCTGCGCCGGCCGCGCAATCCCTCTTCCTGGCGCCACGCCCATTCGCGCTCGTAGAGCGCCTTGAGGCGGGCGTCCGCGCTGCCCGGTGCCGCCGCCGGGGCGGGGGGTGGCGTCTGCGCGGGGAGGGCGGGGGCCGATCCCAGGATCAATACCCCCGCGATGACGTGCGCGGCCGAAATACGCATACGGTCTCTTTCCGTCAGTGGGTCAGGTCGACATCTTCGATCGTCATCGGTCCGGGCGGCAAGCCGCGCGCCTGCTTCGACTTGGCGACCATGTCGCGCAATTCCGCGCGAAGCTGCTTGCCGTCGTAGAGGATGCCGTCCTTGATGGTCCACGCGATCCCGCCGACCCGCTCGACCTTGCCGGTTTCGTCGTTGAGGTGCAGCGTGCCCGTCGGCTGCAGCAGCTTGAGGTTGGCGAGCGGGTTGCCCTTGACCACCACCAGGTCCGCCTTGCGGCCGACGCGGATGGTGCCGACCTGATCCTCATGGCCCAGAACGCGCGCGCCCACCTGGGTCGCCGAATGGAGTACCTCGAGCGGGGAGAAGCCCGCTTCGCGCAGCAGTTCGAGCTCCTGCATGTAGCCGAAGCCGTAGAGGTTGTAGATGTAGCCGGAATCGTCGCCGACGGAGACGTCGCCGCCGCGGTTCTTGTACTCGTTCACGAACTGCATCCAGAGGTGGTAATTTTCCTTCCACGCCACCTCGTCCTCGGTCGACCAGTCGAACCAGTAGGATCCGTGATGCGTGCGGCTGGGCTTATAATAGTCCCACAGCGCGGGCATCGTGTAGTCGGCATGCCACGTCGCGCGGCTGGTGCGCATCAGGTCGCGGCTCGACAGATAGGCGACGAAGGTCGGGCTCAGCGCGAACTTGCGCTCGAGCAGGGTCTTCATGACCTCTTCCCATTTCTCGCTGCCCGGCGCCGATGTCTGCGCCCACAGGCGGCCGGACTCGCCGAAGCGCATCTGCTCGTCATTGTTGATGAAGTCGTTCGGCCACTTCTGCGTGCGCTTGTCGGTGAACATCGCCTCGGGCAGGCCGTACCAATGCTCCATCGAGTTCAGGCCGGCGGCTGAGGTGGTCAGCACGTTGGCGAAGAAGACGCTTGGCTGCGCATGGTGCATGGTGGTCGGCATGCCGATTTTCTTGGCTTCGTCGATCGCCGCGAACAGCACGTCCTCGGCCCCGCCGATGAACTTGATGCCGTCAGCACCGCGCCGCTTCGCCTCGTTGATCGCGGCGCGCGCCTGCACCGCGTCGTTGACCGGCGTGTTCCGGATCTTGTGGAAGAAGGGATAGATGTCGATGCGCGGCGCGACGATCTCGTTGCGCGCCGACCGCTGCTTGATGTCGACCAGCCATTCGATCGGCCGGTTGGACCCAAGTTCGCGCACCGACGTGATGCCGTTCGCGATCCACAGCTTCAGGATATAGTCCGACGGAACGCCCTGCGGATCGCTCAGATCATGCAGATGGACGTGCGAATTGACGAACCCCGGCATGACGTAATGCCCGGTCAGGTCGAGCTCATAGTCGCCCTTGGCGGCGCGCGACGAGGGATCGATCGCCTTCGGCGCGCCGATCGAGCGGATTTCCGCGATGCGATCCCCCGACAGGACGATGTCAACCGGACCCTGCGCCGGGGCGCCGGTGCCGTCGATCATGGTGACGTTGCGCAGCACCACCCGATTGTACGGGCCGACGCCCATGGTGCGCTTTGGAATAGGGTCGGCGACCGGCGCGCCGGCGGGAGCGGCGGCAAACGCGCCGCCGACCGATCCGGCGACGACAGCGATCCCGGCGGCAGCGCCGAGCAGATATTTTGAGAGAGCCTTCATTCTATCCCCCTGGGGTTTGGTCACGGTCTGGCGCCGAGCGCAAAAAAAGAGGGGGTCCGGTGGGACCCCCTCTCTCGATCGATCAAAACTTCAGTCGGGCGCCGGCGAAGAAGCGGGTGCCCATAACGTCGTAGAGCGACACGTCGACATTGGCGTCGCCGACGAAGGTCGTGCCGAGGATCGGCGGCTGCTTGTCGAAGATATTGTCGACGCCGCCGAAGAAGGTGAAGTTGTCGTTGACCTTGAAGTTGGCCGACAGATCGAAATACCAGACCGGGTCGACCTTGCCGATGTTGGTGACGACCGTGCGATACGGCTTGATCGAGCCGACCATCCGGCCCTGCGCCCGCACGTTGAGCGGACCGTTGTCGTAGCTCGCGCTCAGGTTGAGCTTGAAGTCGGGGATGATGAACCCGCCATTCGCCTGCGAGCAGCCACCGCCATAATAACCCGCGCAATCCAGCGGGATGGCGGTCGAAAGCGTCTGGATCGACCGTTCGAACATCCAGCTCCCGACGCCCTGCAGGGCAAGTGACGCACCCTGACCCAGGAAGGTGGGCAGTGACGTGCGATAGTCGATCTGGGCGTCGAGGCCGCGCGCCTTGATCGAACCGATATTCTGCAGGTTGACGCTGATATAATCGATCTGGCCGTTCGGCAGGCGGCGGATCGCCTGGCACGTCACGCTGTTGTTGTTCTGATTGGCCAGGCAGTCGTTCAGCGTCTGGATGTTGTTGATCGAAGCGACCGCATCGTCGATCTTGATGTTGTAATAGTCGACCGTCAGGTTGAGGTTGCGAAGAAACGGCGGGGAGATGACGCCGCCGATCGTGTAGGTCTTGCTGGTTTCTTCTCGCAGGGCGGGGTTGCCGCCGGTCTGCTGCTGCATGCCGAGCGCCGACTGATAGAAATTATCGATGTCGCCGGCCGGAACGCCCGTCGCCACGCAGATCGCCTTGACCGCCGCACTCCGCGTGTCCGTCGTGGAAGACGTGCGAGCGCAGGGATCG
>NZ_JBMDXG010000302.1:0-8555 GCF_048594985.1 Sphingomonas sp. | reverse complement strand
CGCGGGCGCATCCGCTTCGAGCTGCCGATGATGTGGTCGGTCGCGTTCATGCTGACGTTCGTGATCGGGGGCATGACGGGCGTGATGCTGGCGGTGCCGCCGGCCGACTTCCAGTTCCACAACTCGCTGTTCCTGGTAGCGCACTTCCACAACGTCATCATCGGCGGCGTGCTGTTCGGGCTGTTCGCGGGTATCAATTACTGGTGGCCCAAGGCGTTCGGCTTCAAGCTCGACCGCAAGTGGGGTGTCATCAGCTTCTGGTGCTGGGTGGTCGGCTTCTGGGTCGCGTTCACGCCGCTCTACGTGCTCGGCCTGATGGGGGTGACCCGCCGCGTGCGTCACTTCGACGATCCCAGCCTGCAGGTATGGTTCGTCGTCGCCGCGATCGGCGCCGCGATCATCGCCGCCGGCATCGGCGCCATGCTGATGCAGTTCTACGTCAGCATCCGCGACCGCAAGACGCTGGTCGACGTGACGGGCGATCCGTGGAACGGGCGCACGCTGGAATGGGCGACGTCGTCGCCGCCGCCGGCCTACAACTTCGCCTTCACGCCCGTGATCCACGAGCTCGACGCATGGTACGACATGAAGGCGCGCAAGATCGCGCGCCCGACCGAAGGCTTCCGCGCGATCCACATGCCCAAGAACACCTGGGCGGGCATCGTGCTGGCCGGGCTGTCGACCGTCTTCGGCGTGGCGATGATCTGGTACATGTGGTGGCTGGCGGTGCTGGCGTTCGTCGCGCTGGTCGTGACCGCGATCGTCAACACGTTCGATTATGACCGCGACTTCGACATTCCGGCCGAAGACGTGCGGCAGGCCGAGGATGCGCGCACCCGTGCCCTCGCCGCGGCGGGAGTATAAGCGATGAGCAGCGCGAATACCGTAGCCGCGGGCGCCGAGGCCCCGATCTTCTACGATCTGGACGAGCACCCGCATCCGCCGGGAGCCAGCACGATGCTGGGCTTCTGGCTCTACCTGATGAGCGACTGCCTCATCTTCGCCATGCTGTTCGCGGCCTATGGCGTCTATGGCTGGAGCTATGCGGGCGGGCCGGGGCCGGAGCATCTGTTCAAGCTGCCGCTGGTCGCGGTCAACACCGCGATGCTGCTCTTCTCGTCGATCACGTACGGCTTCGCGATGATCGCAACCGACGAGCGCCGCAAGTCGGCAACGCTCGGCTGGCTGGCGATCACCGGACTGTTCGGGCTCGCCTTCATCGGGATCGAACTCTACGAGTTCGGCGAGCTGATCCACGAGGGGGCGGGGCCGCAGCGTTCGGCCTTCCTGTCGTCCTTCTTCACGCTGGTCGGGACGCACGGCCTGCACGTCAGCTTCGGCCTGATCTGGCTGGTGGTGCTGATGGTCCAGGTGTCGCGGCGCGGGCTGATCGCGGACAATGTCCGCCGGCTGCAGTGCCTGTCGCTCTTCTGGCACTTCCTCGACGTCGTCTGGATCGGCGTCTTCACCTTCGTCTATCTGCTGGGAGTGCTCCGGTGAGCGCCAACGCCCACGACACCCACGACACCCACGATCACGGCCATCACGGCCACGACCATCACGCCCACGATCATCATGGTGGCGCGCCGCACGGCACGCGCGGCCGCTACATGACTGGCTTCCTGCTGTCTGTGGTGCTGACCGCGATCCCGTTCGCGCTGGTCATGACCGACGTGATCGCCGACGCGCGCATCACCGCCGGCATCATCACCGCGATGGCGCTGGTCCAGATCGTCGTCCACATGGTCTACTTCCTCCACATGAACGCCAAGTCGGAGAATGGCTGGACGCTGATGGCGCTGATCTTCACCGTCATCATGGTAGTGATCGCGATCAGCGGATCGCTTTGGGTCATGTACCATATGAACGTGAACATGATGCCGCAGATGCAGACGGAGATGACGAGCGGCGGGATGTGAGGCGGGCCCGCGCCCGCATCCTGCTGGCCGCGCTCGCGGCGGCGGCGGCGCTGCTGCTGGCGGGGCTGGGCGTGTGGCAGGTGGAACGGCGGGCGTGGAAGCTCGGCCTGATCGCGCAGGTCGAACGCAAGCTGGCGGCGCCCTATGCGGCGGCACCCGGCCCGGCGCGCTGGGGGACGATCGGCGCGGCCGACAGCTATAGCCGGATCGAGGCGCGGGGCATGTGGCGGCGCGATGCCGACACCTACGTGCAGGCGCTGACCGAACTGGGCGGCGGTTATTGGGTGATGACGCCACTCGTCACGCCCGACGGCGCGATCCTGGTCAATCGCGGCTTCATTCCGCCCGACCGGCGCGGTCGTGTGCCCGTCCCGGCGGGCGTGGTCACGGTGCGCGGATTGCTGCGCGTGACCGAGCCGGGCGGCGGCTTCCTGCGGACGAACGATCCCGCCGCCGACCGCTGGTTTTCGCGCGACGTGGCCGCGATCGCGGCGCGGCACGGCCTCGATCGGGTCGCGCCCTATTTCATCGATGCGGCGGCGGGCACCCCGGGCGCATGGCCGCGCGGCGGACTGACCGTCGTGCGCTTCCGCAACAGCCACCTCGTCTACGCGCTTACCTGGTTCGCGCTGGCGGCGATGATGACGTGGCTCGCGGTGAGGGTCGTGCGGGAGCCCACGCCGCGCTAAGGGGGCGACGCCATGGCCCTGCCGCTCAAACTGCCGAAACTGCCGGCGCGTCTCGAAGGGGCGGAACGGCGCAACATCCTCCTCCTCATTCAGCTGCGCTGGCTGGCGGTCGGCGGGCAGCTCACCACGATCCTGATTGCGCGCTTCGCGCTGGGCGTTCCGCTCCCGTTGGAGCCGATGCTCGCCGCGCTTGGGATCCTCGCGCTGCTCAACCTCGTGCTGGGGGAGGCGCGGCGGCGCGGCATGGTGGGCAATGCGCAGATCTTCGCGACCCTGCTGGTCGACGTGGCCTGCCTGACGGTGCAGCTTTCGGTCAGCGGCGGGGTCGGCAACCCGTTCATCTCGCTCTTCCTGCTGCAGGTCGTGCTCGCCGCCGTGCTGCTGCCGCCCTGGGCCGGCGCCGTGCTGGTCGTGCTGACCAGCGCGCTGTTTGCTTGGCTGGCGGTCGGCAAGATGCCGTTCGCGCTGCCGGAGGCCTATGCCTCGCACCTGTCGCGGCCCTACGTGGTGGCGAGCTGGTTCAACTACACGCTCGCCGCGACGTTGCTGGCGATGTTCGTGACGCGGATCGTGCGCAATCTGGGCGAACGCAACACGCGGCTCGCGGCGCTGCGCCAGCGTGCGGTGGAGGAGGAGCATATCGTCCGCATGGGTCTGCTCGCCAGCGGCGCCGCGCACGAACTGGGGACGCCGCTGTCCTCGATCGCGGTGATGCTGGGCGACTGGCGGACCGAGCCGGTCATCGCGGAGTCGCCACGCCTGCGCGACGAACTCGACGACATGCGCAGCGAGGTGATGCGCTGCAAGGAGATACTGGGCCGTATCCTCCTCGCCTCGGGCGAGGTGCGGGGCGACGCCCCCCGGCGGACCACGCTCGCCGCTTTCCTGTCAGGGATTGTCGCCGACTGGCGGGAGCGGGCGAGCATCCCCGTTGAGTGGCACAACCGGATCGGCGAGGACGTGACGATCGTCGGCGATCAGGCGCTCGCGCAGACCATCGCCAACCTGCTCGACAATGCGGTCGAGGCGGGCGCGCGGCGGATCGTGGTCGAGGCGAGCCGATCGGGCGAGCAGGTTAGGCTGGCGGTGCGCGACGACGGGCGCGGGTTCGCGCCCGCGATCCTGAAGAATCTGGGTCGGCCCTACCAGAGCACCAAGACGCGGCTGGGGGCGGGACTCGGCCTCTTCCTGGCAACCAACGTGCTGCGGGCGCTCGGCGGCGGTATCACTGCGCGCAACCTGCACCGTGGGGGGAGCGAGATCCTGCTGACATGGCCGGGCGCGTCGCTGGCGATCGGGGAGGGGGAATGAGCGAGCCGCGCCGGCTGCTGATCGTCGAGGATGACGCCGTCTTCGCGCGCACGCTCGCCCGCTCGTTCGAGCGGCGCGGCTATAGCGTCGAGGTCGTGGCGCGTCCCGACGATCTGGACGAAGCGGCGGCGCATTTGCGGCCCGGCTTCGCGGTGGTCGATCTACGGCTGGGCGGCGCCTCCGGTCTCGAATGCGTGAAGCGGCTGCGCCAGACGGACGCGGATATGCGGATCGTCGTGCTTACCGGATTCGCCAGCATCGCCACCGCCGTGCAGGCGGTGAAGCTCGGCGCGACCAATTATCTGAGCAAGCCGGCCACCACCGACGATATCGAGGCCGCGTTCGATGCGCCGCCCGATGGCGACGTGGCGATCGAGCCGGCCGCGCAGCCCACCTCGCTCCGCACGCTCGAATGGGAGCATATTCACCAGACGCTCGCGGAGTGCGGATTCAACGTGTCGGAAGCGGCGCGCCGGCTCGGCATGCATCGCCGCACGCTCGCGCGGAAGCTCGGCAAGCGTCACCTGTAGCGGCGACGCTTGCCGGCCCGGACGGTCAGACCAAGGCGTTGCGGCGGATGACTTCCTTGTACCAGGCCGCGCTCAGCTTCGGCGTGCGCTTCTGCGTCTTGAAGTCGACATGGTGGATGCCGAACAGCTTGGTATAGCCGTCCTCCCACTCGAAATTGTCCATCAGGCTCCACAGGAAATAGCCCTTTAGCGGATAGCCTTCCGCCGTGGCGCGCTGGAACTGGCCGAGATAATTGCGCAGGTACATGACGCGATCGGCGTCGTTGACCATGCCGTTGACGGCGGGGTCGTCGGTCGAGCAGCCGTTTTCGGAGACGTAGAGCACCTTCGGGTTCCAGAGTTCGCTGACCTGCCGGATGCCCCAATAGGCGGCCTCAGGCGTCACGCGCAGCCACGGCGACGCCATGCGCGGGCTGGTCGCGGTCGGGGGCAGGACCGTGTAGCCCGCCTTGTTGTCGGCGGCCTGGACGTAGGGCGCGGTGTAGAGGTTGATCGCCACGAAATCGAGCGGACTGCCGATCGCGGCCATGTCGCCCGACTGGATCTTGGGCGCGTTCGCTCCCTCGGCCTCGAGATAGAAGTCGGGATACTTGCCCTCCATCACCGCCGTCAGGAACATCGCGTTCGCGTCGCGCGTCGCCTTCTTGGCGGCGGCGATATGCTCGGGCGTTTCGATCACGGGGATGTGGAAGGCGGCATTCTCCGCCAGGCCGACGCGGGTGCCGGGCTTGGCGCTGGCGCGAACCGCCTGCGTGCCGAGGCCGTGCGCCAGCAGGCCGTTATGCCGCACATGGTTCACCTCGCGCGGGCCCAGCCGCAGGCCCGGCGCCTTCGTGCCGACCTTGTGCCCCAGGTCGGTGAAGCACAGGAATTCGTTGATCGTCATGATGTCCTTCACGCGATCCGAAATCTTGCCCGCCATCAGGCCGGCATAATCGGCGAAGGCATAAGCGGTATCGCGGTTCTGCCATCCGCCGGGCAGCGCCGCCGGCAGATCCCAGTGGAACAGCGTCACGTAGGGCGTGATGCCGTTCGCCAGCAGATCGTCGATCACGCGGTTGTAATGATCGATCCCCCTCTGATTGACCGTGCCCCGGCCCTCGGGAAAGATACGCGACCACGCGATCGAGAAGCGATAGGCACGGGCGCCCAGATTCTTCAGGAGCTGATTATCCTCGCGGTAGCGGTGGTAGCTGTCGCACGCGACATCGCCGGTATCGCCATTCGCGACCTTGCCCGGCGTGTGCGAGAAGACATCCCAGTTGCTGAGGCCGCGTCCGTCCTCGCGATAGGCGCCCTCGATCTGGTAGGAAGCGGTGGCGCAGCCCCACACGAAATCCTTCGGGAAGCTCTGATCGCGCGGCGCGGCGAGCGCCGCCGGCGTGCCCAGGCCGCCGCCGACGAGCGCGGACGCGCCGACCAGCTTGCCGATGTCGCGTCGTGAAAGGTCAGCCATATCCCCACTCCCAAATCATTTTATGAATGGGCCGAACCTGCCGAAACCCGCGGGTATCGGCAAGCCCCTTGATATGGGTTATGGCGGCGTCAGTCGCGGAAGGGATCGCGGACGAGGATCGTGTCCTCGCGCTCGGGACTGGTCGACACGATCGCCGCCGGGCAGCCGATCAGCTCCTCGATCCGGCGGATATATTTGATCGCCTGCGCCGGCAGATCGGCCCAGCTCCGCGCGCCGGCGGTCGATCCGCTCCATCCCTCGATCGTCTCATAGACCGGCTCGACCCCCGCCTGATCGCTCGGGTGCGGTGGAAGATAGTCGTAGTCGCGCCCGTCGAGGCGATAGCCGACGCAGATCTTAAGCTCCTCGAACCCGTCGAGCACGTCGAGCTTGGTCAAAGCGATGCCGGTGATGCCCGACACCGCGACCGCCTGCCGCACCAGTACCGCGTCGAACCAGCCGCAGCGGCGCTTGCGCCCCGTGACCGTGCCGAATTCGTGGCCGCGCGTGCCCAGCCGCTCGCCCACCTCATTGTCCTGTTCGGTGGGGAAGGGCCCCGAACCGACGCGCGTCGTATAGGCCTTGGTGATGCCGAGGACATAGCCGGCGGCCGACGGGCCGAGGCCCGATCCGCTCGCGGCGGTGCCGGCGATCGTGTTGGAGGAGGTGACGAAGGGATAGGTGCCATGATCGACGTCGAGCAACACGCCCTGCGCGCCTTCGAACAGCATCCGCCGCCCACGCGCCTTCGCCTCGTCGAGCGTGCGCCACACGGGCCTGGCGTAGGGCAGCAGGAACGCCGCGACGTCGCGCAGCTCGGCCATCAGCGCGTCGCGATCGACCGGCGGCTGGCCGAAGCCGGCGCGGAGCGCGTCATGGTGCGCGAACAGACGGTCGAGCTCGGGCTCGAGATTGTCGAGATGAGCGAGGTCGCACACGCGGATCGCGCGCCGGCCGACCTTGTCCTCATAGGCCGGGCCGATGCCGCGGCGGGTGGTGCCGATCTTGTTGCCGCTCGCATCCTCGCGCAGCGCGTCGAGATCGCGATGGAAGGGCAGGATCAGCGGGCAGGTCTCCGCCACCTGAAGGTTTTCAGGGCTCACGTCGACGCCCTGGCCGCGCAGCTTCGCGACCTCGTCGCGAAAGTGCCAGGGATCGAGCACCACGCCGTTGCCGATCACCGACAAGGTGCCGCGCACGATGCCCGAGGGAAGAAGCGAGAGCTTGTAGGTCTGGTCGCCGACCACGAGCGTGTGACCGGCATTGTGCCCGCCCTGGAACCGCACCACCACGTCGGCCCGGCTGGCCAGCCAGTCGACGATCTTGCCCTTGCCCTCATCGCCCCACTGGGCGCCGACGACGGTTACGTTAGCCATTCTTCAGACCTTGCTCTTTTGCGGTCACGCCGGACGTTTTCCGGCATCCACCGCGCGGCCAGCGCCTAGCCGTGGAGTGGGCCCCGGAACAAGTCCGGGGTGACGATCAGGGGATTGGGACGGGGCCGTCGCCCTCCAGGATGTGCGTGCAGCCGACAGGCGTGTCGCTTTCCGCCAGCGCCGCGAGCGTGGTCCAGCCCTCGGTGCGGAGCCGCGCCGCCGCCGCGCGATCATGCCCGACCGGCAGGAAGATGCGGCGCGCGGGCTCGGTCCCCAGCCCCATGTCGACCAGCGGGTCGATGAACAGCGACATGCCGACCGCCGGCTCCTCACGCCCGTCGGGGTGGACGATCGCATAGCTGCCGCCGCGTCCGATCTCGCCCGATCCGCCACCGCCGAACAACGAGAAGCCGATCCAGCTCTGATATTCGAAGCCGTGCCGCTCGGTCGGGTCGAGCGTCAGGCGGACGTCGCCGCCGATCGCGCGCGCGATGCGCTCGACCCCGGCAAGGCGCGTGTCGAGCGTGCCCAAGATGTCGAACGCGCGCAACCGCGCGAGCGCGGTGTCGACCGGGCCGGCGGCCGAAAGCAGCGGCAGATAGGAGTCGGCACCCGCAGCGGCGAGACCGCCCGCATCCTTGGCGTCGAGCAGGCGCCGGACCTCGCCGATGCGATCGGGCGCGATCGGCATCGGGCCGGCGGCGAGCGTCTCGACCAGATCGGGCAGGGTGAGATCGACCGTGATGTCCTCGACCCGCGCGGCGCGCAGCGCGTCGAGCGCGACCGCGATCACCTCGCTCACCGCCGCGACGCTGTCGGTGCCGATCAGCTCGGCGCCCGCCTGGAGCAGTTCGCGTTCGGGACGAAGCTGGGTCGCGCGCAGCTTGATGACCGGGCCGCCATAAGCGAGGCGGAGCGGGCGCGGGCTATGCCCCATCCGCGTCACCGCGATGCGGCCGATCTGCGCGGTGATGTCGGGCCTGAGCGCCAGCATCCGCTGCGACACGGGATCGACGATGCGGAGCAGGTCGGTCGCGCGGCTCGACTTCAGCCGCCCGACGAGGCTCTCCTCGAACTCGGCGAGGGGGGGCTGGACGCGATCATAGCCGTGGCGCCCGATCGCCACGATCACGCGGTGCATCAGGCGCGACGCCGCCTCCGCTTCGGGCGGCAGGCGATCGCGCAGGCCTTCGGGCAGCAATCCGGGAGCGCTAGTCATGCGGCCGCCCGCTTAGGCGGGTCGGCGCGCCGACGAAAGGGGACGTCGAGGCTGA
>NZ_JBMDXG010000301.1:0-13807 GCF_048594985.1 Sphingomonas sp. | reverse complement strand
ATGTCGCTTACCGTCACGTCCGCACCACGGGCGTGCATGCGGACCGCTATGTCGCCCGTGCCCCCCGCCATGTCGAGGTGGCGCTCGCCCGCGCGGGGCTTCACCCGCTCGACGAAGCGGTCCTTCCACAGCCGGTGCATGCCGCCCGACATCGCGTCGTTCATCACGTCGTAGCGGCGCGCGACGCGGGCGAACACCTCGCCCACCTTCGCGGTCTTTTCCTCGGGCGTGACGTCGGCATAGCCGAAGGAGACGGTGTCGGTCATGGCGCGGCCATAGCGGCGCGGGGCGGGATCGGCTAGCGCGCTCGCCATGCCCGAACTGCCCGACGTCGAGACCACCGTGCGCGGGCTGCGGCCGGTGCTGGAGGGGCGCCGCTTGACCCGCGTCGAGCCGCGCCGCGCCGACCTGCGCCGCGCCATCCCCGCCGACCTGCGCCAGCGGCTGACTGGCGCGGTCGTCACGGGGCTCCGCCGCCGTGCCCAATATGGGCTGATCGATACCGATCGCGGCGACACGTTGATCTTCCATCTCGGCATGTCAGGGCGCTGGCGCGTCGATCCCGACACGCTTGGGGCCCACGATCATCTGGTGATCGAAACCGACGCGGGCCGGCGCCTCGCGCTCAACGATCCGCGCCGGTTCGGCTCGCTCGATCTCGTCGCGACCGACGCGCTCGATGCTTTTCCGGCGTTCGCCGCGCTCGGGCCAGAGCCGCTCGGCCCCGGCCTGACCGCCGCCACGCTCGGCGCGCGGCTCGCCGGGCGCGCCGCCGCGATCAAGCTGCTGCTGCTCGACCAGCGGATCGTCGCGGGCCTCGGCAACATCTATGTGTGCGAGGCGCTGAACCTCGCGCGAATCGATCCGCGCAAGGCGGGCGGCGCGGTGACGCGGCCGCAGCTTGGCCGGCTGGTCGCGGCCATTCCGGAGGTCCTCGACGCGGCGATCGACGCTGGCGGGTCCACCCTGCGCGATTATGCCCGCCCCGATGGCGAGCTCGGCTATTTCTCGAAGCAATTCCGCGTCTACGGGCGCGAGGGGGAGCTATGCCCCTATGACGGGGGCGTGATCCACCGCCAGGTGGACGGCGGGCGATCGACCTGGTGGTGCCCGAAGTGCCAGCGTTGACGACGCGCGCCCGCTTCTATACAGGGCGCGCTTCACGGTGCGGGTCGTCCCGGCGCCGCAATCCCATTTGATCTTGAGGTCAGAACGAGCATGGCGAACACGCCGCAAGCCAAGAAGCGCATCCGTCGCAACAACCGTCGCGCCGAAGTCAATGGCGCGCGCGTCAGCCGCATCCGCACCTTCGTGAAGAAGGTCGAAAGCGCGCTGCTCGAAGGCAACAAGGATGCCGCCGCCGCCGCGCTTGCCGCTGCCCAGCCGGAAATGCAGCGTGGCGTGTCGAAGGGCGTGCTCCACAAGAACACCGCCAGCCGCAAGTTTGCGCGCCTGACCAAGGCGGTCGCCGCGCTCGGCTGATTAACACCGATTTTACGGTCTTGAAGGGCCCGCCGGCGGATGCGTCGGCGGGCTTTTTGCTGCGTGTGCGTAGCCGCGCGCAATGTGCCGGAATGCCATGATTCTTTTTTCTGTCATGCGCGAGTCACAATGAAGACGGCGCAAAAAGGTCCGCTTTTCAGCCAATTATGAGGCTGGCGCCAAATTTTGGCGGACTTCCGCCGTCAAGCCCCTTTATTTCAGAAAGGTGACGTGGGCGGCGCTTGAAACCCGCCAAGCGATGTTCCTAAAGTCCAGTCGCCCGGCCGGTGATTCTCGGTCGGGGTCATGCATCTGGTACGCCGTTTCTGGCGCGCGCGAGGGGGCTCGCGGCGCGGGGGCTGAGTCGTGTCCGGTCATCATAGGTCGGAACGCTGGGGGCGTATCCGACAGCGGGAGAGACACGGGTGAGGCATAAGGTCGACATCGGATTCGCGATGGACGAGGGGGGTGGGCCTCTACCGGTTCAGGTGGCGTGGGACAGCATCCGCACGAGCCTGCGGCGCAGCTGCGGCGAGCGGATGTTCGACGGCTGGCTGAAGTCGCTGACGCTCGAATCGTGGGATCTCGACGCGGGCGAGGTGCGGCTGGCCGCGCCCTCCGCTTTCCTCGCGACCTGGGTCCAGAGTCATTTTTCCGATCAGATCTCGGCCGCGTGGCGCGCGATGCTGCCGCAGGTGCGCCATGTCGCGATCGAGGCGGCGGCCGACGCGCCCGCGCGCATGGTCGTAGAGGCGCCCGCCCCCGCGTCCGAGGGGGAGCCCGTCGCGGAGGCCGAGCCGGCCGCGATCGACGAACCCGGCAACGTGATGGCCTCGCGCTTCACCTTCGACAATTTCGTCGTCGGCAAGGCGAACGAGCTCGCCTACAATGCGTCGCGCACGCTGGCGGAGGGCGGCAAGCTCGCCTTCAACCCGCTCTTCCTCCACGGCGGCGTGGGGCTCGGCAAGACCCACCTGATGCACGCCATCGGCAAGGAATATCGCACCCGGCATCCCGACGCGAACGTCGTCTACATGTCGGCCGAAAAGTTCATGTTCGAATTCGTCAGCGCGCTGCGCGCCAAGGACGTGCACAGCTTCAAGCAAAGGCTGCGCAACGCCGACGTGCTGATGATCGACGACGTCCAGTTCATCGCCGGCAAGGATTCGACCCAGGGCGAATTCTTCCACACGATGAACGAGCTGATCTCGGCCGGGCGCCGGCTCGTCATCAGCGCCGACTGCTCGCCGCAGAATCTCGACGGCATCGAAAGCCGCATCCTGTCGCGCCTGTCGTGGGGCCTGGTCGCGGATCTCAACCCCGCCGATTTCGAACTGCGCTACAACATCATCCTCAAGAAGCTTGAGGCGATGCCCGCCGGCATCATGTCGGACGAGGTGGCGATGTTCCTCGCCAAGCGGATCAGCGCCTCGGTGCGCGAGCTGGAAGGCGCGCTCAACCGCGTCATCGCGCTCGCCAACGTCAGCAATGCGAAGATCGACATTCCCTTCGCCGAAAAGGCGCTCGCCGAGCAGCTCCGCGCCAGCCAGCGCCGCGTCTCGATCGACGAGATCCAGCGCAAGGTGTGCGAGCATTACCGCATCCGCCAGGCCGAGATGGGCTCGGCCCGCCGCGCACGGGAGGTCGCCCGGCCCCGCCAGATCGCAATGTATCTCGCCAAGCAGCTTACCCAGCGCTCGCTGCCCGAAATCGGCCGCCGCTTCGGCGGGCGCGACCACACCACCGTGATCCACGCCGTCCGCACGATCGAAGCGCTCCGCATCAAGGACGCCGAGATCGACGGCGACGTCCGCCTGCTGATGCGCCAGCTGGAGGGGTGAGGGCGGGGGGCGAGTGCCGCCATCTCCACCAACACCACCGTCACCCCGGGCTTGACCCGGGGTCCCGCTTCTTCTTGTCTCGCCACCATGGCGAGACCTGCAGGCGGTTGGGTCTACATCATGGCCGATCGCTATCGCGGCACGATGTATGTCGGGGTGACGGCCGACCTTGCCTCACGGATATTCCAACACCGGAACGGCAGCGGATCCGACTTCTGCCACCGCTACGGACTGTTCCGGCTGGTCTGGGCGGAAAATGGCGCGTCCATCACCGACTGCATCGCGCACGAGAAGCGCCTGAAGCGCTGGCGGCGCGAATGGAAGTTCGCCCTGATCGAGCGCGCCAATCCCGACTGGGCGGACCTTTCCGACCAGCTTCCCTGACGACAGACGAGAAGAAGCGGGACCCCGGGTCAGGCCCGGGGTGACAAGGTTGTACTCCTAACCCACCCGGTTTCTCACCAGATCGTCCACCACCCCCGGATCCGCCAGCGTCGACGTATCGCCCAAGTTCGACGTGTCGCCCTCCGCCACCTTGCGCAGGATGCGGCGCATGATTTTGCCCGAACGCGTCTTGGGCAAACCGGGGGCGAACTGGATCGCGTCGGGCGAAGCGATCGGTCCGATCTCGTGGCGAACCCATTTGGTGAGTTCTTGGCGCAGCTCGTCCGACGCCGTCTCGCCCGCGTTCAGCGTGACATAAGCGTAGATGCCCTGGCCCTTGATGTCGTGCGGCATGCCGACCACCGCCGCCTCCGCCACCTTCGGGTGCAGCACCAGCGCGCTTTCGACTTCGGCCGTGCCCATACGGTGGCCCGACACGTTGATCACGTCGTCCACGCGCCCGGTGATCCACCAATAGCCGTCCGCATCGCGCCGCGCGCCGTCGCCGGTCGTGTAGACGCCGGGGAAGTGCGAGAAAAAGGTCTGGAAGAAGCGCTCGGGATCGCCCCACACCCCGCTCATCAGCCCGGGCCACGACCGCGCGATCACGAGGTTGCCCTCCGCCGCGCCCTCCAGCGCCGCGCCGTCATTGTCGAGCAGCTTGGGCTCGACCCCGAAGAATGGCAGTGCCGCCGATCCGGGCTTGAGCGCGGTCGCGCCCGGCAGCGGGGTGATCATGTGCCCGCCCGTCTCGGTCTGCCACCACGTGTCGACGATCGGGCAGCGGCCGTCGCCCGCCACGTCGTGATACCAGCGCCACGCCTCCGGATTGATCGGCTCGCCGACCGAACCCAGGATGCGCAGCGACGCGCGGCTGGTGCGCGTCACATAATCGTCGCCGTCGCGCATCAGCGCGCGCAGCGCCGTCGGCGCGGTGTAGAGGATCTCGACCTTGTGGCGGTCGACGACCTGCCAGATGCGGCTCGCGTCGGGCCAGTTGGGCACGCCTTCGAACATCAAGGTCGTCCCGCCATTGGCGAGCGGGCCGTAGACGACGTAGGAATGGCCCGTGACCCAGCCGATGTCGGCCGCGCACCAGTAGATCTGGCCCGGGCGGTGATCGAACACCAGCTCGTGCGTCAGGCTGGCCCACAGCAGATAGCCGCCGGTCGTGTGCATCACCCCCTTGGGCTTGCCGGTCGATCCGCTCGTGTAGAGGATGAACAGCGGGTCCTCGGCATCCATCGGCGCGGCCGGGCAGTCGGCCGGGGCGTCGGCCATCGCCTCGTCCCACCAGATATCGCGGCCCGCCTCCATCGCCACGTCGCCGCCGGTCGCGCGCACCACGATCGCCCGGTCGATCCGGCAATGGCCCGCCGCCTCGTCGACATTGGCCTTGAGCGGCACGGTCTTGCCGCCGCGCCGCCCGCAATCGGCGGTGACGATCACGGTCGATCCGCAATCCTCCATCCGCCCGGCGAGGGCATCGGGGGAGAAGCCGCCGAACACGACCGAATGGATCGCGCCGATCCGTGCGCAGGCGAGCATCGCCACCGCCGCCTCGGGGATCATCGGCATGTAGAGCGTGACACGGTCGCCCTTGGCCACGCCGTTGGCCTTGAGCACGTTGGCGAAGCGGCACACCTGCGCGTGCAGGTCGCGATAGCTGATATGCCTGGGCTGTTCGTTGGGGAGGTCGGGTTCCCAGATGATCGCGGTCTGGTCGCCGCGTTCTGACAGATGCCGGTCGAGGCAGTTGGCCGCGACGTTGAGCGCGCCGTCCGCGAACCAGCGGACCTGGAAGTCCTCCTTGGCGAAACTGCTCTCGTCGGCGCGCGTCGGGAAGGTCGTCCAGTCCAGCCGCCGCGCCTGTTCGAGCCAGAAGCCGGTCGGATCCGCGAGCGAGCGGGCGTACATCGCGGCATAGGTGTCCGCGTCGACCAGAGCGTGTGCCGCCAGCTCGGCGGGCACGGGATAGATCGTCTTCGCCTCGTCGCTCATCCTGCTCCTCTCTTAGGCGGCTCGGGCCGCCTCGTCCTGCTGGGCATAGCGGCGCGCGATGAACGCGCACGCCATCAGCTGCATCTGATGGAATAGCATGATCGGCAAGAGGATTACCCCGCCCGCCGGGCCGGGAAACAAGACCTTCGCCATCGGCACGCCCTGCAGCAGGCTCTTCTTCGTGCCGCAAAACAGGATCGCGATCCGGTCGTCGCGCGCGAAGCCGAACGCGCGGCCCGCCGCCCAGGTGGCGGCCAGCCCGGCCGCGAGCAGCACCGCGTTCACCCCGAACAGCAAGGCGAGGCTGGCGGGCGGCAGCCGGCCCCACAGCCCTTCCACCACCGCGGCGGAAAAGGCGCCATAGACCGCGATCAGGATGGTCGATCGGTCGGTCATGCCGACCAGCCTGCGGTTGCGCGCGACCCAGCCGCCGATCCACGGGCGCAGCAGATGCCCCGCCACGAACGGCACCAGGATCTGCAGCGCGACCTTGCCGATCCCGCCCAGGCCCCCGCTGCCGCCATGCGCGCCCGCCAGCACACCCATGAGCACGGGCGTCATGACGATGCCGAGCATCTGGCTGGCCGATGCGCTGGCGATCGCGGCGGGAACGTTGCCGCGCGCCATCGATACGAACGCGATCGCCGACTGCACGGTCGACGGCAGCGCGCACAGGAACAGCACCCCGATCCACAGGTCGCGCGGCAGCAGGCCGGGGAAGGCGAGCGAGAGCCCCAGCCCGAACAGCGGAAACAGGACGAATGTCGACGCGAAGATGACGAGGTGCAGCCGCCAGTGGATCAGCCCCGCCACCACCTGCTCGCGCGCCAGCCGCGCGCCGTGGAAGAAGAACAGCAGCACGATCGTAAGGACGGAAAGCCACTGGACCAGCACCGCGAACGCGCCGCGCGCGGGCAGCAGGCTCGCCAGCAATATGGTCGCGATCAGCAATGTCAGGAAAGGGTCGGGGATCAGGCGGCGCAGCATGACGGCCTTGTGGCAGGCCCGGCCGCGCGCGCCAACGCCCATGCGTGCGATCGCGCGACCCCGTGCCAAGCCGCTGGCCATCGCATCGTTTCGACCCTAGACGTGAATCCATGGCTTTCCTGAAGACGCTCTTCTGGATCGTGCTGACGATCGTGCTGGTCGTCTTCGCGATGCACAATTGGACGCCGACCGAGGTCTACCTGTTCGGCGATCTGGTCTGGCAGACGAAGCTGCCCGTGCCGCTGGCGCTGGCCTTCCTGCTCGGTTTCGGCCCGCTCTACGTCTGGCACCGCCTTGCCCGGTGGCGCGATCGCCGCGCGGCCTTGATCGCGACGTCGCAGGCGTCGGCCGTACCCGCCGCGCCGGTGGTGCAGGCGCCGCCCGCGCCCGGCATTCCCGACGCGCCCCTCGAAGACCCGCTCCAGGACCGGTGATGACCAGCCCGCTCTACGTCGCGATCGACACGCCCGATCTTGCCCGCGCGACGCAGCTCGCCACCCGCGTGCGCGGCCATGTCGGGGGGATCAAGCTCGGCCTGGAATTCTTCTCGGCGCACGGTCAGCAGGGCGTGCGCGAGCTGGCGCATGTCGGCCTGCCGATCTTCCTCGACCTCAAGCTGCACGACATCCCGAATACGGTGGCGAGCGCGATCCAGGCGCTGCACGACCTCGCGCCTGCCGTGCTGACCGTCCATGCCGCCGGCGGGCGGGCGATGATGGAGGATGCCAAGGCGGCGGCGCATCCGTCGACCAGGGTGGTCGCGGTGACCGTGCTGACCAGCCTCGACGGCAACGACCTCGCCTCGATCGGCGTCCCCGGCGACGCGCACGGCCAGGTCGAGCGGCTCACCGCGCTCGCGCGCGACGCGGGCCTCGACGGCGTCGTCTGTTCGGGGTTCGAGGTCGCGGCCGCGCGCAAGGCGTGGCGCGACGGCTTCTTCGTCGTGCCCGGCGTGCGCCCGGCGGGCGGCACGGTCGGCGACCAGAAACGCGTCATCACGCCCCGCGCCGCGCTCGACAACGGCGCGTCGATCCTCGTCGTCGGCCGCCCGATCACGCGCGCCGACGATCCCGACGCCGCCGCCCGCGCGATCGCCGCGACGCTCTGATAGCCGGACCTGTTCGCCGCGTGACGCTCTAACCCGTTCGCCCTGAGCGAAGTCGAAGGGCGTGCCGCACGCGACGCCGTTCGCGGCCCGTGCTTCGACTTCGCTCAGCACGAACGGGGGTCGCGAGACGGGTGTCGCCTTGACCGCCACCGGCCCCTGCGCCACAGCCCGGGCGACTTTCAACATAATGGTGAAACCCTTGGCCGCGCAGAAGCCGCTCAGCTTCCAGTCGCTGATCCTTACGCTCCATGACTATTGGAGCGCGCAGGGCTGCGTCATCCTTCAGCCCTATGACATGGAAATGGGGGCGGGCACCTTCCATCCGGCGACGACGCTCCGCGCGCTCGGGCCGAACCCGTGGAAGGCCGCCTATGTCCAGCCGTCGCGCCGCCCGACCGACGGCCGCTATGGCGAAAATCCCAACCGGCTCGGCCATTATTACCAGTATCAGGTGATCCTGAAGCCGAGCCCGCCGAACCTGCAGGAGCTGTATCTCGGCAGCCTGGAGCGCATCGGGATCGACGTCCGCAACCACGACATCCGCTTCGTCGAGGACGATTGGGAAAGCCCGACGCTCGGCGCGTGGGGCCTCGGCTGGGAAGTGTGGTGCGACGGGATGGAGGTGACCCAGTTCACCTATTTCCAGCAGGTCGGCGGCTTCGACTGCAAGCCTGTCGCGGGCGAGCTGACCTACGGCCTCGAACGCCTCGCCATGTACATCCAGGGCGTCGACCGCGTCTACGACCTCGCCTTCAACGACGAGGGCGTGAGCTACGGCGACGTCTTCCTCGAAAATGAGCGCCAGTTCAGCGCCTCCAATTTCGAGGCGGCGAACACCGACAACCTGTTCAAGCAGTTCACCATGGCCGCCGACGAGGCCAAGGCGCTGATCGAGCGCAAGCTGCCGCTCCCCGCCTACGACCAGGCGATCAAGGCGAGCCACGTCTTCAACACGCTCCAGGCGCGCGGCGTCATCTCGGTCGCCGAACGCCAGGCCTATATCGGCCGCGTCCGCGAACTCGCGAAGGGCGCGTGCGAAGCCTGGATGGCGCATAACGGGTGGAACCAGTGATCCTCCCCGGCACGGGGAGGGGGACCGCCGAAGGCGGTGGAGGGGGCGTGCGGCACGTCCCACGTCCCGAGACGATGACCGCCCGAAAACTTCGAAAGGATATGAGCCTTCCCGAGGTTCTGCTGTGGCAGCGCCTGCGCGGCGCACAGGCCGGCGCCAAATTCCGACGCCAGCACCCGATCGGGCCGTACGTCGTTGATTTTTACTGCGGCGCAGCGCGACTGGTCGTCGAGGTCGACGGCGCAACCCACGATCATCGCCAGACCGCCGACCGTTTCAGGGATGCCTTCCTACGTGAAAATGGCTTTGAGATTATGCGAGTGAGCGCTGCCGAGGTGTTGAGTGATGCCGACCGCGTGGCCGACAGCATCGGTGCGGCTGCCGCGAACCCCCTCCACCGTCCTGCGGACGGTCCCCCTCCCCGTGCCGGGGAGGATGCGCGATGACCGATTTCCTGCTCGAACTCCTGTCCGAGGAAATTCCCGCGCGGATGCAGGAGAAGGCGTCCGCCGATCTCGCGCGCCTGTTCGGCGAGGAGATCGCCAAGGCCGGCCTCGCCGCCGCGACGATCGAGACCTACGCCACCCCGCGCCGCCTCGCCTTGATCGCGCGCGGCCTGCCCGCCGCGACGGAGGCGGTGCGCGAGGAGACCAAGGGACCGAAGATCTCCGCGCCGCCGCAGGCGCTCGAAGGCTTCCTGCGCAAGACCGGGCTGGTGCGCGAGCAACTGGTCGAGCGTGACGGCATCCTGTTCGCGATCGTCGAGAAGCCCAGCCGCGCCACCGCCGACGTGCTCGCCGCCGCCATCCCGGCGGTGATCCGCGCCTTCCCCTGGCCCAAGTCGATGCGCTGGGGCACCGCGTCGGCCTCGACCGCCGCCTTGCGCTGGGTCCGCCCGCTGCAGGGCATCGTCGCCTTGTTCGGCGAGGAGATCGTGCCGTGCGAGGTCGACGGGATCGTCAGCGGCGCCACGACGCGCGGTCATCGCTTCCACCATGCCGGCCCGATCACGATCGGATCGGCGGCCGACTATGCCGACAAGCTGCGCATGGCCCACGTCATCCTCGACCCGGCCGAGCGGCGCGGGATCATCGAGGGCGGCGCGCGCGCGCTGGCCGAGGCGCGCGGGCTGACCGTCGTGCCCGACGCCGGGCTGGTGGCGGAAAATGCGGGGCTGACCGAATGGCCGGTGCCGCTGCTCGGCGACTTCGATCCCGCCTTCCTCGACGTGCCGCGCGAGGTGATCCAGCTCACCATGCGCACCAACCAGAAATATTTCGCGTGCGTCGATGGCCAGGGCAGGCTCGCGCCCAACTTCATCTGCACCGCGAACATCGCGGCGGCGGACGGCGGCGTGGGCGTCGTCGCGGGCAACCGCAAGGTGCTCGCCGCGCGCCTGTCCGACGCCAAATTCTTCTGGGAGCAGGACCTCAAGGTCAGGCTAGCCGATCAGGCGAAGAAGCTCGACCAAATCGTCTTCCACGAGAAACTCGGCACCGTCGCCGACAAGGTCGACCGCGTGGCGAAGCTCGCCCGCTGGCTGGTTGAGGAGGGCATTGTCGGGGGTTCAAGTCCCTCCGGCGCTACCACTTCCGTCGCCCCTGCGCAGGCAGGGGCCCATGTCTCTCCCGGACAAACGCCACCGCCCGCCGCGACAGAGATGGATCCCCGCCTGCGCGGGGATGACGACAGGAGAGCGCGCCTCGCCGACATGGCCGAACAGGCCGCGCGGCTGGCCAAGGCCGACCTCGTCACCGGCATGGTCGGCGAATTCCCCGAGCTCCAGGGTGTGATGGGCGGCTATTATGCCCGCGCCGAGGGCCTCGACCGGCAAGTCGCCGACGCGATCCGCGACCATTATAAGCCGGTCGGCCAGGGCGACGACGTGCCGACCGCGCCGGTGACGGTGGCGGTCAGCCTGGCGGATAAGCTGGATACGCTCGCCGCTTTTTTTGCGATTAACGAGAAGCCCACGGGATCCAAGGATCCGTTCGCGCTACGTCGAGCGTCGCTTGGTATGTTTGCACTTACTATCGAAAATCAGCTTCGCTTGCCATTGCAACGAGCGATCAATGCAGGCGTGAACAATCTGGGGACAGAGCTTGTAGGAACTAGGCTAGTCTTCGGGATCGCGGATTTAGCGGAGCGCGCACGGTTTGAGCGCGAGGTGCTTGCTCCTTTGCGGAAACTTGCTGACGAACATCCAGAGGCCTTGGAACCAGACTGGTGGCCAAAAATACCTGCTGGGGCAGATTTCGGCCCGATCAGCAGCTTCAAGGTCGAGGAAGTTGTTGCCAGCTTGATGGACTTCTTCGCCGACCGCCTCAAGGTCCAGCAGCGCGAGGCGGGCGTCCGTCACGACCTGATCGACGCGGTGTTCGCGCTGGGCGGGGAGGACGATCTCGTCCGCCTGCTCGCGCGGGTGAAGGCGTTGCAGGCGTTCGTGGGCGGCGACGACGGCGCCAACCTGCTCGCCGGCTACAAGCGCGCGGCCAACATCCTCAAGAAGGAAGGCGTCGCCCCTGCGGAGGCAGGGGCCCATGGCTCTTCCGGCGAGCGGGCAGCGATTGGGGGAGCAGAGATGGGCTCCCGCCTGCGCGGGAGCGACGATCTCGGCTACACCCCCGAGCCCGCCGAATCGGCGCTGATTGACGCGCTCGACGTGGCCGAGCCGCGCGCGGCGGCGGCCATCGAAGCCGAGGATTTCGAGGGCGCAATGGCCGCGCTCGCCGGCTTGCGCGGGCCGATCGACGCCTTTTTCGAGAGCGTTACCGTCAACGACGCCGATCCCGCCAAGCGCACAGCGCGCCTCGGCCTGCTCGCGCGCATCCGCGGCGCGGTGCATCGCGTCGCCGACTTCTCCCGCATCGAGGGGTAACGCTACCACCCGGCCGGCGCGCGAAAAAGGCAATTTGCCTTCATTTCGTTCGCCTTGCCGGGGCCGATTTCGCCGCCTAGCCGTTCCACCACCGCAAGGATGGGGGAAGTGGGAGATGGCGAGCGTGCCGGTGAACGTCGATCAGGACCGCTATGTCTACCGCTTCGGCGGCGGCGTGTCGGATGGCGGCTCGGGCGACCGGAATCTACTCGGCGGCAAGGGCGCGAATCTCGCTGAGATGGCCTTGATCGGGCTGCCCGTGCCCCCGGGCTTCACCATCTCGACCGCGATGTGCGCGCGTTATTATGACGAGGGCGGGGCCTTTCCGGACAGCCTGCGCGCCGAAGTGGCGGAGGGCATCGCGCATGTCGAGGGCGTGACCGGCAAGCGCTTCGGCGACGCGGGCGACCCGTTGCTCGTCTCGGTCCGCTCGGGCGCGCGCATCTCGATGCCGGGCATGATGGACACGGTGCTCAATCTTGGCCTCAACGACGCGACGGTCGCGGGGCTGGCGACGGTATCGGGCGACGATCGCTTCGCGTGGGACAGCTATCGCCGCTTCATCCAGATGTATGCCGACGTCGTGCTCGAACTCGACCATGGCGCGTTCGAGGAAGCGCTGGAGATCGCCAAGGAGGATCGCGGCGTCACGCTCGACACCGAATTGACCGCCGACGATCTGCGTGCGCTGGTCGGCACCTATAAGCGCCTCGTCCGCGACCAATGGGGCCGGGACTTCCCGCAGGACGTGCACGACCAGCTGTGGGGCGCGGTCGGCGCGGTGTTCGGATCGTGGCAGTCGGATCGCGCCAAGGTCTATCGCCGCTTGAACGACATTCCCGGCGGCTGGGGCACGGCGGTCAACGTCCAGGCGATGGTGTTCGGCAACATGGGGGAGACGAGCGCGACCGGCGTCGCCTTCACCCGCGATCCCTCAACCGGCGAGCGCGCTTATTATGGCGAGTTCCTGATCAACGCGCAGGGCGAGGACGTCGTCGCCGGCATCCGCACGCCGCAATATCTGACCCGCGCCGCGCGCGAGCGGGCCGGGGCGCGGGCGGCGTCGATGGAAGAGGCGATGCCGGAGACCTATGCCGAGCTGGCGCGCGTGTTCGACCTGCTCGAAACGCATTATCGCGACATGCAGGACATCGAATTCACGGTCGAGGCGGGCAAGCTCTGGATGCTCCAGACGCGCTCGGGCAAGCGCACTGCCAAGGCCGCGCTGAAGATCGCGGTCGACATGGCGAACGAGGGGCTGATCAGCCAGGACGAGGCCGTGCTGCGCGTCGATCCGGCCGCGCTCGACCAGCTGCTCCACCCGACGCTCGATCCGGCCGCGCCGCGCGACGTGATCGCCAAGGGGCTGCCCGCCTCGCCCGGCGCGGCCTCCGGCAAGGTCGTGTTCGACGCCGACACCGCCGAGAAGCAGGCCGCCGGCGGCGAGAGCGTGATCCTCGTCCGGACCGAGACCAGTCCCGAGGACATTCACGGCATGCACGCCGCCAAGGGCATCCTGACGGCGCGCGGCGGCATGACCAGCCACGCGGCGGTGGTCGCGCGCGGCATGGGCCGGCCATGCGTGTCGGGCGTCGGCGCGCTCGCGATCGATGCCAAGGCCAAGCTATTCCGCGTCGGCGGCAAGGAGGTGCGCGAGGGCGACCTGCTGACGATCGACGGCGCGACCGGCGAGGTGATGCTGGGCCGGGTCGCGACCGTCCAGCCGGAGCTGGCGGGCGATTTCGGCACGCTGATGCTGTGGGCGGACGAGGGGCGCAGGCTCAAGGTCCGCACCAATGCCGAAACTCCGCTCGACTGCCGCACCGCGCGCCAGTTCGGGGCGGAGGGGATCGGCCTCTGCCGCACCGAGCACATGTTCTTCGACGCCGGCCGCATCGTCGCCGTCCGCCAGATGATCCTGGCGGACAACGAGAAGGGCCGCCGTGCCGCGCTCGACCGGCTGCTGCCCGAACAGCGTGCCGACTTCGGCGTCATTTTCGTCATCATGGCGGGCCTGCCGGTGACGATCCGCCTGCTCGTTCCGCGGCTCGGCG
>NZ_JBMDXG010000300.1:0-3777 GCF_048594985.1 Sphingomonas sp. | reverse complement strand
CACGGCACCGCTCGGCCGCGCGCATGCGGCGGGGACGCAGGTGGCCGGGAGCGGCATCACGCTGACCGCGCCGCTGGCGCGCGCGCAGCGCGACGGCATTCCCGTGACGGCGGAGCTGCCGACGCCGGGTGCCCCCAACGTCTATCTGCGGGCACCGGGCGGCTCCTGAACGCGCCGGTTGCCGGCTGACGGAACGCCCCGTCAAAGGCAAAAAAACAGCGGCGACACGGGTGTCGCCGCTGGGGAGGGTGGGATCATATTAGTCGGTCGGAATGCGGGTCGCCCCGCATCCCGGGATCAGAACTTGAAGCGGACGCCCGCGCGGTACATCCGGCCGATCACGTCATACAGCGCCGGGTTGGCGTTGAACGGCGAGTTGGCGGGATCCTGGTTCAGGACGTTGTCCACCTTGAAGTAGGTGGTGATGTTGTCGGTCACGTTCAGCGTGCCGCCGATGTCGAGGTAGAAGGCGCCGCGCATGAAGTTGCGGTCGATCGTCGGCGCTTCCGCGGTCGAGATCGGGCAGGCCGACTGGCAGACCACATACTGGTTGCCGTAATTGCCGTCCGTGAACCAGCGCTCCTGGATAGTCAGGCTCCACAGCTCGTTCTCGTAGGTCTGGATCGCCAGCCACTTCCAATCGGGCGTGTTGCCGCTGTTCACGCCCGCCGAATCCACCGGCGCCGTGCCGGGCAGGCCCGCTTCGGTGATGAACTTGCGGATGTGCGTCGCGAGGCCCCGCACCGTGAAGCTGCCGGGCAGGCCCAGCGGCTCCCGCCAGCGATAGCTCGCCTCGATATCGAAGCCGTCGGTCTTGATCGACGACAGGTTGAACGACTGGACGTTGATGAAGTTCGGGCCGTTCGGATTGTTCAGATTATAGGCGCTGCACGTTTCCGGCAGGATGTTGCGGAAGCACAGATCGACGATCTGCGCCGCGCCCAGCGAGGAGACGCCGTCCTTCAGCTTGATCTTGTAATAGTCGAACGACACGCTGAAGCCCGGGAGCCACGACGGGTTGGCGAGGACCGCCCCGATTTCGGTGTTGCGCGCGACTTCCGGCGTGAGATCCGGGTTGCCGACCGTGTTCTGGATCGCGACGACGTTCACGTTGCGCGCCGGATCGAGGAAGTTCGGCAGCGTGGTCGTGACCGGTGCCGCGAACAGTTCGGACAGGTTGGGCGCGCGAACGTCACGCGAGGTGACGGCGCGGAAGCGCAGCCCGTCGAGCGGCGTGTCCCACGTACCGCCGATCTTCCACGTCCAGATCTTGCCGGCCGTGCTGTAGTCCGTCCAGCGCGCGGCGCCGTTCAGGTTGGCGCGGCCCAGGCTGTCCGAATTGATCAGCGGAATGTCGAGTTCGAGATAGGCTTCCTTGACGTCATATTCGCCGTTGCCGTTCTTGTAATTGCCGGCGTACCAGTTGCTTCCCACCGCCGAATTCAGCAGCGGATCGGCGGGATAATCCTCGCTGTTCGGGCTGATCGACGAGACGCCGGCGCCATACGGATCGGCGCGGACGCGGTAATATTCCTTCCGATATTCGGCGCCGAACGCGACCGAAAGCGGCCCGGCCCACAATTCGACCGGCGAGCCCGAGAAGTTCACGCTCGCCACGTCCTGCGTCAGGCGCATCCGCTGGAACGGCCCGTTTTCCGGCTGCACATAGGCCAACGCCGCCGCCGACGGGGCCTGCCCGCCGAAGATGTTGATCGGCTGGCAGCCGTTCGCCCGCGCGACCGGATTGGCGCAGACGATCGCGCCGTCGAGCTGGATGGCGTTGATCGCCGCCGAGTAACGCGGGGAGAGCGAGATGTTGCTGACGTCGACCGCGGTGTGGTTGATGCCGCGCTCGTAATACGCATCGTAGGTCCACTCCGAACCGACCAGTTCGAAGCGGCCCTTCAGGCCGGCGACGATGCGATACTGACGACGATCGGTGTCGACCCGCGTGTTGGGCAGGATCGCGTTTGCGAGGCCGTAATTGAACGACGTGATGCCGGCCGTCGCGCACTGCGCCTGGATCGAGGCAGGCAGGAACGGGTTCGAGCACTGGACGGTCAGGTTGGTACGGTTCTGGCCGTTCACCGGCTGGTTGTGCGTCTTCACCTGGCCGACATTGTACGAGACATAGACCTCGTTATCGTCCGCGAAGTCGAAACCGATCCGGCCATAGCCGGTCAGACGCGACACCGCCGACTGCAGCGTGCGGCCCGTGTCGGTATTACCCGACAGATCGCCGCCGACGCAGAAGCCGGGGAAGCAGCCGTTGACGTTGCCGGCCGCGTTGCGCGCGGGCGTGCCGCCCGAACCATAGTTGAACTGGAACGGCTGGCCGTTCTGGTCGAAGGCGATGCCCTGCAGCGGTCCGGCGCTGATCAGGCCGTATTTGGTGAAGTTGTACGGCTGGACATTGTCGCGCAGCACATATTGCGGCAGCCCGTCATTGGTGACGTTGCGGTTGATCATCGTCCGCTGCGTGAACCAGTCGCGACTTCCCGCGAGATCGGTGCCGAAGTCGCCCGGGCCAACGCCCGCTTCCTTCGCATATTCGGCGCTCGCGACGATATGGAGGCGATTTTCGAGGAAGGATTTGCCGACCGCGATCTGCCCCAGGCCCTGTTCGTTATCGCCGTAGGTGCTGACGCCGCCCTGGATGTTGCCCTTGATGCCTTCGAAGCGGGTGTCGGTGATGAAGTTCACCACGCCGCCGACGGCGTCCGAACCGTAGGAGGCGGACGCGCCGCCATTCACCACGTCGACGCGCTGGATCAGCAGCTGCGGGAACATGCTGACGTCGGTCACGCCGGTATAATAAGCGCCGACGACGCGCTGGCCGTCGAGCAGCGTCAGCGTTCGGATCGTGCCCAGGCCGCGCAGCGAGAAGGAGCTGAGGCCCTGCTGCCCGCTGGAGGTGCTGAACGTGTTGGTGCTGGAGCCGCTGGAACCTTGGAGCGACGGCAGCTGGATGACCGTCTGGAAGATGTTCGGCTGCGCGTTGTTCTGGATCTGGTCCTCGCCGACGACCGTCGTGGGGGTCGGGGCGTTGAACCCGCTCGACGCGATGCGCGAGCCGGTGACGATGATGTCGCCGTCACGAGTGGCCGCGGCGGCATTTGTCGGCGTGGCGCCGGCATTCGTGACGGCCGGATCGGACGGTGTCACCGGCGCGGTCTGCGCGGAGGCCTGGCCGGCGAGGAGCACGGCCATGATCGCGCCGAGGCTGGCCGAGCGGAGCGCCCGGCGCTGCGAACGGCGAGCGTCGAAATCCTCGACCCCCGGCGTGCCGTGGATATAACTCGTCTGACTTCTTTCCTGCATCATCGTCTCCCCTTCGTTGCCACCTTTTCGGTTGGTGGCGTCGCCCACTCGTAAAGGCCCCTCCCTGGAGGCCTACGGTAACGTTATCGTTCGACCTAAGCCGGGTCGTTCGCCGAAGTCAATAGTCTGACAAAATAGCGTGCCAGCGTGGTGGCTACGACACGGTTTTCCGGGTGTAGGAAGCAGGGGGGGGCGCCGGATTTTCGAGCGAGGCTCCGGACAAGCGGCCGACGTTGCGTCTGCACTCGGCAAGCTTTTGTAAAAACAGTATTATTCAGTCATGGGCGACGGAGCCCTCGTCCGGTGGCATGAGAGATCGCGCTGTGCGTCCCGCCGATGCGACGGCGGCGTCCGGCGGAGCGGAGGTGGACTCGCGACGCACCACGATATGATCCAGCACCCGCGTTTCCGGATCGCCCGACGCGTGCGGCGATTCGCCGATGCGCGAGAGGAGGA
>NZ_JBMDXG010000030.1:0-8927 GCF_048594985.1 Sphingomonas sp. | reverse complement strand
GTCGTCGGGCCGGAGCAGGGCTTCACGCTGCCGGGCACGACGTTGGTCTGCGGTGACAGCCATACCGCGGCGCACGGCGCCTTGGGCGCGCTCGCCTTCGGCATCGGGACGAGCGAGGTCGAGCATGTGCTGGCGACGCAGACCCTGCTGCTGAAGCAGTCGAAGACGATGGAGATCCGGGTCGACGGAACGCTCGGCTACGGCGTGTCGCCCAAGGACGTGATCCTGGCGATCATCGGCAAGATCGGCGCGGCCGGCGGCACCGGATATGTGGTCGAATATACCGGATCGACGATCCGCGACATGTCGATCGAGGGGCGGCTGACGGTCGCGAACATGGCGATCGAACATGGCGCGCGGTCGGGCCTGATCGCGCCCGACGAGACGACCTTCGCCTATCTGAAGGGGCGGCCGATGGCGCCGCAGGGCGCGGCGTGGGACAAGGCGGTCGAGTCCTGGCGCACGCTGCCGAGCGATGCCGGCGCGGTCTACGACACGGTCGTCACGCTGGATGCGAGCGAGATCGCGCCGAGCCTGACCTGGGGCACCAGCCCCGAGGACGTCGTCCCGATCACCGGCGCGGTGCCCGATCCGATGAGCTTCGCCGACCCGTCCAAGCAGGAAGCGGCGCGCAAGTCGCTCGCCTACATGGGGCTGGAGCCGGGCATGCGGATGCAGGACGTGCCGGTCGAGAACATCTTCATCGGCAGCTGCACCAACAGCCGGATCGAGGATCTGCGCGCGGCGGCGGCCGTCGCCAAGGGGCGGCACCTGGCCGGCAATATCAGTCAGGCGCTGGTCGTGCCCGGATCGGGGCTGGTGAAGCGCCAGGCGGAGGCCGAGGGGCTGGACCGCATCTTCATCGAGGCCGGGTTCGAATGGCGCGAGCCCGGCTGTTCGATGTGTCTCGCGATGAACCCCGACAAGGTGCCGGCGGGCGAGCGCTGCGCATCGACCTCCAACCGCAACTTCGTCGGGCGGCAGGGGCCGGGCGCGCGCACCCATCTCGTCTCGCCCGCGATGGCGGCGGCGGCGGCGGTAACGGGGCGGCTGACCGACGTGCGCGAGCTGATGGCGTGAACGGCGCGTGCCATTGCGGCCGTGTGACGGTGCGCGTGCCCGGGGCGCCCGCTTACCTCAACCAGTGCAACTGCTCGGTCTGCAGCAAGCTCGGTGCGCTGTGGGGTTATTACAGTCGAACCGAAGTAACGGTCGACGGCGCGCCGGCCGATTATGTCCGCGCGGACATCGATCATCCCGAACTGGAATTTCACTTCTGCGCGACGTGCGGATCGACCACGCATTATTCGATGCTGGATCGGGCGTCCGACCGCGTGGCGGTGAACATGCGCCTGATCGATCCCGACGAACTGGCGGGGGTCGAGGTGCGCTATGGCGACCGGCGCAACAACCCGTCGGGCGCCAGAACCTATTATCGCGAGCCGACGATCTTCGGCGCAACCGGAGCCGTCGCATGACCCCGCTGACCACGATCGAGGGCAAGGCCTATCCGTTCGGGCGCAAGAACGTCGATACCGACGTCATCATCCCCGCGCACTGGCTAAAGACGATCACGCGCGCGGGGCTGGGCAAGGGCGCGTTCGAGACGGTGCGCGCCGAGCCCGGCAACGTTTTCGACGATCCCGCTTATGCCGGCGCGCCGGTGCTGATCGCGGGGGACAATTTCGGTTGCGGATCGAGCCGGGAGCATGCCGCGTGGGCGCTGGGCGACATGGGGGTGAAGGCGGTGCTGGCGCCGTCCTTTTCCGACATCTTTTCGGGCAATGCGTTCAAGAACGGGATCGCGACGGTGGTCCTGCCGCAGGCGGCGATTGACCGGCTGATGGAGGTCGCGAAGGACCATCCGGTCACGGTCGACCTGGAGACGCAGACCGTCACCACCCCGTTCCAGGACCGGTTCGTATTCGAGATGGACCCGTTCCGGCGCGACTGCCTGATGAAAGGGCAGGACGAGATCGGACTGACGCTGGCGATGGACGCCGAGATCGGCCGCTACGAAACCGCGATGGCCGACGAGCGGCCCTGGCTGTAGCGGGCAGCGGGACGCCATCGTCGCGCCATAATTCCGGATGAGGTTGCGGGCTTCGTACGCCGGAGATGCGTGTGATCGTCCTGAGCCTGCTCGCCGTCGTGACATCGCCCCCCGATCAGCCCGATACGGTGCCACCCCCGCGCCATTTCCTGAAGGGCGCCGAGGAGCGCGGCTGCGCGGCCGGGGATAACCGGGGCGAAGTGGTCGTGTGCGGGCGCGAGGATGTGCAAGAGCGCTATCGCCTGCGTATTGAGGCCGACGACCGTTTCGTCGAGAAGCCGGTACGCGCCGAGGCCGACATTCTGGGCGGAAAGGCATCGATTCACGGGGAACAGGCCGGTATCGGCGGGTTCGTGAGCAATCGCGCGATGCTGACGATCGCCTGGCCGTTCTGATCGCGCTTCTGTTGCGCGGGCGTGTCCGCCTCCCTATCTTCGAGCCGACATTGCCTTGGGGAGCAGAAACGAATGACCAGCTTCGACGATCGTGAACGCGCCTTCGAAACGAAGTTCGCGCGCGACGAGGAGATGGCGTTCCGCATCACGGCGCGCCGCAACCGGCTGCTCGGATCGTGGGCCGCGGGGCTGATGGGGCTGACGGCCGCCGAGACCGACGCGTATGCCAAGGCGGTGGTGCAGGCCGATTTCGAGGAAGCCGGCGACGAGGACGTGATCCGCAAGCTGCTGGGGGATCTTGTTTCCGCGCAGGTCGATATCGACGAAGCCCGCGTGCGCGCGGCCCTGCACGACGCGACCGTCGAGGCGCGCCGCCAGCTTATTGGCATCGAGGAATAAGCGCGGTGCCGATGACCGCCGAGGAGATCGAGACGATGATCCGCGCGGACATTCCCGACGCGGTGGTCGAGATCACCGACCTGGCCGGCGATGGCGACCATTATGCCGCGCGCGTCGTTTCCGAGAGCTTTCGCGGCCTGCCGCGCGTCCGCCAGCACCAGCGCGTCTATGCGGCGCTGGGCGGGCGGATGGGCGGCGTGCTGCACGCGCTACAACTGACCACATCAACCCCTTCCTGAGTATCGCGCCATGACCGAAGACGCCCGTACCCGCATCGACCAAACCGTGAAGGGCAATGACATTGTCCTGTTCATGAAGGGCACGCCGCTCTTCCCGCAATGCGGCTTTTCCAGCCGCGCGGTGGCGATCCTCGACCACCTTGGCGCCGAATATGCCAGCGTCGACGTGCTGCAGGATCAGGGCGTCCGCCAGGGCATCAAGGATTATTCCGACTGGCCGACCATCCCGCAGCTTTACGTGAAGGGCGAGTTCGTCGGCGGTTCGGACATCATGATGGAGATGTACGAGAGCGGCGAGCTCGCCGCGCTCATCAAGCAGGGCGACGTCGCGGCGAGCTGACGCCGGTTCAGCGCGTATTGCCGCGCTGGAAATCGATCGTGGCGTTGGTCGTTCCCGCGTCGAGCGGATCGGCCCCCGTCGGCGCGGATTCGAGCAGCGTGCGCGCACGATCGGCGGCCGCCTCGTCCGGTGCGAGCGTCGGATCCAGCCCGCGTGCCGCCTGAAGGAACGCCGCCTGCGCGGCGTCGCGCGCGGCCTCATCCCCGGTAACGGCGAAACCCGGCGCGGCGGCGGTCGGCCCGATCCGGTAGCGGATCGGCGTCGGCGTGCCCGACAGCCCATATTGCGATGCGGAGACGGTGAGCGTCGCGGCGCACTCCGCCGTGCGCGCGCCCGCATCGCCCGCGACCAGCCGCGTGTCGGTCAGCGCATAGCCAAGGCCGGCGGCAAGCCCATCCATCATGCCCGTGTCGATCTTCGAATCCGGCAGGATCCGCGCCTTCGCCCCGCGCGTATCGGGCGCCAGCGTGAGCGCGAGCGCCTGCCGCACGCGATCGTCCGCGCACAGGGCCGCCGACGGCGATGCGAGCTGATCGGGTATCGAGGTCTGCCCACACCCCGCCAGCGCGGGGAGGGCGGCGAAAATCCAGAAAGGGCGGTTCATGCGTTCGCGATAGCGGCTCGGGTCGCGACGCGTAACCGCAATTCGGCGCACTTCTGCCCCGGAACGCTTCACAGGCGCGCGGGCAGGCCCCACATGGGCATCGTGTCGTCCATCTGCCCCTCCGCCGTCCGGGTCGAGCCATTGGTCCGCCGGATCCTGGCCGCCAATCCGTCCCCCTTCACGCATACCGGCACGCAGACCTATGTCGTCGGGCGCGGGGAGGTGGCGGTGATCGATCCGGGCCCGGACCTGCCCGACCATGTCGCCACGATCCTGACCGCGACCGCGGGCGAGCGGATCGTCGCGATCCTGTGCACGCACACGCATCGCGACCACAGCCCCGCCAGCCGCGCGCTGAAGGCGGCGACGGGCGCGCCGATCATCGGTTGCGCGCCGCTGATGCTGGACGATGCGGGCCCGCGTGCGGACGCGGCGTTCGACGCCGATTACCGGCCCGACCGCGTGCTGGCGGACGGGGAAACGATCGGCGGCCCCGGCTGGACGCTGGAGGCGGTCGCAACGCCGGGCCACACCTCCAACCACCTCTGCTTCGGCTTGCGCGAAAGCGGCGCGCTGTTCACCGGCGATCACATCATGGGCTGGTCGACCACGGTGGTGAGCCCGCCGGATGGCGATATGGGCGATTATATGCGCAGCCTCGACACGTTGCTCGGCCGAAGCGACCGCATCTACTATCCGGCACATGGAGATCCCGTGGAAGAACCGCAGCGGTTCGTTCGCGCGGTGGCGGCACACCGCCGCCAGCGCGAGCGACAGAGTCTCGACCTCCTCGAACATGGGGCGCAACCGGTGCCCGACATGGTCGCGGCGATGTATCGCGGGCTCGATCCGCGCCTGCACGGCGCGGCCGGCCGATCGGTGCTGGCGCACCTGATCGATCTGGAGGCGCGCGACCGGGTGTGGCGCGACGGCGAGTGCTGGGCGATCGCGGCATGATCCGGCCGGTGGTGAAATGGATCGGCGCGCTGGCGCTGGTCGTCGCGGTGGCGGCGGCGATCATCGTCGCGCTGGGCCTCAAGCTGAAGCGCGAGCTGGATCCCGATCCGGTGACGGTCGCCGCCGCCAGCCTCCAGGCGGTACGCGAGCAGGCGGTGCTGGTGCCGTTCGCGGCGCGCTTCGTCGCGGTGGTCACGTCGGAGCAGCGCCGCTTCGGCTTTGCCGCGAAGAAGACGCTGATCATGCCGGGCATGGTCCGCTACGAATTCGATCTCGCGGCGCTGCGTGCGCAGGACCTGACGTGGGACGCGCCGTCGCGGACGCTGACGGTGACGTTGCCGCCGCTGTCGGTCTCGGCGCCGCAGGTCGATCTGCGCGCGGTCCAGACCTATGGCGAGGGCGGCGTGCTGATGGCGCTGACCGATGCGGAGGCGCGGCTCGACGCGGCGAACAAGGCGGCCGGGCAGCGCGAGCTGGTCCGCCAGGCGGGCGAGGCGCTGCCGATGCGGCTGGCGCGCGATGCCGCGCGGCACGCGATCGAACGCAGCTTCGCCATGCCGCTCAAGGCGGCGGGGATCGAGGCGACGGTCACCGCCAAGTTTCGCGGCGAGGCCTGATCGGACGCGCTAGGCCCGGCGCAGCCACGCCGCCAGCAGCGCCACCCAGAGGAGCGCGAAGCCCCAGCCGGCGAGCACGTCGCTCGGCCAATGCACGCCCAGCACGAGGCGCGAGAGGCCGACGAGCAGCGGCCAGGACAAGGCAACGATCGCGATCGGGGGCGGGGGGCGGAGCACCGCGAGGATGGCGGCCACCGTCAGCATCGCGCCTGCGCTGTGCGAACTGGGGAAGCTGGCCGAGCTGACCTCGACCAGGCGGCCGGCCGCGTCGGGCCGGGTGCGGCCAATCAGGCCCTTGAGCCCTTCGACCAGCAGACGGCCCGAGGCGATCGTCGCGAACAGCCAGAGCGCCTCGCGCCGGCGGCCGGCCAGCGCCAGCAGCGCGACGCCCGCCCGCGCCCCCGGGCTCAGCGCCGCCGCCCCCCCCCCGTGCGTGCTGAAGGTGGCGACGGCGAGGAGAGGGTGCGGCGCGCCGATGCGCAGCCAGGCCAGCAGCGGCCGGTCGACCGCCGCATGGAGCAACCATATTGCCAGCCCGCCAAGCGTCAGGAGCGCGCCGGCCAGCGCAGAGGCGGCGCGCGGAGAGGACCAGGGGGACGTCACCCGCGTGCCGGCCGCTTCACCGTCCGCCGCAGTCGACGCCGTCGCACGCGCGATGCAGCCGCCACGACAAGGCCGACGCGCCGAGGCAGAGGATCGCGACGCTGGCGAGCGAATTGGTCACCGATACGCCCGCCGCCGCGAGCCCGATCGCGAGCACCGCGCCCAGCACCATCGCACCCGAATTGACGATGTTGTTCGCAGCGACCGTCCGCGCGGTATGGTCCTTCTCCACCGTGGTGGTGAGGAAGGCGTAGAGCGGGACGACGAACATGCCGCCGGTGATCGCCACCCCGAACAAAGCGACGCTGACCAGCGGCGCGCCGGGATGCACGAGGAATTCGGCGAGCGTGAAATAGCGCCCGTCGGCCGCCCCCTCCCACCGATGCGCGCAGACCGCCATCAGGATGATGAACCCGCCCATCGCGACGACCGACCCCGGCGAGTAACGCGCGGATACGCGACCGGCGAGCAGGCGGTTGATCACCACCGATCCGATGGCGACCCCGACCGAGAAGATCGCGAGGAACAGGCTGGCGACCTGCTGATCGGCGGTGAAGACGTTCTTCACGAGCGGCGGGAACTGCACGATCAGCACCGATCCGATCATCCAGAAGAAGCTGATCGACAGGATCGCGAGGAACAGGCGCGGGATGTGGAGCGTCGCCGAGACGAGCGTGATCGACGCGCGGACGATATGATGGTCGATCGCGGGCCGTTCGCCCGGCGGGGGAGCGGCCGGCACCTCGCGCGCAGTGAGCCAGCCGAGCGCCGCCACCGCCAGCACCACCAGAGCGGTGATGCGCGGCTCGATCAGCCCGGCGACGATCGTGCCGGCGAGGATCGCGACATAGGTCCCGGCCTCGACCAGACCGGTGCCGCCCAGCACCTCGTCCTTGTTCAGATGCTGGGGCAGGATCGCATATTTGATCGGGCCGAAGAAAGTGGAATGGACCCCCATCGCCAGCACCGCCGCGAGCATCAGCGGGACAGAGGCGAAGATCAGCCCCGCCGCGCCGACGGTCATGATCCCGATCTCTGCCAGCTTCACCAGCCGCACGATGCGTGCCTTGTCGTGGCTGTCCGCAAGCTGCCCCGACAGCGCGGACAGGAGGAAGAAGGGCAGGATGAACAGGCCGGTGGCGATGGCGTTGAACGCCGCCTCCTTCTTCGGATCCGAATAGATCGAATAGGTCGCGAACAGGACCATCGCCTGCTTGAAGAGATTATCGTTGAACGCGCCCAGGAACTGGGTCGCGAACAGCGGCAGGAATCGCCGCTTGCCGAGCAATTGCAGGGAAGGCGTCATGAAAGGGCGGGGCCCATGTCGCTGGCAATGCTCACGGAGCGCGCCCATAGCCGAGATGCGTGGACAACACCAAGCGCCTTGAGCAGAACGATCCAATGACCGTCGTCCTCGAGACCGAACGCCTGCGCCTGCGCCCCCATCGCATCGCCGACCATGCCGCGCGCTGCGCGATCACCGCCGATACCGAGACGATGCGCTTCGTCGGCGGACAGCCGCAGAGCGCGGAGGAGAATTGGGCGCGGCTGCTGCGCTATGCAGGGCATTGGGCGCTGTTCGGCTACGGCCTGTTCGCGGTCGAGGAGAAGGAGAGCGGGCGGCTGGCGGGCGAGATCGGGCTGATGCACTTCCGCCGCGGGCTGGGCGAGGATTTCGATCCCGCGCCGGAGGCCGCCTGGATCCTGGCGCGCTGGGCCGAGGGGCGCGGCTATGCCGGGGAGGCGATCCGCGCCGCGATGGCGTGGCACGAGGCGCAGTTCGGCGCGGCGCGGCAGGTGTGCATCATCGCGCCGGAGAATGCGTCCTCGCTCCGGCTCGCCGAGCGGCTGGGCTTTCGCGTCTTTCGCGAGGGCAGCTATCATGGCAACACCGTGCTTCTTCACGAGCGCACCCCTCCCCAGGCGGGCTGAGGCACGCTAAGGGTCGTTTCGCATGCTCACCCTGCCCAACCTCCTCACCCTGTCGCGCATCGTGGCGATGCCGGTGATGGTCCTGCTGCTGTGGCGGCCGACCCCCTGGGATTACTGGCTGGCCTTCCTGCTCTACGTGCTGGTCGGCGTGACCGATTATTTCGACGGCTATCTCGCGCGGGCGCAGGGGGCGGTGTCCAAGCTCGGCGTCTTCCTCGATCCGATCGCCGACAAGATCATGGTCGCGACGGTGATCGTGATGCTGGTCTTCACCCGCGCGATCGACGGGCCGCCGGTGGTCGCCGCGCTCGTCATCCTGCTCCGAGAGATCGCGGTGTCGGGCCTGCGCGAATTCCTCGCCGAGCTGCGCGTCTCGGTCCCGGTCAGCCAGCTTGCCAAGTGGAAGACGACCTTCCAGCTCGTCTCGCTCGGCGCGTTGATCCTGGCCGGCGCGGTGCCGACGCAGCCGTGGATCGAATGGGTCGGACTGTTCAGCCTGTGGGCGGCGGCGGGGCTGACGCTGATCACCGGCTGGGATTATCTGCGCGTCGGCCTCAAGCATATGGATTAAGCCATTGCGGCTCTTGTATTTTGCCTGGGTGCGCGAACGGATCGGCAAGGCCGGCGAGGAGATCATCCCTTCGGCGGACATCAGTACGGTCGATCAACTGCTCGACTGGCTCGCGGCGAAAAGCGGGGGGCATGCCGAGGCGCTGGCGGATCGCACGCGGCTCCGCGCGGCGATCGACGGCCGCTACGTTCCGCTGGATGCACCGCTCGACGGGGCG
>NZ_JBMDXG010000003.1:0-8524 GCF_048594985.1 Sphingomonas sp. | reverse complement strand
GAAGAGACATGGGCCCCTGCCTGCGCAGGGGCGACGGGGTGGGCGGCGGGCCTATGCACCAACCACCTCCGTGCAGCGGTCGCACAGGTCGCCATCCTCGACCACCTCGGGCAGATGACGCCAGCAGCGGCCGCATTTATGCCGGTCGGTGCGGTGCGCGATCGCGACCGGGCCGTGCGCGACCGTGTCGAACGAGGCGTCGGACACGATCAGCAGTTCGGCCAGCTCGGCCGTGGTGACGTTGGGGCGGTCGCGATCGTCGGGCAGGCCGATCACGACCTTGACCTCGAGGCTCGACCCCACCTCCTTCGCGCGGCGCTTGGGCTCGATCTCGGCGCTCACCACCTGGCGGAGCGTGCGCAGCTCGTCCCACTGGGCGGCCAGTTCGCGATCCACCCAAAGGTCGAGCACATCCGGCCATTCGAGCAGGTGCACGCTGCCGCCATCCGGATAGCGCGTGCCCCACACTTCCTCGGCGGTGAAGCAGAGGATCGGCGCGGCATAGCGCACGAGCGCGTGGAACAGGATGTCGAGCACCGTGCGATAGGCGCGCCGCTTCGGATCGGCGGGCGCGTCGCAATAGAGCGAATCCTTGCGGACATCGAAGAAGAAGGCCGACAGATCGTTGTTGCAGAAATCGGTGAGCGCTCGCGCGTAACGGTTGAACTCGAACGCGTCCGCCGCCGAACGCAGCTCGGCATCGAGCGCGGCGAGCAAATGGAGAACGTACCGCTCCAAGTCGGGCATGTCGTCGACCGCCACCCGCTCGTCCTCGCCAAAACCGTCGAGCGCGCCGAGCAGGTAGCGGAAGGTGTTGCGCAGCTTGCGATAGGCGTCCGACGTGCCGGCCAGGATCTCCTTGCCGATGCGCACATCCTCGAAATAGTCGACGCTCGCGACCCATAGGCGCAGGATGTCGGCCCCGCTCTCGCCAATGATCTTGAGCGGATCGACGACGTTGCCGATCGACTTCGACATCTTCCGCCCCTGCCCGTCGAGCGCGAAGCCGTGCGTCAGCACCGCGTCATACGGCGCCACCCCGCGCGTGCCGCAGCTTTCGAGCAGCGACGACTGGAACCAGCCGCGATGCTGGTCCGACCCTTCGAGATAGAGGTTGGCGCGCGTCCCCTCGCCATAGCGCGCCTCGATCACGAAGGCGTGGGTCGAGCCGCTGTCGAACCAGACGTCGAGAATGTCCTTCTGCGGTTCGTACTCCGCCAGATCGTAATCGGGGCCGAGTAGCGCCTGATGGTCGGCGGTGAACCACGCATCCGCCCCGCCCGCCTCGAACGCGGCGAGGATGCGGGCGTTGACCTGCGCGTCGCGCAGATAGTCGCCGGTCGCCTTGTGGACGTAGAGCGCGATCGGCACGCCCCACGCGCGCTGGCGCGAGATCACCCAGTCGGGCCGCCCCTCGACCATCGCGCCGATGCGGTTGCGGCCCTTTTCGGGCACGAAGCGCGTGCGCGCGATCGCGTCGAGCGCGAGTTCGCGCAGGGTCGCACCGTTCGAGCCCTCTCCCCGCCGGGGAGAGGGAGCAGCGGCGTCGATCTCCGCCGCTATGGCCGACGGCTCGCTTTGCAAGCCGATCTCCGCTCCGCGACCTGCCCCCGGCAGGTCGCGAGATATGCTCCGATCCATGCCGATGAACCATTGCGGCGTGGCGCGGAAGATCACCTTGGCCTTGGACCGCCAGCTATGCGGGTAGCTGTGCTGGAAGTCCGCGCTGGCGGCGAGCAGCGCCCCGGCTTCGCGCAGATCCGAACAGATCGGGCCGTCGGGCGCGTTGAACTTGGGATTGATGACGCTCCCTTGCCCGCCCAGCCACGGCCAGTCGGCGCGATACTTGCCGTCGCCCTCGACCGCGAACACGGGGTCGATGCCGTGTTCCTTGCACAGCAGGAAATCGTCCTCGCCATGATCCGGCGCCATGTGGACGAGGCCGGTGCCGGCATCGGTGGTGACGAAATCGCCCGGCAGCATAGGGCGGGGCTTCTCGAAGAAGGCGAGCCTTTTCTCCCACTCGTCACCCCGGATTTGATCCGGGGTCCCGCTGCCTTCGCCCGCACCAAAAGAAGCGGGATCCCGGCTTTCGCCGGGATGACGGAGGAAATTGTAGATCGGGTGGCGGACCATTGTGCCGGCGAGATCGGAGCCTTTGCCGCGCCAAGACACCTTTGGCTCTGCCTGAAGGCGAGGGTCAATCCGCCTCAAGACGGCATCGAGCAATACTTCCGCTATTAGGAACGGACTGGTAAGGCGGGATGCATATTCTCCGGCTTCTGCCAACCGTTTGCTACGATCACCGCCACGGCCAACAGAGCTTACAATATCGGGGGCTGCGTCTACCAGAATATACTCAACCTCCGGCCCGTAAGCCAAAGCCTGGTTGACCGGGATCGTCCACGGCGTGGTGGTCCAGATCACCGCATGCGCGCCGATCAGTTCGGGGATCGGGCTCTCGACGATCTCGAACGCGACGTCGATCTGGGTCGAGGTGATGTCCTCATATTCGACCTCGGCCTCGGCCAGCGCAGTCTTTTCTACGGGGCTCCACATCACCGGCTTGGCGCCGCGATAGAGCTGGCCGGTTTCGGCGAATTTCAACAGCTCGCCGGCGATGATCGCCTCGCTGGCGTAGTTCATGGTGAGGTAGGGATCGGCCCACTCGCCCATCACGCCCAGCCGCTGGAACTGGTCGCGCTGCACATCCACCCACTTGTCGGCATAGGCGCGGCACTGGGCGCGGAAGTCCGCGACCGGCACCTCGTCCTTGTTCTTCTTGGCCTTGCGATATTCCTCCTCGACCTTCCATTCGATCGGCAGGCCGTGGCAGTCCCAGCCGGGGACATAGGGCGCGTCCTTGCCGAGCAAAGACTGGGTGCGGACGACGATGTCCTTCAGCACCTTGTTCATCGCATGGCCCATGTGGATGTCGCCATTGGCGTAGGGCGGGCCGTCGTGGAGGATGAAGCGTTCGCGCCCGGCGCGCGCCTCGCGCAGGCGGGCGTAGAGGTCGTCGGCCTGCCATTGGGCGAGGATCGCCGGTTCCTTGGCAGCGAGGCCCGCCTTCATCGGAAAATCGGTCTTCGGCAGGAAGACGGTGTCGCGCCAGTCGCGCTTGGTGTCGGGAGTGTCGGCCATGGTCGGCGCGCGCTTTAGCGGGAAGCGCGCGCCAAACAAACCCAACCGTGCACCCACCCCGTCACCCCGGACCTGTTCCCGAGTCCACGGCCCGGCAATGGGCCGCGGCGAGGATGCATGGTGGATGCCGGAACGGGTCCGGCATGACGGTTTCTCGAGATATCAACCGCGCCCGATCAGCTTCATCGCCATGCGATCGGCGACGGCGGCGGCGGTTTCGCCGGTCGCGGCGCTTTCCTCCCAGATCGACTCGAGCCGGCCGGGGATCTGGCGGATGCGCGCCTCGACCTCGTCGCGATCGCCCTGCCCCAGATATTCGAGGCTGACGTTGATGATCCCGCCCGCGTTGATAACGTAATCGGGGGCGTAGAGGATGCCGCGCGCGTGCAGCCGGTCGCCATCCACCGGGGTGGCGAGCTGGTTGTTGGCGGCGCCCGCCACCGCCTTGACGCGCAAGGCGGGAATGCTGGCCTCGGTCAGGACCGCGCCGAGCGCGCACGGGCTGAAAATGTCCGCTTCGACATCCAGAATGGCGGAGGGCCCGGTCACGGCGGCGCCGAGTTCTTCGGCCAGCCGCGCGGCGCGGCCGGCGTCCATGTCGGCGATGGTCAGCCGCGCGCCTTCGCCCGCGAGCAGGCGGGCGAGCCCGCCGCCGACCGAGCCGACGCCCTGGATCGCGACATGGACGCCGTCGGCGCTGTCGCGGCTGAGCGCGCGCTTGATCGCCGCCTTCACGCCCAGGAACACGCCCGTCGCGGTCGAGGGGCCAGGATCGCCGCCGGCCGCGCCCTCACCCACGGGCAGGCCCGAGACGTGGCGCGTCTCGCGCCCGATCGCGACCAGATCCGCCTCGCCCATGCCGACATCCTCGGCGGTGACGTAGCGCCCGCCGAGCGAATCGACCGCGCGACCGAAGGCGGCGAGCAGTTCGGGCGACTTGGCGCGATCCGCGCCGGCCAGGATTACCCCCTTGCCGCCGCCCATCGGCAGGCCCGCCATCGCATTCTTGAAGCTCATGCCGCGCGACAGGCGCAGCGCGTCGGTCACCGCCTGCGCATCGTCGGCATAATGCCAGAAGCGGGTGCCGCCGGCCGCCGGGCCGAGATGCGTGGAATGGAGCGCGATGACCGCGCGCAGCCCGCTGGCGGGATCGGTGAAGAAGTGAACGCCCTCGTGCGCGTCGAAATCGGGCAGGGTCCACAAGGCCGGCATGCCATTCCTCTCACAAGATTATTGCTGGACAACGCAATAATCTTTTCGGAGCGCAATCGCTACCCTCAACCGACGTCGGGGTACAGGCGGAAGAGGCCTGGAATATGGGAAATGCTGGGGCGGACGACGGGACTTGAACCCGCGACCCTCGGTACCACAAACCGATGCTCTAACCAACTGAGCTACGACCGCCGCATTGGCACGCGGCTGACGCCGCAGGCCTGCCCCTCTAGGTACAGGGGGGTCGTCGGTCAAGCGGGCGGAATCGCCGACGCAGCGCCTGGCATCGCTGGCATGGCGGCGCCCGGCGTGCAAAACGGCCGCGCGGTATCGCAACGGGGGATGGATGGACTGGCTGTACCCGATCGCCGGGCTGGTCGTGGGGATGATGGTCGGCCTGACCGGCGTGGGGGGCGGATCGCTGATGGCGCCGCTCCTGATCCTGACGTTCGGCGTTTCCCCTACCACCGCCGTCGGCACCGACCTGTGGTTCGCCGCGATCACGAAGACGGTCGGCGGCGTCGTCCATCACCGGCAGGGCGGGCCCGACTGGCAGATCGTGCGGCGGCTGGCGCTGGGCAGCCTGCCGATGGCCGCGCTGACATTGTGGTGGCTTTCCTCCGCCGACATCCACCAGATCAAGGGCGGCACGATCATGCACGCGCTGGGCGTGGTGCTGATGCTGACCGCGCTCGCCACCGTGCTGAAGGGGCCGATCCATCGTTACGCCACGCGCGCGCGGTCCGCCGCGATCAGCGCGCATCGGTGGCAGCCGGCGGCGACGGTCGCGGCGGGCGCGGTGCTGGGTTTCCTCGTGACGCTGACATCGGTCGGATCGGGTGCGCTGGGCGCGGCGATGCTGCTCGCGCTCTATCCCCTGCGTCTTTCGGCGAGGCGGCTGGTGGGCACCGACATCGTCCATGCGGTGCCGCTGACCTTCGTCGCCGGGATCGGCCACTTATGGATCGGCAACGTCCATCTCGGCACGCTGGGCCTGCTGCTGATCGGATCGATCCCCGGCATCGTCGCCGGATCGCTGCTGGCCAACCGCATGTCCGATTCCGTGATCCGGCCGATCCTGGCCGCGATCCTGGTGTTTGCGGGCTATCGCCTGCTCGTCGCCTGAGCGTGTCGGCCGGGCTGGCATCACGCGGGCCGCCTGCGCTAGGGGCGGATGCGTGAACGAACCCGATCCATTCGCCGCCTGGGTACGCCAGACGCTGGGGCACGCGCCCAAGGACGCAGACCTGTTTCGCCGCGCGCTGACACATGGCAGCCAGGGGGGGCCGAGCTATGAGCGGCTGGAATTCCTGGGCGACCGGGTGCTCGGCCTCGCCATGGCGGCGTGGCTCTACGGCCGGTTTCCCGACGAACCGGAGGGCAAATTGTCCGCGCGCCTGAACATGCTCGTCAGCCGCGAGACCTGCGCCGAGGTCGGACGCGAGGCCGGTATTCCGGCGCAACTGATCCTGGGCAAGCAGGCGCGCGACGACGGCGCGCAGATGAGCGACAATGTCGTGGGTGACGCGGTCGAATCGATGATCGGCGCGCTGTTCTGCGAAACGGACTTCCGCACGGCATCGGACGCGGTGAAGCGGCTGTGGGGCGACCGGCTCGACCGGCTGGAGGAAGCGCCCAAGCATCCCAAGTCGGCGCTGCAGGAATGGGCCGCCGCGCGCCAGTGCCGCCCGCCGGTCTATACTTTGGTCGGGCGCGATGGCCCGCATCACGCCCCCCGCTTCACCGTCCAGGTCGAGGTCGGCGGACGGCGCGGCGGCGCGGCGCAGGCGGACGGATCGTCGAAGCAGGAGGCGGAAACCGCCGCCGCCGCCGCACTGATGGCGCAGCTCGCATGAGCCAGCGCTGCGGCCTCGTCGCCATCGTCGGCGCGCCCAATGCGGGCAAGTCGACCCTCGTCAACGCGCTGGTCGGGCAGAAGGTGGCGATCGTCAGCCCCAAGGCGCAGACGACGCGCACGCGCCTGATGGGCATCGCGATCGAGGAGGAGGCGCAACTCCTGCTGGTCGATACGCCGGGCATCTTCGATCCGCGTCGCCGGCTCGACCGCGCGATGGTCGCCGCCGCCTGGGGCGGGACCGAAGGCGCCGACCTGATCGCGCTGGTGATCGACGCCAAGGGCAAGTTCAATTCGCCGGCGCGCGCTTTGGTCGATCGGGTCGCGGCGCTGCCGGGGCCGAAGATGGTGATCCTCAACAAGGTCGACATCGCCATCAAGGAGCCCCTGCTCGCGCTCGCGCAGGAATTGCAGGGGATGCTCGATCCGGTGGCGATCCATTTCGTGTCGGCGCTGACCGCCGACGGGGTCGCCGCGCTCAAGGCCGATCTGGCGGCGCGCATGCCCGAGGGGCCGTGGCACTTCCCCGAGGACCAGGTGTCGGACGCGTCCGAACGGATGCTGGCGGCGGAGGTGACGCGCGAGCAACTCTACCTCCAGCTTCGCGCCGAGCTCCCCTACGACAGCGCGATTGAGACCGAGAAGTATGAGGAACGGCGCGACGGATCGGTCGCGATCCACCAGCAGATCCTGGTCGCGCGCGAGACCCAGCGCGCGATCATCCTCGGCGCGCGCGGCGCGCGGCTGAAGGAGATCGGACAGAAAGCGCGCGAGGAGCTGCAGCGGATCACCGGGCAGAAGGTCCACCTGTTCCTGCACGTGAAGGTCAATCCGCGCTGGGAAGAGGATCGCAGCCTGTACCGCGACATCGGGCTCGACTGGGTCGATTGAGCGCACGCCGATGACGCGCGACGACGCCCGGCTGTGGCGCACCGAAAAAGCCGCGCGGATGCGCGTGATCGTCGACGCGGACGATTATTTCCGCATTGCGCGCGACGCGATGATGCAGGCGCGGCGGCGGATCATGCTGATCGGATGGGATTTCGACGCGCGCATCCGCCTGATCCGCGACGGCCACGAACCCGGCGAACCGGAGACGGTCGGCGATTTCATCCTGTGGCTCGCGGAACGCAATCCGGAGCTGGAGGTCTTCCTGCTACGGTGGGACGTGGGCGCGCTCAAGACGGTGGTGCGCGGCAGCACCATCCTCACGGTGCTGCGATGGATGCGCCATCCGCGCATTCAGACCAAGCTCGACGCCTTCCACCCGACCGGCGCCTCGCATCACCAGAAGGTCGTCGTGATCGACGATTGCTTCGCCTTCTGCGGCGGGATCGACATGACCGGCGAACGCTGGGACCGGCGCGATCACGAGGACGACGATCCGGGCCGGACGCTGCCCAACGGCAAACCCTACAAGCCGTGGCATGACGCCACCGCCGCCGTCGAAGGGCCGGTTGCGGCGGCGCTCGGCGAGATGGCGCGCGAACGATGGCGGCGCGCCGGCGGCACGGCACTGACCGCGATCGAGGAGCGATCGGACTGCTGGCCGGAGGGGCTCGACGTCGATTTTCGCGACATTCCCGTGGGGATCGCGCGCACTTTCCCGGAGATGCCGGACCAGGACGGGGTGCGGGAGATCGAGACGCTGTTCCTCGCCCAGATCGCGGCGGTCAGAACCAGTCTCTATGTCGAGAGCCAGTATTTCGCGTCGCGCAAGATCGCGGAGGCGAGCGCGCGGCGGCTGGACGAGGCGGACGGGCCGGAAATCGTCATCGTCAATCCGCTGACCGCGCAAGGATGGCTCGAGCCGCTGGCGATGGATACGGCGCGCGCGCGGCTGATGGCGGCGCTCGCGGCGCGCGACCGCCACGGCCGCCTGCGGCTCTACCATCCCTTCACCGAAGGCGGCGCGCCGATCTATGTCCACGCCAAGATTCTGATCGCCGACGGGCGCACGCTCCGCATCGGATCGGCCAATATGAACAACCGCTCGCTCGGACTCGACACCGAATGCGACCTGGTGATCGAGGCGGAGAGCGCGGCGGATCGCGCGCGCGTCGCGGAGATCCGCGACGACCTGCTCGCGGAGCATCTCGGCGTCGAGCCGGAGACCGTCACGCGCGCGATCGAGAGCCACGGATCGCTGATCGGCGCGATCGAGGCGCTGCGCGGCGACGGACGCTCGCTGCGGCCGTATCGCGATCCCAACCTCAGCGAGACCGAGCGCTGGCTGGCGGACAATGAGGTGCTCGACCCGGAGAGTCCGCAGGAAATGTTCGAGGCGCAGACGGGGCGCGGCCTGTTCCGCCG
>NZ_JBMDXG010000299.1:0-5149 GCF_048594985.1 Sphingomonas sp. | reverse complement strand
ACGGCTGGCCTGCGCGGGCCGGGGTGGCAAAGGCGACGCCGTTGGCGCGGATATCGTGCGCGAAGACCGCGCCGAGCTGATCGTCGGCGACCTGGCCGATGAAGCCGCACTTGGCGCCGAGCGCGGCCATGCCCGCCACCGTGTTCGCGGCCGAACCGCCGCTGATCTCGCGCCCCGGCCCCATGCGCGAATAGAGGCCGTCGCTGGTCGCTTCGTCCATCAGCCGCATCGAGCCCTTGGCGACTCCCTCGCCCGCGACGAATTCGTCGTCGGCCTGGGCGATCACATCGACGATGGCATTGCCGATCGCGACGACGTCGAGCGTGGGTTCGGTCATGGGGTGCTGGTCTCCGGAAAAAAGTCTGCCGCCGCGTAAGGATGTGCGCGCGGGCGTGCAACCGCCGTTGATCTCTGGTCGCCCCGCTTGCTATCGGCCCCGATCATGCTGCCGCCGCCCGAAACCGCCCGAGTCTCCACCAGCCGCGTCGCCTGCGATGGCGCGACCGACATTCCGGGGGGCGCGGCGCTGGGCCATCCGCGCGTGTTCCTGGAGATCGACGAGAAGGGCTATGTCGACTGCGGCTATTGCGACCGCCGCTTCATCCTGATCGGCGGGCCGGCGGACGACCAGGCGGCGCACTGACGCGCCGGCATCGCGCCGCCCGTTCGATCAGAACGGGAAGAAGGCGCGGATCGCGGCCAGCGCGGCCACGCAGGTGATGATGTTGAGCGGCAGGCCGACGCGCACGAAATCCATGTAGCGATAGCCGCCCATCTGATAGACGATGACGTTGGTCTGGTAGCCGAACGGCGTGGCGAAGGCGGCGCTGGCCGACATCATCACCGCGACCAGGAACGGGCGCGGGCTGACCCCCAGGCTTTCGGCGAGCGCGACCGCGACCGGCGTGACGAGCACCGCGACGGTGGCGTTGGACAGAAGCTCGGTCAGGATCATCGTCAGCACGTAGAGGATGGTGAGCGCGATCATCGGGGTGAAGCCGTGGACGCTCGAGATGAGCAGGCGCGACGCCTGCGCCGCGAGCCCGCTTTCCTCCATCGCGATGCCGATCACGACCATCCCCGCGATCAGGATCAGGATCTGCGGCCGGAGCCCGCCATAGGCCTCGTCCGCGCTGATCACGCGCAACAGGATCAGCAGCACCGCGCCCGAAAAGGCGGTGGCGGCGATCGGCGCCACCCCCGCCGTCGCCAGCGCGACCGCGCCCGCGAAGGTGGCGAGCGCGATCGCCGCCTTGGCCGGCTGCAGCGGGCGCGGTTCGGCGAACAGCTCCGCATCGCCGACCTGCGCGCTGTTAATGTGCGATCGGTCGACCGGCTGCGCGTCTCCGTCGCGCCCGCCCGCATCCTGCCGCCCGTCGAGCAGGCGGCCGCTGACCAGAAACAGATACAGCCCGCCGACCAGCGCCATCGGCAGCCCGACGGGCGTTACTTCGAAGATGCCGAAGCGCGGCTGTCCGGCGACGCTCGCCATGTCGTCGACCAGCAGGTTGGTCGAGGTGCCGATGAGCGTGCAGCAGCCGGTGAGGATCGTGACGTAGGAGAGCGGAATCAGATAGCGGCGGGGCGGCAGCCGGAGCGCGGTGGCGACATCGCGGATCACGGGCGCGCCGAGCACCACGATCGGGGTGGAATTGAGAACGCACGACACGCCGCCGATCATCGCGAGGAGCAGCCACATGCCCGCAGCACCCAGCCGCCGGCACATCGCCACCGCCGACGCGATCGCGCGATCGAGCAGCCCCGACAGTTCGAGCGCGTAGGCGATGACGAACAGCGAGGCGAGCGCGATGATCGCGGGGCTGGCGAAGGCGCCCTGAACGTCGACCGGGCGGACCACGCCGGTCATCAGCAGCACCGCCGCGCCCGACAGGGCCACGACATCGGCGCGCACCTTGTCCCAGATCAGCGCGGCGACCACCGCCGCCAGGACGAGCAAGGTCAGGATCTGGTCGATCGGCATGCCGCCCGTGCGTCGGGCGCGGGGGCGGCCGTGTCAACGCCCGGCGACGGGAAAAAACCTTTTCGGACTGGAGGATGACGGCGAATTTGCTATCACGCCATCATGCAGGAACCCACCGTCAGGACCAGCCGGCTTGCCATTGCGGGCGGGCTGGCGGCGATAATGGCGGTCGGTGGCGCGGGTTTCCTGTTCGGGCGATCGACCGCGCCCCGGCCCGAGCCGGTGCCGCAGGTGGCTGCGCCGATCCCGGTCACCCCCCCGCCCCCGCCGTCCGAAGCGCCGCGCACGATGGCGCGGGCCGACCTGATCGATCTGGCGCGACGCGCGGCCGATGCGTTCGCATCGAACCAGCCCCCGCCCGGCGACATGGACGCGGCGGCCGGCCGGCGGTTCGACCTGGTGCTGCCGTTCGGATGCGGCGGGCCGAGCGACGCGGCCAGCACGCTGCCGATGCAGTGGCGCTACGACGCGGAGGCCAAGGTGCTGCACGTGTCGGTCAATCCGACGGCCTGGAGCGCGGCCGACTGGGGCCTTGGCGAAGAGGCCGGCGTGACCAGCGCCGAGGGATTCTGGATCGCGCGGCCGTGGTCGAGCAGCGAGGCCTGCCCCACCCGCGTCGGGACGGCCACGCCGACCGGGGTCGAGCCCGTCACGCTGCCCGGGCAGACGCTGGGGATCGCGCAATTCCTTGCCGACGGGGCCCGCCGCGAAGGCCGCGCGTTCGAGATCCGCCAGCGCATGAACCCCGAGGAGGCGGAGGGCGGCCAGGGATTCCGCCTGCGCCTGATCGGCCGCGTCGAGCGGATCGCGGGCGCCGCGCCGGTCCGCTGCATCCAGCCCGCCGGGATCGAGCAGCGCCCCGTCTGCGTGATCGGAATGCGGATGGACGAGGTGCGGATCGAAAACCCCGCAACCGGCAAGGTGCTGGGAACCTGGCCGGCCAGCCGGCCCGACTGACGCGCGTCGCCACGCGATCGAAAGGTTAGCGCTTACCGGCCGGGCTGCTTGCCGTATCCTCGCGCGTCTGACGCTCTGAACGCCGCGCCGGGACAGTCCTGTCCTCACCGCATTGTTGCCAAACTGTAACATGGTCGCCGAGATGCGCGGCGGCCGTACTTTTGCGCGGTGCAGCATATTGTGCCCGGCACGCGTTACCGAAAGACTGTGTCCCAGTAACAAAGGGGACACATCATGCGATTGACCGTGTTGTTTCGTTGCGGTGCCTGCCTGCCCGCAATGATGCTCTCCCATGCAGCCCTGCACGCGCAGGTTGTCCAGAACGGACCCGCCGCCGTGGCAGGCACCGAAGCGCAGGCCCAAGCGGGCGACGACGTGATCGTCACCGGATCGCGCATCCGCCGCGATCCGCTGGACAACGATTCCCCGGTGGTCGTGCTCGACCAGACGGCGCTGGCACAGACCGGCCTGACATCGGTCGCCGACATCCTCCAGCGCCTGCCGAGCGCGGCGGGCGGGCTGAACAGCAAGGTCAACAATCGCGGCAATATCGGCAACCCGCAGGACGGCGGGGGCGTCGGCGCGGGATCGGCCGAGATCGACCTGCGCTACCTGCTCGCCAAGCGCACGCTCGTGATGGTCGACGGGCTGCGGTTCGTCAGCGGCGCCTCGGCCAGCGGCATCCCGTCGACGGTCGACCTCAACTCGATGCCCAACGGGATGATCGAGCGGATCGAGGTGCTCCAGTCGGGCCAGTCGCCGCTCTACGGCTCGGACGCGATCGCGGGCGTGGTCAACATCATCACCAAGCAGTCGCAGAAGGGGCTCCAGGCCTCGGCCCAATATGGCAAGTACCGCGCGGGCGACGGCGGGACGCAGGAATATAACGCCAGCTACGGCTTCCAGGGATCGACCACCTCCGTGGTGGTCGGCGGCAGCTATGTGAAGCAGAATGCGGTACGCACGGGCGACCGGGACATCTCCCAATATCCCAATCCCGGCCAGACGACCTGCAACATCGCCAACGGCGGGTGCAGCAGCGCGACCACGCTCGGCCGCTACGACGTGCTCGGGCAGAGCCTGACCCTGAAAGCCCCGGTGATCGGGCGCAATCCGGTTTACGACGCGGCCAACCCGACCGGCCCGAACAGCGATTTCACTCCCTATACGCAGGCATCGACCTTCAACTTCTCACCCTACAATTACTTCCTGACCCCGTCCGAACGATATGGCGGCTATCTCAGCGTCCGGCAGGAACTGGGGTCGGACGTGAACCTGCGCGTCAAGGCGGTCTACAATCGCCGCAACTCGCAGAACCAGGCGGCCTTCCTGCCGCTGTTCGTCGGGCCCGATGCGGGCAACGGCAACCTGCTCGACACGATCTCGATCGATGCGACCAACCCGTTCAACCCGTTCGGCGTGACGCTGTCGGCGGGCGGCGCGGGCAACCCCCCGGCCAATTACTCCACCGTCCGCCGCCGCCTGGTCGAGGCGGGGCAGCGCACCTACACCCAGCATGTCGACACCATGTCGCTGACCGGTACGCTGGACGGCAAGTTCGCCATCGGCAGCCGCACCTTCTACTGGGACGTGAATGCGGTGATCGGCTTCAACGACGCCCGCCAGACCTTCACCGGCAACGTCAATGCGGCAAGGCTGGCGCGCGCGCTCGGGCCGGTGGCGCAATGCACCGGCGATTGCGTGCCGTTCAACATCTTCGGCGGCGCGGGTTCGGTGACGCAGGCGATGCTGGATTATGTCGGCTTCGTCCAACGTGACAGCAGCAGCCAGTCGCTGCAGGACTATACCGCCAACCTGACCGGCGACCTGTTCGATCTGCCGGCCGGCCCGGTCGGGATCGCGGTGGGTTACGAACATCGCGAGCAATGGGGCCAGTTCGATCCCGATCCGATCATCCAGGCGGGCCTGGGATCCGATATTCCGGCGCAGGCGGCGTCGGGCTATTTCAACACCGACGAATTCTACGGCGAAATCCGGGTGCCGATCCTGAAGGATACGCCCTTCTTCCAGTCGCTCGATCTCGACGGGGCGGTCCGCCACGCCAATTATTCGACCAGCGGCAGCAGCACGACCTTCACCGGATCGGTGCTGTGGAAGCCGATCACCGACCTGCTGCTGCGCGGATCCTACGCCGAAGGCTTCCGCGCGCCGAGCATCGGCGAGCTGTTCGGCGCGCAGTCGCGCGCCGAC
>NZ_JBMDXG010000298.1:0-2551 GCF_048594985.1 Sphingomonas sp. | reverse complement strand
AAGAGAAGGAAAACCTTGCTTTTCATCGTTACTCTCCGAGTCGTTTGCATGTTTGTTAACATATGATGAAACGAAGCCGCTTTATTTGAAGTCAGTACAGATTATTTAATGCCGCAGTGCCGCCCTGGCCTGGCGGATCCGTCGGGTCACGCATCAGCCAGCTATGGTTTTCGACGATGGTGGAGGGCACTGGGCGCCCGTCCTCATCGCGCGCCGGATCGAAGCGGAAGCGTCGCTCGATCAAGCGGCAGGTGGTTTCGTCCAGCGCCACATTGCCGCTGGACGCCGTGACGCGACAGTCGCTCACCCGGCCATCGATGTTGACACGGTAGCGGACCGATACCGTTCCCCCGATACCCGCCTCCCCCGCCTGGCGCGGATAATCCGAATCCTTCAGCCGCCCGCCCCGCCAGCGTGGTGGACGATCGCGCCCCATGCCGTCGCCACCGCCCCACCCACCACGACCGCCCCCGCCGAGCCCGTGCCCCGCCCCGCCGGCGCCCGTGCCCGGCCCGTCGCGCTCTGCCGCCCCTGCGCGCGCGTCGGCCGCGTTCGAAGGGATGGGTGCTGCGAGGATCGGTATGGGGCGCGGCACCTCTACCAGCGGCGGCGGCGCGACGAGCGGCCTGGGCGTCGCCCGCAGCGCGGCAGGCGCAGGCGCGTCGCGCGGCCGCCCGCCGGACGAGGGACGCGATGGTGGCCGCGCTGGCGGAGTCGGTTGCACGACATCGATCGCGATCAGTCGGCCAGCCGGCTCCTGCAGACCCTGCCGGGGAGCGCCGGGTCCGCCGAGCAGCATCCAGATCATCAGTGCCTGGACCAGCCCCGCCCCCAGCGCGGAAACCGCGCGGTTCACTCGCCGGGAAGACGCCGCCTGCATATCGCGAAGATAAGCGTGCCGCGCAGCACCGCCAGATCAGCGGACGAAGCGCGCGGCCAGTTCGACATGGGTCGACCAGCGGAACTGCCCGACCGGGCGGATCCAGTCGATCCACCAGCCGCCGTCCAGCAAGGTCCGCGCATCGCGCGCGAACGTCGCGGGATTGCACGAGACATAGGCGATCACGCCGGTCCTCGCCGCCGCCAGCGCGGGGGCCTGCTCCTTGGCGCCCGCGCGCGGGGGATCGAGCACGATCGCCTCGAACCGGCCCAGTTCCTCGCCTGACAGCGGGCGGCGAAACAGGTCGCGATGCTCGACCAGCAGCGACCGCCCCGCCCGGTTGGCGGCGCTACGCAACGCCAGCGCCGGATCGCGCGCACCCTCCACCGCCAGCACGCGCGCCTTGGCCGCCAGCGGCAGCGCGAAGGTGCCCAGCCCCGCAAACAGGTCCGCGACCGTTGCCGCATCCCCCACCGCCTCGACCGCCGCCTCACGCAGCGCGCCCTCCCCTTCGACCGTTGCCTGAAGGAAGGCGGCCGGCGGCAGCGCGACGGGCACGCCGCCGAGCGTGATCGTGACCGGCTCCGGCTCCCAGCGCGGCTCGCTGCCATAACCTTCGTCGATCGCCAGTCGCGCAAGGCCATGCGCCTGCGCGAAGCCGACCAGCGCCTCGTGCGCCGCCAGCCCTTCGGGGCTCACGCCTTCCAGCGCCACGTCGACGCCCTGATCGGCGAGCGTCATCGCGATCGTCGCCTGCCGCCGCTCCTTGATCCACGGGCCGATCAGCGCGCGCAATGGCGCCACCAGCGCGAACAGTTCGGGCCGCAGTATATGGCATTCGGCCATGTCGACGATGCGATGGCTCTGCCCCTCGTTGAACCCGATCACCACCCGCCGGCCGATCCGCTCGGCGCGCAACGTCGCGCGGCGGCGGCTATGCGGAGGCGAGAGATGCGGCGGCCGCAACGTCGGCGCCTCGATCCCCTGCGCCGCCAGCGCGCCCACGACCCGCCCGGTCAGGAATTCGGCATAGGCCACGTCGTCGACATGCTGGAGCTGGCATCCGCCGCAGCGCGGGAAATGGCGGCAGGGCGGCATCGCGTGATGCGGTCCGGGGCGGACCGTCCCGTCGATCTCCGCCACGTCACCCGGCGCGGCGAGCGCGACATGCCGCCCGTCGGCGGTCACGCCCTCGCCGCGCGCGGCGATCCGGACGATCGTCCCCGCGCTCACAGACACGCCGCCAGCGCGGCGGGCAGATGCCCGATCAGGTCGTCCGCGATCAGCGCGGGGCCGGCCAGCCGCGCCGCCTGCGTATGCAGCCACACCCCCGCCTTCGTCGCCGTGAACGGATCGAGCCCGCCCGCCAGCATCGCACCGACGATGCCGGACAGGACGTCGCCCGTACCCGCGCTCGCGAGCCATGCGGGCGCGAGCGGAGCGATCGCGGCGCGTCCGTCGGGATGCGCCACGATGCTGTCCGCGCCTTTCAGAAGCACGATCGCCCCGCTCGATTTCGCCGCCGCGCGCGCCTGCGTCAGCCGGTCGGCGCCATCGTCCCCGAACAGGCGCGTGAACTCGCCCCAGTGCGGCGTCAGCACATGCCCGCGCAGCCGATCGTGCCGCACCCGGCCGATCAGCGTCAGCGCGTCCGCGTCGATCACCAGCGGC
>NZ_JBMDXG010000297.1:0-19299 GCF_048594985.1 Sphingomonas sp. | reverse complement strand
ACCAGCAAGATCAGCGACGACCAGCTGTTCTACGCCATGTCCCGCGGGCTCGATCAGGAGGCGGCGGTCGCGCTGATCGTCAACGGCTTCGCCAAGGAAGTGCTGCAGCAGCTGCCGATGGAATTCGCGGTCGAGGCGCAGAAGCTGTTGGGCATTTCGCTGGAAGGGTCGGTCGGATGACCGCGCCGCCGCCTATCCCGTTCATCCTGAGCGAAGTCGAAGGATGGGCCACAAACGACGTGCTTGAAACACGTGCTTCGACTTCGCTCAGCACGAACGGAATTGATCCTTTCCATGCTTAAGATCGAAAACCTCCACGCCTCGGTCGGCGACAAGCCGATCCTCAAGGGCCTCGACCTCGCGATCAATGCGGGCGAGATCCATGCGATCATGGGGCCGAACGGCGCGGGCAAGTCGACGCTCGGCTACGTCCTCGCCGGTCGCCCCGGCTATGATGTCACCGCCGGTAGTGTGAACTTTGGTGAACTTTCGCTGCTCGACATGGCCCCGCACGAGCGCGCCGCCGCCGGCCTGTTCCTCGGTTTCCAGTATCCGGTCGAGATTCCGGGCGTGTCCAACCTGCAATTCCTGCGCGAGGCGCTCAACGCGCAGCGCCGGGCGCGGGACGAGGCGCCGTTGTCGGGCGCGGAGTTCCTGAAGCTCGCGCGCGCGCAGGCCGATGCGCTGGGTCTCGACGCCGAAATGCTCAAGCGCCCGGTCAATGTCGGCTTCTCCGGCGGCGAGAAGAAGCGCGCCGAGATGGTGCAGATGGGGATCATCGCGCCGAAATTCGCCATCCTCGACGAGACCGACAGCGGGCTCGACATCGACGCGCTGCGCGCGGTCGGCGCGGGGATCAACACGATCATGCGCAAGCCCGACAAGGCGGTGCTGCTGATCACACATTATCAGCGGCTGCTGGATTATGTCCGCCCCGATTTCGTCCACGTCCTGGCCGACGGGCGCATCGTCCGCACCGGCGGGCCCGAGCTGGCGCTGGAGCTGGAGCGCGAAGGCTATGGGGCGATCGCGGCGTGAGCACGCTTCCCACCCGTCGCGACGAGACCTGGCGCTATAGCGACCTGGACGCGGTCGCGCGCGTGTGGCCGGTGTCGACGCAGGTCCATGCCGTCGCACCGGGCGAAACGCTGGTGCGCGACATCGTCATCGACGGCGCGGCGGACATCGCGATCGAGGATCACGAGGTCGAGATCGGCGCCGGCGCGCGCGCCGAATTCCGCGTGGCGGCGGCGGCGGGCCAGTTGGGCCGAATCTTCATCAAGGCGAAGCTGGGCGAAGGCGCGCATTTCGGCCTGTCGGGCGCGATCGTCGGCGGGGGCACGAGCACGAACGAGATCGTGACGCGCGTCCTCCACGCCGAACCCGACGCCACCAGCAGCCAGACGGTGCGCGCGATCCTGGGCGGGCGCGCGACCGGATCCTATCTCGGCAAGGTCGCGGTCGCGCGCGGCGCGCAGGGCACCGACCGCCCCCAGTCGGTCAAGGCGCTGCTGCTCGACCGGTCGGCCACCGCCAACCACAAGCCCGAGCTCGAAATCTACGCCGACGACGTCAAGTGCGCGCATGGCGCGACGGTGGGCGAACTCGACGCGCAGGCATTATTCTATCTCGCCAGCCGCGGCCTGCCCCCCGCCGAGGCGAAGGCGCTGCTGCTGCGCGCGTTCGTCGGCGGTCTGTTCGAGGGCGAGGATGCGGGCGACCTGACGGCCACGATCGACGCCGCGCTGGAGAAGCTGCTGTGAGCAGCCTCACCCCCCCGTTCGCCCTGAGCGAAGTCGAAGGGCGTGCCGCAAGCGCCGCGCGTGCCCCCCGTGCTTCGACTTCGCTCAGCACGAACGGCGCTCCCTTGGACCGCCTCGCCGATTTCCCGGCCATCCCGGCGGGTTGGGCCTATCTCGACACCGCCGCGACCGCGCAGAAGCCGCAGCCAGTGATCGACGCGATCACGCGCGCTTATGGGGAAACCTATGCGACGGTGCATCGCGGGGTCTACCAGCGCTCCGCCGACATGACGCTCGCTTACGAGGCGGCACGCGCCGCCGCCGCGCGGCTGATCGGCGGGCAGGTGAACGAGATCGTGTTCGTGCGCGGCGCGACCGAGGCGATCAACCTCGTCGCGCAGAGCTGGGGCGGCACGCACCTCAAGGCCGGCGACCGCATCCTGCTCAGCCAGCTGGAGCATCATTCGAATATCGTGTCGTGGCAGCTGCTGCGCGACCGGACGGGCATCGAGATCGATGTCTGCCCGCTCACGCCCGACGGGCGGATCGACCTCGACGCGGCGGAGGCGATGCTCACGCCCGCGCACAAATTGGTCGCCTTCGCCCACGTCTCGAACGTGCTCGGCTCGATCCTCGACGTGCGGCGCGCAGCCGATCTGGCGCATGCCGTCGGCGCGAAACTGCTGCTCGACGGGTGCCAGGCGGTGCCGCGCCTGCCGGTCGACGTGGGCGCGATCGGCTGCGACTTCTACGTCTATTCGGGACACAAGCTGTACGGCCCGACCGGGATCGGCTGCCTGTGGGCCCGCGCCGAGATCCTCGACGCGATGCCGCCTTACCAGGGCGGCGGATCGATGATCGACAAGGTTACGTTCGAACGGACCACCTACGCCCCCGCGCCGACCCGGTTCGAGGCGGGGACGCCGCACATCGTCGGCGCGCTCGGGCTGCATGCCGCGATCGATTATGTCGAGGCGATCGGGCTCGACGCGATCCATGCGCACGAGGCCGCGCTCGTCACCCGCACGCGCGACGCGCTGCGCGATCTGAACAGCGTCACCCTGTTCGGGCCGGACGATGCGGCGGGGATCGTCAGCTTCGCGGTCGAGGGGGTTCATCCCCACGATGTCGGCACCATATTGGATGAGGGCCATGTCGCGATCCGCGCGGGCCATCATTGCGCGCAGCCGCTGATGGAGGCGCTGGGCGTGCCCGCGACGGCGCGGGCGAGCTTCGGGGTCTATAACGGCCCCGCCGACGTGGATGCGCTGGTGCGCGGATTGGAACGGGTAAGGCGGATCTTCGGATGAACGAGGAACGGAAAATCGCGATCGAGGAACTGGAGGCGGCCCCGCCCGCTCCCCCCAAGGCGCGCGTCGAGGATGCGCAGGCCGGCGATCGGCCGCGCGACTACCTGACCGGCTTCCTCGCCGAAAAGCCTGCGCCGCTGTCGGGCAGCGAGCCGGGCGGCGCGCTGTACGAGGCGGTGATCGACGCGCTGAAGGAAATTTACGACCCCGAAATCCCGGTCAATCTTTACGACCTGGGGCTGATCTATGGAGTCGACATCACCGACGACGGCCATGTCACGATCATGATGACGCTAACCACCCCGCATTGCCCGGTCGCCGAATCGATGCCGGGCGAGGTCGAACTGCGCGTCGGATCGGTGCCGGGCGTGGGCCTGTGCGACGTCAATCTGGTGTGGGACCCGCCATGGGACCCGCAGAAGATGTCGGACGAGGCCAAGCTCGAACTGGGCATGCTGTAAGGCACGGAAGGAAGAGATTATGGCGACGACCATCCGCGCACGCCCGGCGGCGCTGACGCTCACCCCCTCGGCCGAGGCGCGCGTCGCGGACCTGATGGCGCAGGCGCCCGGGGGCGCGATCGGCGTCAAGCTGTCGACGCCACGCCGGGGCTGTTCGGGCCTGGCCTATTCGGTCGACTATGTGACCGCCGCGAGCCCGCTCGACGAGAAGATCGCGACGCCCGGCGGCGATTTGTATGTCGACGGGGCGAGCCTGCTCTACCTGATCGGCAGCACGATGGACTGGGTCGAGGACGATTTCACCGCCGGCTTCGTCTTCGCCAATCCCAACGCCAAGGGGTCGTGCGGCTGCGGCGAGAGCTTCACCGTCTAGCCTTTCGGGGCGTTCTGGGGCAGGGCAGCGGACGGGCCGGCCTAGCTCAGCTGGTAGAGCAACCGCCTTGTAAGCGGTAGGTCGTCGGTTCGAGTCCGACGGCCGGCACCATCCATTTCTATTTGCCCGCGCGCTTGCGCCGCGTCTCCCAGCCCTTCTTCGCCGCCGCCGAGCGATCGGCCGCCGAGCGGCCCGCCGAGGCCGCGCCGCCCTTGCGGCCACCCTTGCGCGACGATCCGTGCGTGTCCGGCTTGCCGCGGCCCGAGCCCGACTTGTTGCCGCCGCCCGATTCCTTGTTCACCGCCGCCCAGGCACGCCGCTCGGCCTCCGCCTTCGGGACGCCACGATCTTCGTAGCCTTCCTCGATATGCTCGGCCTTGCGCTTCTGCTTGTCGGTATAGCTGCTCTTGTCTCCACGCGGCATGGTCTCTCTCCTTCGCCAGCGTCGGAAACGAACGCAAAGAGCCCCGGCTCCCATCGGGAACCGGGGCCCTCGGAAAAACGCGCGCGGCGCGCTTATTCGTAGTCGGGGCCGAGATTCTGCGTGCGCGGCGGGGCGGCGGCGGTGAGCCGGAGCGCCTCGGCCGAGGCGGACAGCGACCCGATCTCGTCGGGCGTATCCTCCTCGTCGATCTGGACCTTCTGCAGGTTCTGAACGACCGACTCGTGAAGATCCTCGGGCGTGATCGTCTCTTCCGCGATCTCGCGCAGCGCGACCACGGGGTTCTTGTCACGGTCGCGGTCGAGCGTCAGCTCGGCGCCGCCCGAAATCTGGCGCGCGCGCTGGGATGCGAGCAGCACCAGGTCGAACCGGTTGGGAATCTTGTCGACGCAATCCTCGACGGTGACGCGCGCCATCTAACGCTCCGCTGGGCAAGAAAGTGGGTGGTATCGGAAGGGTGGCGAGATAGGACGGCGAGGTGACCAAGTCAATCGAAGCCGCGAATTCGGCCCCCGCCTTCACCATCGACGGCAATGTGCTCGTCCCGCTCGTCACCGGGCAGGCGCGGCTGGAGGCGTTGCTGGCGCTGATCGACGGGGCCGAACGCAGCCTCCGCCTGCTTTATTACATCTACGCCGATGACGGCGCAGGACGCGCGGTGCGCGATGCGCTGGTGCGGGCGCGGGACCGGGGGGTCGCAGTCACTTTGGTCATCGACGGGTTCGGCAGCGACCTGCCCGACGCCTTCTTCGCGCCATTGACCGGCAAGGGCGCCGACATATGCCGTTTCCTCCCGCGATTCGGCCGCCGTTACCTGCTCCGCAACCACCAGAAGCTGATCCTGGCCGACGAGCGAGCGGCGATCATCGGCGGCTTCAATATCGAGGATAGCTATTTCGACGATGCGGGCGGGTGGCGTGACCTGGGCATCCGGATCGAAGGGCCGGCGGCGGGGCGGCTGGCAGGCTATTTCGACGCGCTCGCAAAGTGGACGCGCGCGCGCAATCCGCGCTTCCGCCGGCTGCGCGGCGCGCTGTCGCACTGGAGCAACCCGGGTGGACAGACCTGCTGGATGCTCGGCGGTCCGACGCGACATCTGAGCCCTTGGGCGAAAGTGCTCCGCCGCGACATGCTCGCGGCACGCCGACTCGACCTGATCGCCGCTTATTTCGCGCCGACGCCGCGAATGCTGCGCGGGATCGAGCGGATCGTCCGGCGCGGCGGGACGGCGCGGATCGTGACCGCCGCGAAATCGGACAATCAGGCGACCATCGCCGCCGCGCGCCATACCTATCACCGGCTGCTGAAGCGTGGCGTGCAACTGTTCGAGTATCAGCCGACGAAACTGCACACCAAATTGTTCGTGATCGACGATGTGGTCCATGTCGGATCGGCCAATTTCGACGTGCGGAGCCTGTTCCTCAATCTCGAGATCATGCTGCGCGTCGAGGATGCGGGCTTCGCCGCGCACATGCGCGCTTATGTCGATGGGGAAATCGCCGCCTCGCAAGCCATCACCACTGACATGCATGAGCAAGCGGGATGGATCACCCGCCTGCGCTGGTCGCTCGCTTACTTCCTGGTCGCGGTGATCGACGGCAACGTCACCCGCCGGCTCAATTTCGGTTCGGACGGACGCTGAGCGTCAGTCGCGCCACGCCCAGTAGAGCTGCGCCGGAGGCACGTTGACGGGTTCGAACGCGTGGTCGATCCGCTCGAACGCGGTCGCGAGGAAGTCGCGGACCTTGGGTGAGAATTGATAGACGAGGAATGCCCCGCCGGGCCGCAGCGCGGCGTGCGTTTCGGCGGCGATGCGCGGGCCCAGCCCCGCTGGCAAGGTCGAGAAAGGCAGGCCCGAAAGGACGTAATCGGCCTGCGTATGACCGTGATCGGCCATGATCTGGCGCACGTCGGCCGCCGAGCCCAGGACGGGTACGAACCGCGGATCGCTGATCGTGCGGCGCAGATAGGCGATGAAGTCGGGGTTGGTGTCGATCGCGAGATAGGTCGCGTCGGGCCCCATCCGGTCGAGTACCTCCTCGCAGAAAGTGCCGACGCCCGGACCATATTCGACGAACAGACGGCATCGATCCCAATCGGTGCGCGACAGCATGTTGCGGATGAGCCTGCGCGAGGAGGGAATGATCGAGCCGACCATCACCGGATTGCGCAGGAAGCCGCGGAAGAACATCGCCAGCGGCCCCGGCCCGCCCGATCGAGCCGCGCGGCGCGCGCCGGCCCGTTCCAATGCCTGCTCGCCAACAGGTGAACTCATTCCAACTCCTCGCCGCACGTCGGCTATTACCGAGCGTTCGCAAAAGCATGGGCCAAAGGCAAGCATTTGCCGTTGCCGGCCCTGCAACCGCAGGGCGCTGGAGAATCAACCCCGATCGGGCCCTGCCGATCCGAGGCGGATAAAAAAGGGGCCGATCCCGAAGGACCGGCCCTTGAAAGTTTAGGAGAGGATGCCTGAAAGGCGTGGTCTTTCTGCGTCCCGGCCGCTCATTGTGCAAGTGCGAAGCCCAGTACCGCGATTGCGAAATGCGCAATCCGCATGCATAAGGTGTGCGCCGGCGCGGGGCCGGATGGCCTTTGCAGCTTAGGGAGGTTCGGGCCGGTGCGACGACTGCCACCGCTTACCGCCGTCGAGGCGTTCGTCCAGGTGGCGCGATTGGGGTCGGTAAAGGCGGCAGCCGAGGAGCTTGCCCTCTCTTCGCCAGCGCTTAGCCGTCGCATCCAGGCACTCGAACGCTTCATCGGCAAGCCGCTGTTCGAACGGCGCCATCAGGCGCTGGTCCTGAACAAGGATGGACAGGCGCTGCTCGGCCGGGTCGCGCCCGCGCTCGACCAGCTTGCCATTGCAGTCGACGCAAGCAAGGGCGAGGCCGAGCTGATGCGGCTGCGACTGAACGTACCGCCGCTTTTTGCATCGCAGCGATTGATCGGGCGTCTTCCCGAGTTGCGCGAACGCCACCCTTCGCTCCACATCGATCTCGATACCCAGCCCCATCCCCTGGTCCGTTTGGGCGAAGGCCTGGATGCGGCGATCGTGATCGCGCGCGACATCGATCCCGCACTCTATTCACGCCAGATCGCGCGCAGCCGCATCGCCGCGATCGGCGCGCCGAGCCTGAAGGACGGGCCGAACGCGATCCGCACACCCGAAGATCTGCGGCGTGCGACCATCTTCGTCCACCGCGACATGGCGGAGCTGTTCCCCATCTGGCGCGAGGCGATCGGCATGCCCGATCTGCAGCCGGCCGCGATCGACCATTTCGACGCCGGTCAGCTGATCCTCGAAGCAGCGGCGCAGGGGCTCGGCGTGGCCTTCATGCTCGACGAACATGTCGCCGGCGGGCACGATCCGCGCCTCGTCCGCATCTTCGACGAGGTTGCCGACTCGTCCTATTCCTATTGGTTCGCGGCGCGGCGCACGGGTTTGAGCAACCGCGCGGTGAAGCTGTTCCACGACTGGCTGTTCGAGACGATCGCCCCGCACTAAAGCCGGACATCGTAACCGGATTGCAACCCGGACCTGCTATCGCATGCCTGCGCCAACAGGGGGTGCAGCATGTTCCGACTGATTCTCGCCATCGCCACCGGCATGATGGAGAAGACGCCGCGCCGCCGTCGTTGAAGCTGGCGCAGGCCCGTCACGCCGCCGCCCGGAGCAGCGGCGCCGTCACGTCCACACGAAGCGCGCACAGCGCCTGCGTCGCGGGCCGGTGGCTCGTGAGCAACAGCCCCTGGCCAGTCCGTGCGAGACGGTCGCGCAGGCGCGCGATGACCAGCGCCTCCGTCGCGGTATCGAGCCCCTCGCTCGGCTCGTCGAGCAATAGCCAAGCGGCCGGGGCCAGATAGGCACGCGCCAGCGCGATCCGCCGCCGTTCACCCCCCGACAGGCAACCGCCATCCTCGCCGATCCAGGTATCGAGTCCGTCGGGCAGCGCCGCGACCAGATCGTCGGCGGCGGCATCGTGCACCGCCTGCCGCAGCGCCTCCTCCGATGCGCCCGGGTCGGCCAGCAGCAGATTGTCGCGTACCGTCCCGGCGATGAGCATCGCATCCTGCGGCGCCCAGCCGAAGCAGCGACGCAGGCGCGCCGGATCGGCGTGCGCCACATCATGCCGGCCGAGCCAGGCCCGATCGGCGGGGAGGGCACGCAGGCCGAGCAGCCCCTCGATCAACGTCGTCTTGCCGCTGCCCGACGCCCCCGCCAACAGCAGGCGGCTTCCCGGCGGGTGCGCCATCGCGCCATCCTGCGCGAAACGCAGCGTGAGACAAAGCGGGTCGGCGGGAACGGCCGCTTCGTCCTCTGCCAGCCACGTCTCGAGCCTCGCTTCCGCCTCCTCCACCGCGCCCTGTTCAACGAAGGTGCGGAGCAGCGGAACCGCGCCGTCGATCGTCATCGCCGCCGCCAGCGCCACGAGCGCGGCCAGCGCCGGCCCGGCCTCCGCCGCGAGCAACGCGGAAAGGCACGCCGCGCCGGCGAGCGTCGCGGCGTGGAGCAGTTCGACCCACGCACGCGCCTGCGCCTGGCGCTGCTGCTGAGCGGCGAGGCCGTCCGCGCTGGCCACGATACGCGCCGAAGCCCAATCCTCAAGCCCGAGACAGCGCAGTTCAGGCGCGGCCACCAGCAGTTCGGCGATGTCCTGCCGCATCACGCCGGCGGCGCGCTGGACCGCGCGGCCGGGCGCGTCGAGCCGGCGGGCGAGCAACCGCCCAAAGAGCAGGAACGCCACGAGCAGCAGAGCTGTCGCGCCCGCCGCCGCGATTCCCGCGATCGCGGTCAGCGCAATCCCGCTCAGCGCGGCGGCGGCGACGCTTGCCGGCGCGGACAGGCGGACGAAGCGATTTTCGATCGCGTCGACGTCCTGGATCATGCGGGCGGTCGCCTCCCCGGTGCCGAGCGCGAGCGATCGCGCGACCGGCGCGGCGCAGATCGCGCGGAATAGCGCCGGGCGGATGCGTGCAAGCGCGCCGAAGGCGGCAGCATGGCTCGTCAACCGCTCGCCATAGCGCGCACCGGTGCGCACGATCGCGAGCAGGCGGATCATCGCGCTCGGCAGCATATAGTTGAAGCCCATCGCCACGGCGGACCCGGCCATCCCCGCCAGCGCGGCGGCGGTGATGAACCAGCCCGAGACGCCGAGGAGCACGACCGAGGCTGCCCCCACCAGTCCCGCCAGCAATCCGGCGCGGAGGAGGAGCGGGCGCGCGCGCCGCCGCTCGTCGCGCAGCAGCCGATCGATTGCGCGGCTCACAGCCGCACCACGCGGTCTGCGACCGCCGCCAGTGCGATACTGTGCGTCGCGATCAGCGCGGTACGCCCCCGGCAGGCCGCGCGGATGGTATCGATCAATTCGAGTTCGGCGGCGGTATCGAGATGCGCGGTCGGTTCGTCGAGCAGCAGCAGCGGCGCATCCTTCAGCATCGCACGCGCGATGCCGATCCGGCGGCGCTCGCCCCCCGACAGCCCCCCACCGCGCGCGTCGAGCGGCGCGTCCAGCCCGCCGGGGCGGCGTAGCAACGTTAGGAGCCCGGCCCTTTCGATCACCTGCCGCAGGCATGCCTCGTCGACCTCGTCACGGCCGAGACAGAGATTGTCGCGGATCGAGCCGGCGACGATCAGCGGCACCTGCCCCGCCCACGCCGCGATCGGCGACAGATCGGTGCCGATCGCCCCATCCGCCCGCCAGGTGCCGCCGCTGAGCGGGGCGAGGCCGATCAGCAGATGGAGCAGGCTGCTCTTGCCGCTGCCCGACGGCCCGACCAGCGCGACCGTCTCGCCCGCGCCGACGTCGAACGAAAGATCGGCGACGGCGGGGCGGCGATCGGCCGCGTAGCGGATCGATACGTTGCGGAACGAGAGCGCCGGCGGCTTGGTGATGAATGCTAGGGGCGGAGCGGGCGTTTCGACCGGGATCGCGGCGAGCCGATCGGCCGCCGCCTCGGCCGCCTGCTTGTCGTGATAGGCCGCCGCCAGCCGGCGCATCGGCGCGTAGAATTCGGGCGCGAGCGCGAGCACGAAGAAGCCCTCCCCCAGCGTCAACGTCTCCGCCACGGGGAAGGGCAGCAGGCCGAGCAGGTTGAACCCGACATAGACCGCGACCAACGCGACCGACAAAGCGGCGAAGAATTCGAGCGCGCCCGAGGACAGGAATGCGACGCGCAGCACCCTGAGCGTCCGCGCTGACAATTCCTCCGCCGCGCGGCCGAGCCCCTCGGTCTCCCGCGCGACGGCGCCGAAGGCGAGCACGACCGGCAGCGCGCGGATGCGATCGACGAAACGCGACGAGAGACGCGAGAGCGCGACAAGCTGGCGGCGCTGCTCGTCCGCCGCAGCGCCGCCCGCCAATGCCATCGCGGCGACGAAGGGGATGAGCGTGCCGACCAGGATCAAGGCGGCGACGGGGCTGGCGAAGGCGGTCGCGGCAAGCACCAGCAGCGGGCCGAGCGCCGCCGCCTTCCGCGCGGGCAGGAAGCGCGCGACATAACCGTCGAGCGCGTCGACCTCGTCGACCAGCATGCTCATCAGCCCGCCGGCGGTGCGGTCGGAGTCGCGCCCGTGGAAACAGGCGGCGATCAGGCGCGCGCGCAGACCGTCCTTCATTGTCCGGGCCGAGGCCGCGCCGCGCCGCGCCGCGAGCATCGCCGCGACGCCGCGCCCCACCCCCGCCGTGCCGGCGAGCAGCAGCCAGGACCACGGGCGCATATTCCCCTGGGCAATCGCCACCACCGTGCCGGCCAGCCCGGCGGCGAATGCGATCGCGCATAGGCTGTCGGCGAGCAGCAGCATCGTCGCGCCGCGCGCCACGCCGGCCGCGCCGATGCCCGACTTCAGGAAAGCGCGCGCACCCGCGCGCCGGTCGATCGCTGCTCCGCTCATGCGGCACATCGCTAGCGAAACGCACGCGCCGGGCTTTGACGGGCGTCAATGTCGGTCGCGCCACGCAGCCCTAGCCGGCATCCTCACGGGCCTGTCATTGGCTCGGGGGAGACTGATGATGGACCTTGGGGTCGTCGACCTGTCGCGGCTGCAATTCGCGCTGACCGCGCTGTACCACTTTCTATTCGTGCCGCTGACGCTCGGCCTCAGCTTCATGCTGGTCATCATGGAAGCGATCTATGTCATGACCAACCGGCCGATCTGGCGCGAGACCACGCGCTTCTGGGGCAAATTGTTCGGCATCAACTTCGTGCTGGGCGTCGCCACGGGGCTGACCATGGAGTTCCAGTTCGGGACGAACTGGTCCTATTTCTCGCACTATGTCGGCGACATCTTCGGCGCGCCGCTCGCGATCGAGGGGCTGATGGCCTTCTTCCTCGAGGCGACGTTCGTCGGCCTGATGTTCTTCGGCTGGAACCGTATGTCGAAACTGGCGCACCTGATCGTCACCTTCATGGTGGCGCTGGGGACCAACCTGTCGGCTTTGTGGATCCTGATCGCCAACGGCTGGATGCAGAACCCGGTCGGCGCCGCGTTCAATCCCGATACGATGCGGATGGAGGTCGTCGATTTCGGCGCGGTGCTGTTCAATCCGATCGCGCAGGCCAAGTTCGTTCACACCGTGAGCGCGGGCTATGTCTGTGCGTCGGTGTTCGTGCTGGGCATTTCCGCCTTCTATCTGCTGCGGGGCAAGTGGACCGCGGTCGCGCGGCGCTCGATGACGGTCGCCGCCGCGTTCGGGCTCGCATCCTCGCTATCGGTCGTCGTGCTGGGCGACGAGAGCGGCTATGCGCTGACCGACAACCAGCGGATGAAGCTCGCCGCGATCGAGGCGGCGTGGCACACCGAGGAGGCGCCGGCCGGGCTGACGCTGATCGGCATGCCCGATTCGGTCGCGCGCACCACGCGCTATTCGGTCGAACTGCCCTGGGCGCTCGGCGTGATCGCGACGCGCAGCCTCGACAAGCAGGTCACCGGCATGTCCGAACTGGTGCTGAGGGCGCAGGAGCGCATCACCTCGGGCGTGATCGCCTATGACGCGGTCGAGACGCTCAAGGGCAACCCGCAGGACGTGGCCGCGCGCGCCCAGTTCGAGGCGCACAAGCGCGACCTCGGCTACGCCCTGCTGCTCAAGCGCGAGGTCGCGGATCCGCGCCAGGCCACGCCGCAGCAGATCGAGAAAGCGGCGTGGGACACGGTGCCCAGCGTGCCGCTGATGTTCTGGAGCTTCCGCGTGATGGCGTTCATCGGCTTCGGCATGATCGCGCTGTTCGCGACCGCGTTCATCCTCTGCTCGCTGCGCCTTCACCTGCAGACGCCGTGGTTCCTCAAGCTCTGCGTCGCGGCGATCCCGCTGCCGTGGCTCGCGATCGAGCTCGGCTGGATCGTGGCGGAGATGGGGCGGCAGCCATGGGCGATCGAGGGCGTCCTGCCGACCTTCCTCGCCACCTCCTCGCTGACGCGGGGTGCTTTGTGGACCACGATCATCGGCTTCACTGCGCTCTACGGCACGCTGGCGGTGATCGAGGTGCGGCTGATGCTCGCCGCGATCCGCAAGGGCCCATACGACCAGGATCCCGCGCCCCTTCCGGGCGACTTGCCCGCCGTGCCCGTCACCGCCTGATCCGGAAAGGACCTGACCATGTTCGATTATGAAGTCCTGCGCCTGATCTGGTGGGCGCTTCTGGGGGTGCTGCTGATCGGCTTCGCCCTCACCGACGGCTACGATCTCGGGGTGGCGGCATTGCTGCCCTGGGTCGCCAAGTCCGATGCGGAACGGCGGATGGTGATCAATACCGTCGGCCCGACGTGGGAGGGGAACCAAGTGTGGTTCATCCTCGGCGGCGGCGCGATCTTCGCCGCATGGCCGTTCGTCTACGCGGTCAGCTTTTCCGGCTTCTACCTCGCCATGTTCGTGGTGCTGGCGGCGCTGATCCTCCGGCCGGTGGGGTTCAAATACCGGTCGAAGAAACCCGATCCGGCGTGGCGGACGCGCTGGGATTATGCGCTGTTCATCGGCGGGTTCGTTCCTGCGCTGGTGTTCGGCGTGGCCGTCGGCAACGTGCTGGCCGGCGCGCCCTTCCGCCTCGATGGCGATCTGCGCGCTTTCTACGAGGGCAGCTTCCTCGCGCTGTTCAGCCCCTTCACCCTGCTGTGCGGCCTCCTGTCGGTGGCGATGCTGGTGCTGCACGGCGCGGCTTGGATCACGATGAAGGTCGAGCATGGCCCGGTCTACGACCGGGCCCGCCGGTTCGGCTCGCTCGCGTCTCTGCTGTCGGTCCTGTTGTTCGCGGCTGGGGGCGCCTATGTGGCGCTCGGTGACCTCGGCTACCGGATCGTCGGGGCGGTCGATCCGCTCGCGGCATCCAACCCGCTGCGGACCACGACCGAGGCCGCGGGCGGAAGCTGGCTTGCCAATTACTCCGCTTATCCGTGGATGCTCGCTGCCCCGGCGCTGGGCTTCCTGGGGGCGCTGCTCGCGCTGGTGGGCATCCGGCGCGGCAGCGAGGCGATGAGCTTCACCGGCTCCTCGGCCTCGGCGGCCGGGATCATCGCGACGGTGGGCCTGTCGATGTTCCCGTTCATCCTGCCGTCGAGCATCGACCCGCATTCCAGCCTGACCGTGTGGAACGCCTCGTCGAGCGCGAAGACGCTCGGGATCATGGTGATCGTGACCGTGATCTTCCTGCCGATCGTGCTGGGCTACACCGCCTGGGCGTTCAAGGTGATGTTCGGCCGGGTGACGACGCAGGAAGCCACCACCAACCCCGATTTCTACTGATCCGACGAAAGGAAACCCGACGATGTGGTATTTCACCTGGGTGCTGGGCCTGGGCCTGGCGGTCGGCTTCGGCATCCTCAACGGGATGTGGCACGAATTCCACCTGCCGCTGAACGACGATTCGGATCCGCAAGCGCGCTACTGATCCGAGCCGGAGAAGAAGGAAAGGCCGCCGCGACGGACTCGCGGCGGCCTTTTCGCGTCCGCGCCTTGACCGCGATCAAGCTACGGGAATCTACGCAACGACGGCGCGGCGCGGGTGCGGCACAAGCACGCCACCATGACACAGCATCACTGCGCGGACTGCTCGGTCCGCAAACTCTCGCTCTGCGGCACGCTCGACGATCGCGAGATCGCGGATCTCCGCGCGATCGGGCGGCGCCAGCAGTTCCGCAAGGGCGAGGCCGTCGCCTGGGCGGGGGACGAGCGGATGGTGTGCGGCAACGTCCTGTCGGGCGCGCTCAAGCTGTCGGCGTCGACCGGCGACGGGCGCGAGCAGACCGTGGGGACGCTCTACCCGTCCGATTTCGTCGGCCGCCCGTTCGAGCGTGGCGAGCACTTCACCGTCACCGCATTGTCGGACAGCGAATTGTGCGTGTTCCCGCAGCGCCCGTTCGAGGATTTGTTGGAGCGCCATGCCAAGATGGAGCGCCAGCTCCTGCGCCAGACCTTCGCCGCATTGGACGATGCACGCAAGCAGATGCTGACGCTCGCGCGCCGGTCGGCAACCGAGAAGGTCGCGGGCTTCCTGCTCGACATGGCGGCGCGCGAGGGCGGCAAGGCCGCGCGCGCGACCGCGAACGGGCCGCTGACGTTCGACCTGCCGCTCAATCGCGGCCAGATCGCCGACCTCCTCGGCCTGACGATCGAGACGGTCAGCCGCCAGCTGACCAAGCTCAAGGCGGATGGAATCGTCGCCCTGCCGGGGGTGCGCGCGGTCACGATCCGCGATGAAGCGCGGCTGCGCGCCCGCGCTGGCTGAGCGTCGCGCCGAGAGCGGGATCAGACGCAGGCCGGCATGCAGGCGCGCTCGGTAAGCAGCGTGCGCGCGGACGCGGTCAGGCGGTCGGGCGCGAGCAGCAACGGCAGCAACTGCTCCAGCAGCGAAACCTCACGGCACGTCGCGAACACCGATCGGAACATATAGCCGATCGTATCGGCGGACGGCCGGCTGGGCGCTTCGGCGCCCAGCATGTCGGCCAGGTCGGCGGCCTCGACGGACAAAGCCGCGCGACGACACTGCAGACGCGCGAACAGACGCGCGCCGAGCGGCGTGGCCGCTTCGCGGGCGTACAGATGGGCAAGCAGATAGCCCGCCGCCGCTGCCTCGCCAGGAAGCAGCTTGCGCAGCTCGACGCGCAGCGCGGCGGCCTCGATCGCATCGGGCAGAGCCGGCAGCGCATCGGCTGCCCGTTCCAAGCGCCCGCACGCGGCGAGCCAGCGCTGATGTTGGGCGACAAGAGGCACCAGATCGATCTCGTCGATCATGTGCCAGGAAGATTGGAGCCGCCGTGGCGACGGCTCCGTACCGGCGGTCACGATCAGAACCGCATGCCCAGGCCGATGCCGAACACGAACGGATCGATATGCACCCGCTCGCGATTGACCAGCGTGCCGGTCGTCAGCCGCGCCTTGGTGTCCATATCGATATATTTCACGTCGAAGTTCGCGAAGACGCGTTGGGTCAGGTCGATGTCGACGCCCGCCTGGAGCGCGTAGCCGAAGCTGTCCGACAAACGGACGTTGGTGCGGCCGACCGCGGTGTTGAGCGCGCTCGACGCCTTTTCCGAATAGAAGATCGTGTAGTTGACGCCCGCGCCGACATAGGGGCGGACGTGCGCCGTCGGCATGAAATGATATTGCAGCGTCAGCGTCGGCGGCAGCACCCAGGTGCTGGCGATCCTGCCCACCGGCGCCAGCGCGGCCTCGCCGTTGATGTCATGCTTGGTCGTGCCGAGGATCAGCTCCGCACCGATATTGTTGGTGAACATGTAGGTGAAGTCGAGCTCGGGCGCGAAGCTGTTGTCGACCGAGGTCTTGCCGGTCGGGAAGGTCGGCTGGACCGGCCCGGTCTTCTCATTCGGCGCGACCATGATGCCGCGCAGCCGGACGAGCAGGTCGCCCGCTTCGGCCTGAGCTGCGGCTGGGGCGAGCAGCAGGACGCCGGCCGCCGCCATCAACAAAGTGCGCATGGTGATTTACCTCCCGTGTTGGAACAGGAGCGGCGGCTAGGCCCGGTGCGGGGTGCCGACATTGACGGGCGTCAAGGAACGGCGCGGTTGTTCGGGACAGAAGAAAGCATGGCCAGCTTTCTCGCAGATCTCGCCGCGCGTCCGGCGCCACGCTACACCAGCTACCCGACCGCCGCCGAATTCGGCCCATCGGTGGGGGCCGCCGCACAAGGAGAGGCACTCGCCGCTGTCGCGCCGGGGACGCCGGTCGCGCTGTACGTCCACGTCCCTTATTGCCAGGCGATATGCTGGTATTGCGGATGCAATACCGGCCCGGCTGGCAAGCCCGAACGGCAGGCCCGGTATCTCGACACATTGAAGCGCGAGGCCGGGATGGTGGCGGCGCGGATGCGCGGCCGGGTCGTCTCGATTCATTTCGGCGGGGGCAGCCCCAATGCGCTGCGCGCGAAGGATCTCGCCGCCTTGATCGGCTTCCTGCGCACGACGTTCGACAGCGTGGAGCGGCCGGAAATTGCGGTCGAGCTCGATCCGCGCTTCTTCGACGCCGCTTATGCCGCGGCGCTGGCCGCCGCCGGGGTAACGCGCGCCTGCCTGGGCGTGCAGACCTTCGCGGCCGACGTGCAACAGCGGATCGGGCGGATACAGCCATATTGGCGCGTGGCCGAAGTGGTGCGCGGCCTGCGCTACGCCGGCATCCGCCATCTGACGTTCGACCTGATGTATGGCCTGCCCGGCCAGGGCCCGGACGACGTGGCCGGGACGATCGAACAGGCGGTGGGCCTGCACCCCGATCGCATCGCGATGTTCGGCTATGCGCACATGCCCGCGTTGCTCCCGCGCCAGCGCGCGATCGACGCGGCGGCGCTGCCCGATACCGCAGCGCGCTTCGCGCAGAGCGAACTCGCGCGCGTAATGCTGATCGAGCGCGGCTATGACGCGATCGGTTTCGATCATTATGCGCGCCCCGCCGACAGCCTTTCGCAGGCCGCCGCGCGGGGCGTGCTGCGCCGCAATTTCCAGGGTTTCACCGATGAACCCGGCGGCGCGGTGATCGGCCTCGGCGCATCGGCGATCAGCCAATATGACGGCCTGCTCGTGCAGAACGAGAAGCACGAGCAGAATTATCGCGCGCGGATCGAAGGCGGCATGCTCGCGGGCTGCCGGGGAATCGCGCGCGGCGCCGACGAGCGGATGCGCGGCGACGCGATCGAACGGCTACTGTGCGACGGGCGGGTCGATCTGGCGGAAGTTGCCGGCCGCCATGGCCGCCCCGCCGCCGCTTTCGCCACCGCGCTGCCCCAGATCGACGGGCTGGCCGCGCGCGCGCTGCTGGATCGCGACGGTTGGGCGATCGCGATGACCGAGGCGGGCCGCCCCTACGTCCGCCTCGCGGCCGCCGCCTTCGACGCGTGGCGCGATGGATCGGCCGGGCGATTCAGCCAGGCGGTCTAGTGATTCCGGCGCGCATCCCTGCCGGCGCCGCGTGCCGGGCTTGGGTTTGCCGGCTGACGTGCCTATCGTCGCCGGCGGACATGCGATGGACATGAGGCGACAGCCAGTTTCGACGCCGTGGCCCGAGCGCCTGCTCGTGCTGGCGATGGCCGTTCTGGTCCTGACGGCGGTGTGCGGATCGGTCGCAATCGGGCTCACCGCCGCCGGCATCTCGCCGCTGTGGCTGGTTCCCGCGCTCGCTCTGTCCAGCAGCATCATCGCGCTGGCGATCCGGCGCACGCGGCAGGCCAAAGCGCCGCCATCGGCCGACGCGATCGAGGCCGCGCGGCTTGCGCGCGAGCTGGCCTTGCTGGTCGACGGCGCGTCGACCTACGCCATCTACATGCTCGATCCGCAGGGCCGGATCACGATCTGGAATGCGGGGGCCGAGCGGATGAAGGGCTGGCGCGAGCAGGAGGTGCTCGGGCGTCATGTCGCGTTCGTCTATCCCGCCGACGAGGTCGCCGCCGGCAAGCCGCAGGCCGACCTGGCGCGCGCCGAGCGCGACGGCCGGCTGGAGGATGAGGGCTGGCGCGTCCGCAAGGACGGGACCGAATTCCTGGCGAGCGTCACGCTCACCGCGCTGCGCGATGACGACGGCGCGCTCATCGGCTTCGGCAAGGTGATCCGCGACGTGACCGACGAACGCGCGGTGCAGGCAATGGTCGACGCGCGCGAGGACCAGCTCCGTTCGATCCTCGCGACCGTGCCCGATGCGATGGTGGTGATCGACGATGCCGGCACGATCACCTCGTTCAGCGCGGCCGCCGAGACTTTGTTCGGCTGGTCTGAGACGGAGATCGTGGGCCGCGACATTGCGCTGCTGATGCCTGAACCCGATCGGAGCGAGCATCACGGCTATATGGCGCGCTATCTTGCGACCGGCGAGCGCCGGATCATCGGGACACGCCGCCGCGTGCTGGGGCTGCGGCGCGACGGGACGACCTTCCCGCTCGAACTGTCGATCGGCGAGGCGTCGGGCGGCGGTCAGCGCGTCTTTACCGGCTTCATCCGTGATCTCTCCGCGCGCGAGGCGGCGGAAGCGCGCCTGCGCGAGATGCAGTCCGAACTGACGCACGTCTCCCGCCTTAGCGCGATGGGAACGATGGCATCGACGCTCGCGCACGAGCTCAACCAGCCGATCGCGGCGGTCGCGAACTATGTCGAGGCGTCGCGCGACATGCTGGCAAACCCGCCCGACGCCGAGACGCTGGCCGTATTGCGCGAGGCGCTGGGCGAGGCGGCGGGCGAGGCGTTTCGCGCGGGCAACATCGTCCGCCGCCTGCGCGCGTTCGTCGCGCGGGGCGAGGTGGACACCAGCGTCGAGCCGTTGCCCGCCCTGATTGGCGAGGCGGCGACGCTCGGCCTCGCCGGCATCGCCGAGCGCGGTGTGGCGAGCCAAACACACGTTGCCGAGGATGCCGGCCCCGTGCTGGTCGACCGCGTCCAGATCCAGCAGGTGCTGGTCAATCTGATGCGCAACGCGGTCGAGGCGATGGCCTCGCAGGGCGGCGGCGAACTGGGCATCCGTGCCGCGCGCGACGGCGACATGGCGCA
>NZ_JBMDXG010000296.1:0-11597 GCF_048594985.1 Sphingomonas sp. | reverse complement strand
GGCGACGACGTGCTGATCGATCTCGATGCCGAGCCGGATGGCGACCGCTTCCGCCTCATCGCGGGCGCGAACGGGCCCACGGGCGGCGTGCTCGCGGGACTGGCGGGCCTGCGCCAGCCGATCGCGCTGCGCGTGGCGGGTCGCGGAACCTGGGCGCGATGGGATGGTCAGGCGCGCGGAATGCTTGGCGGCAGGCGAGTGACCGACCTCGCGCTTGGCGTGCGCGCTGGGCATTATCTGCTGTCGGGCACGGCCGCGCCGTCGACCTTCCTGCAGGGGAAGGCACAGCGGCTGACGGCGCCCGGCATCACCATCCGGGGCGAGGCCGATCTGGCGGAGCGCAGGCTGACCGGGCGGGTCGCGCTGGCCAGTCCCGCGCTCCGCCTCGCCGCGCGCGGGATGCTCGACCTTGCGCAGTCGCGCTTCGGCGGGGTGCGGATCGACGCCGATCTGCTGCGCCCGCCCGCGCTCTTTCCCAACATGACGGGCCGCAACGTCCGCCTTCAGGTTGACCTCGACGGGGCGTTCGAGACGGCTTCCTTCCGCTACCGGCTCGCGGCCCCGCATATCGCCTTCGACCAGACCGGGTTCGATCAGGTGGTCGCGACCGGCGCGGGGCGGCTGTCGCGCACACCGATCGCGGTGCCGATCCGTCTGCATGCCGCGCGTGTCACCGGGGCAGGGGACGTGGCGGGGGGCATATTGGCGAACCTGAACGTCGCCGGCGTGCTGCGGGTCGATCCGAAGACGCTGGTCGGGCGCGACCTCGCGCTCACTTCGGACAAGCTGCGGGGCACGCTCCAGCTTCGCATCGATCTCGTCACCGGGCGGTATGACGTGGCGCTGGCGGGTGGATTGGCCCGATACCTGATCCCCGGGCTCGGCATCGTCGATGTAACGTCGAAAGTGACCGTCCTGCCCGGGCCCGGCGGGCGGGGGACGGTGATAGCGGGCACCGCGCAGGCGGTGGTGCGTCGCTTCGACAACGCTTTTCTGCGCTCGATCGCGGGCGGCAACCCGCGGATCGACACACGAATGGTCCGCAGCCCGGACGGCGTGCTGCATTTCTCCGATCTGGTCCTGACCGGGCCGGCGGTCCGCATCACCGGCGCGGGAATCCGCCGCCGCGACGGCACTTTCCTGTTCGATGGGCAAGGGCGGCAGGACAGCTATGGCCCGTTCCGCATCAATCTCGACGGGCAGATCGATCGGCCGCAGGTGCGCTTGCTGCTCGACGCGCCGGTGCCGGCGCTCGGCCTGACGCGGGTGGCATTCGATCTCGATCCCGATCCGCAAGGTTTTCGTTTTCGCGCGGCGGGTGGGTCCTATGCCGGGCCGTTCCAGGCCGGCGGAGCGATCCGCACCCCGCCCGGCCAGCCGACTGTGATCGAGGTGGCGGACATCGCCGTGTCTGGCACGCATGCGCGGGGCACGCTCCGTTCCGATCCCGGCGCCTTTTCGGGCGAACTGGCGGTGCAGGGTGGCGGAATCACGGGAACGATCGGGTTCGGGCCGCAGAGCGCGATCCAACGGATCGAGCCGCATTTGCGCTTCAACGAAGCCGTGATTGCCGCCTCGACCCCCATCTCGATCGCGCGCGGGCGGATCGACGGTACGATCCTGCTCGATCCCGCGGGCACCGCAATCGACGGGCGCGCGACGGGATTCGGTGTGCGGCGGGGAACCCTCTCGGTCTCGCGCCTGGGGGGCGAGGCGCAGCTTCGCGCGGGGGCGGGGAGGGCGACGCTGACCGCGTCGGGCGCGCGCGGCCGCGCCTTCAATCTTAGGACTGATCTAACGATCGCTCCCGACCGGTTGACGGTCGCGGGCGGCGGCACGATCGAAGGGCGCCCGGTCGAGCTTGCCAAGCCCGCCGTGCTCGTGATGAGCGACGAAGCGTGGCAGCTCCAACCGACGCGCGTCACCTATCTCGGCGGGTCGGCGGAGGTTTCCGGGCGGTTCGCACGGACCTCGACCGCCTACGACCTCCAGGTTCAGCGCATGCCGCTGTCGGTGCTCGATCTGCTCAATCCCAGCCTGGGCTTCGGCGGCCATGCGACGGGCAAGCTCGCTTATCGTCATGACCAGGGGAGCGCCCCCTCCGGTCGACTCGACATGGCGGTGCGCGGCCTCACGCGATCGGGACTGGTGCTGACCTCGCAGCCGGTCGACCTCGGCCTCGCCGCCGTGCTGACCGCCAACGGGGCGGGCGGGAGGGCGGTGGTGACGAGCGGCGGGCGCACGATCGGCCGGGCGCAGGCGCGGATGATGCCCATGCCGCCGGGCGAGGATATCGTCAGCCGCCTGATCGCCGCCCCGCTCTTCGCCCAGCTGCGCTATGCCGGGCCGGCCGATACGCTGTGGCGGCTGATCGGGGTCGAAACGATCGACCTGTCGGGGCCGATCTCGGTCGCCGCCGACATCGGCGGTACGTCAGCCGATCCCTCGATCCGGGGGACGATGCGGACCGATAATGGCCGCCTGGAAAGCGCGGTCAGCGGCACCGTAATCCAGAACATCAAGGCATCGGGTCGCTTCGACGGCTCGCGCCTGATCGTCGATCAGATGACCGGGCGGGCAGGCGACGGCAGCGTGACCGGGCGAGGCAATTTCACCTTCGGCGCAGGCCGGGGCCTGGGCATCGACCTCGCGCTGAACGCCGACAATGCGGCGCTGCTGGCCCGTGACGATATCGCCGCAACCGTGACCGGGCCGCTCACGCTTCAATCCGATGGCATCGGGGGCACGATCGGCGGCGACGTCACGCTCAGTCGCGGGCGCTTCCGCCTCGGCAACGCCACCGCCGCGCAGGTTCCGCATCTCGCGGTGACCGAGTTGAACCGTCCCGACGACATGATCGATCGCGCGCCACCGCCGCCGTGGCGGCTCGACCTGAAGGCGCGGGCGCGCAGCCGCTTCATGGTCACCGGCCTCGGCCTCGACAGCGAGTGGCGCGCCGACCTGACGATCAAGGGCGCGGTCGACAATCCGGCGATCGGCGGCCGCATGGACCTGATCCGGGGCGGCTATCAGTTCGCCGGCCGCCGGTTCGAACTCGATCGCGGCATGATCCGCTTCACCGGCGATGCGCCGCCGGACCCCGTGCTCGACATCACCGCTTTGGCCGACGTGCAGGGCTTCAACGCCACCATCCGCGTGACGGGGACGGGGCTCCGGCCCGATATCAACTTTCAGAGCGTACCCGCGCTGCCGGAGGATGAACTCCTGTCCCGCCTGCTGTTCGGGACATCGATCACCAACCTGTCCGCGCCCGAAGCACTCCAGTTGGCCGCGGCTGTCGCATCGCTGCGCAGCGGGGGCGGGGGGGGCATGAACCTCGATCCGATCAACGCGGTGCGCAGGGCGGTGCGGCTCGACCGGCTGCGCATCCTGCCGGCCGATGTCACCACCGGTCAAAAGACCTCGGTCGCGGCGGGCAAGAATATCGGACGGCGCACCTATGTCGAGCTGATCACCGACGGCGCAGGCTACTCCGCGACCACGATCGAGTATCGCATCACGCGCTGGCTGTCGGTGCTCTCGACCATCTCCACCATCGGGCGCCAGAGCGCCAACGTGCGGGTGTCGCGGGATTATTGATCGTCAGGCGGCGATATGGTGCGAGCGGAACAGGCGGCCGCGTTCGGTCGCCAGCACGACCAGCAATGCCATCGCCCCGAGCACGAAGAAGCCCAGCGCCAGCGGCACCGTGCTGCCGTCGAACGACTGCCCGACCGCAAGGCCGAGCAGCGCGCCGCCGCAGGTCGATACGAAGCCCTGAACCGACGAAGCGGTGCCGGCGATCTCGCCGACCTCCTCCATCGCCATCGATCCGAAATTCGATCCGAGCAGGCCGAAGCAGAACATCGTGGCGCTCTGCAGGACGGTGAAGGTCACGATCGTTTCCATGCCGGCGGCCGCGACCAGCGTATGCAGCCCGCCGAGCAGGATCATGCCGATGAGCGCCGTATGCGAGACGCGGCGCGTACCCAGCCGCTCGACGATCCGCGCATTGGTGAAGGCGGCGGCGGCCATGGCCAAGCCGATGCAGGCGAAGACGAGCGGAAACCGCTCGGGCGCCCGGAATACGTCGGCGAAAATCTGCTGGATGGAATTGATGAACCCCATCAGCGCGCCGAAGACGCAGGTCAGCGCGAGCGTATAGCCCAAAGCGTTCCGGTTGGTCAGCGTGCGACGTACCGCCTGCGCGATCGGCCGAACCGCGACGGGGCGGCGGAATTCGGGATGCAAGGTCTCGCGCAGCTTGAGCGCGGTCACGAGCGCGACGAGCGCGGCGAAGCCCGCCAGCACGAAGAAGATCAGCCGCCAGTTTCCGAACAAAAGGATGAACTGCCCAAGCGTCGGCGCCAGGATCGGCACGGCAAGGAAGATCATGAAAGAGATCGACATCACCCGCGCCATCTGGCGTCCGGCGAAGCAGTCGCGCACGACCGAGACGACCAGGACACGCCCGGTGGCGCCGGCGATACCCTGCAGCAGGCGGGCGACCAGCAGCAGATGGAAGCTAGCTGCGAAGCCCGCGAGGATGCTCATCAGTGCGAACAGGACGAGCCCGACTACCAGCAACGGCTTGCGTCCATAGCTGTCGGACAAAGGGCCGTAGACCAGCTGCGCGGCGCCGAAGCCGAACACGTAGATCGCGATGATCCACTGCTGGTGGTTTTCGGTGTCCACGTTCAGGGCCCGCCCGATCTCGGGCAGGGCAGGCAGCATCGCGTCGATGCCGAGCGGGGTGACGGCCATCAGGCTGGCGATCAGCGCGACGAAGAACGGGAAGCGCAGGCCGGGCTCGGACGCGCGCACCGTCGGCGCGGCGGGGGAGGGATCTTCTTGTCGGGACACGATGCGCCTATGCGCCGATCGATCCGGAGCGGCAACCGCCGCATGCCGCTTGCCGCGCGTCCCAGGCCGGGAACGCGCGGCCGGCCGACGTCAGGCGTCGGTATTCTTGGGCTTGCGCCCGGGCTTGGCGGCCGGGGCGGGGGCGGCCCCGCGCGGCTTGCGGCCAAGGCCGATCTTGTGGGCGAGCGCGCGGCGCTGCTCGGTGTAGTTGGCGGCGACCATCGGATAGTCGCGCGGCAGGCCGAACGTTTCGCGATAGCTGTCGGGCGTATAGCCATGCTGCGCAATGTGGCGGCGCAGCATCTTGTACGGCTTGCCATCGATCATGCTGACAAGATGGTCCGCCTTGATCGACGCGCGCGCGGAGACGGCGCCCTTGGGCTTTTCTTGCTGCGGCTCCGGCGCAGGGCCGCCAACCGACTGCAGTGCAGAATAAACGCTCTGAATCAGGTTTGCGACTTCGACCGTCGGCACGCTGTTATTGCTGACATGCGCTGCCACAATGTCTGCGGTAAGGGTAATCAACTCTTGACTCTCGTTCGCCACTTTTACTGCTCCTACTGGAGGGACGCCCATATAACCAGAATTCAGTCGATACCAGCATTGATTACGGTATCAGTTCATCAATAATCGTTGCGGAAGCGCGTTGGTCCACTGTTGTTATTGCGACGCCAAAACAATGTTGCGCGCCGCGAACGGCCTACCCATATCGCCGCCCTGAAAGGACAGGCATGGGCGAAGACAAGATCGGGTGGCACGGGACGACGATCGTTTCGGTGCGTAAGAACGGTAAGGTCGTGGTGGCTGGCGACGGGCAGGTCAGTCTTGGCAACACGGTAATCAAGCCCAACGCGCGCAAGGTGAGGCGGCTGGGCGACGGATCGGTCATCGGCGGTTTCGCCGGCGCCACCGCCGACGCGTTTACCTTGTTCGATCGGCTCGAACGGAAGCTTGAGGCGCATCGCGGTCAATTGCTCCGCGCGGCGGTCGAACTGGCGAAGGATTGGCGGACCGACAAGTATCTCCGCAATCTGGAAGCGATGATGATCGTTGCTGACAAAGACGTGTCGCTGATCCTGACCGGAAATGGCGACGTGCTGGAGCCTGAGGCGGGAATTGCGGCGATCGGATCGGGCGGCAATTACGCCTTGGCGGCGGCCAAGGCGCTGGGCGATTATGAAGACGATGCCGAGAAGATCGCGCGCAAGGCGATGGAGATCGCGGCGGAGGTCTGCGTCTTCACCAACGGCAACGTGACGGTCGAGGTGATCGAGAACGCGGCGCAGGCCTGACCCCACCCGCTTGAACCTGGGGCCCGCGCCCCCAAATCGATCGACATCCCCTTTGGCGCGTCCGCGCCTTCTTCGAGCGAGACATGAACGACTCCCTGACCCCCAAGGCCATCGTCGCTGCCCTCGACGCCCACATCATCGGCCAGGACGATGCCAAGCGCGCCGTTGCGGTTGCGCTTCGCAACCGCTGGCGCCGGCAGAAGCTCGCGCCCGAGCTGCGTGATGAGGTCAGCCCGAAGAATATCCTGATGATCGGGCCGACCGGTTGCGGAAAGACGGAGATCAGCCGTCGCCTGGCCAAGCTGGCCGACGCGCCGTTCGTGAAGGTGGAAGCCACCAAGTTTACCGAGGTCGGCTATGTCGGCCGCGACGTCGAACAGATCGCGCGCGACTTGGTCGAGGAATCGATCCGGCTGGAGAAGGAGCGCCGCCGCGCCGCCGTGAAGGACAAGGCCGAGGACGCGGCGATGGCGCGGCTGATCGATGCGCTGGTCGGCAAGGATGCGTCGGAAGCGACGCGCGCCAGCTTCCGTCAGCGTTTTCACGACGGCCATCTCGACGACAAGGAGGTCGAGATCGAGGTCGAGGATAGCGGCGGGATGCCGATGGAGATCCCGGGAATGGGCGGCCAGGTCGGCATGATCAACCTGGGCGACATCATGGGCAAGCTCGGCGGACAGCGGATGAAGCGGCGCAAGCTGTCGGTCCGCTCCGCCTGGACCAAATTGGTCGAAGAGGAGGCGGACAAGCGGCTGGATCAGGAGGATGTGGCGCGCGTCGCGCTGGCCGATGCGGAAGCCAACGGGATCGTCTTCCTCGACGAGGTCGACAAGATCGCGGTCAGCGATGTGCGCGGCGGATCGGTCAGCCGTGAGGGCGTGCAGCGCGACCTGCTGCCGCTGATCGAGGGCACCACCGTCGCGACCAAATATGGGCCGATGAAGACGGACCATATCCTGTTCATCGCGAGCGGGGCGTTCCACGTCGCCAAGCCGTCCGACCTATTGCCCGAACTGCAGGGCCGCTTGCCGATCCGGGTCGAGCTGAAGCCGCTGACCGAGGAGGATTTCGTCCGCATCCTGTCGGCGACGCGCGCTTCGCTGACCGAGCAATATCGCGCGCTGCTGGGCACCGAACAGGTCGCGATCGACTTCACCGAGGACGGCATCGCTGCGCTCGCCCGCACGGCGGCACAGGTCAATGACAGCATCGAAAATATCGGTGCGCGCCGGCTGCAGACGGTGATGGAGAAACTGCTGGAGGATGTGAGCTTCCACGCGGAGGACCGCACCGGCACGACCGTCACGGTCGACGCCGCCTATGTCGACGCGCAGCTGGCGAGCGTGGCCAGGGACACCGATCTCAGCAAGTACGTGCTCTGACGCTCGACAGAATGCACGCGGCTTGCCACAGCCGCGTGCATGCTGGAAAAAATCATCGCTCCGATCGCCGCCTGGATCATCGCGGTGATCTCCGCCGGCGGCTATCTCGGCGTGGTGGCGCTGATGGCGATCGAGAGCGCCTGCGTGCCCTTGCCGTCCGAGATCATCATGCCGTTTGCGGGCTATCTGGTTTCGACCGGGCGGTTCGAGCTGTTCGCCGTGGCGACCGCCGGGGCGATCGGCTGCAACCTGGGTTCGATCCCGGCTTACGAGATCGGCAAGCGGCTGGGCCGGCCATTCGTCGAGCGCTACGGCAAATATGTGCTGATGTCGGTGCATGAGTTGGACCGCGCGGAACGTTTCTTCCTGCGTTGGGGCAGCATTACGGTGCTCGTGTGCCGTATGCTGCCGGCGGTGCGCTCCTTCATCGCCTTTCCGGCGGGCATGGCACGGATGCCGCTCCTCCGCTTCCACGCCTATACCTTCATCGGGTCGTGGCCGTGGTGTTTCGGGCTGGCATGGGTGGGCATGAAGCTGGGGGCGGCGTGGAATAGCGACAGCCGGCTGTCGAAGGTCCTTCATAGCATGGACGCGGTGATCGGCGTCGCGGTGCTCGCCGGGATTGCGTGGTTCATCCGCCACCAGATGAAGAAGCGGCGCGCACGCTGATGCGCCGCCCGTGGCCCGCCATCGCGTTCGCGCTGGCCGCGCCGGCGATCGCCGGCGGCGGGTATGATGCGGTCGATCCGTTCATCGGGACGGGCGGCGAGGGACACACTTTCCCCGGGGCGGTGGCGCCGTTCGGAATGGTGCAGCTCAGCCCCGACACCGACACGGCGTGCGTGATCCGTGCCTGCTACGCGCATGCGGCGGGGTATCGCTACGACGATCCGACCATTCAGGGCTTCAGTCACACGCATTTTTCGGGCGCGGGCCATTCCGACCTGGGCGATTTCCTCGTCATGCCGGTGTCCGGCGTCACGGTGCCGCTCGAACCCGGCGACCCCGCAAGGCCCGGCTCCGGCTATCGTTCGCGCTTCTCGCATGCCGACGAGGTGGCGAAGCCGGGCTATTATGCCGTGACGCTCGCCGATGCGCGGGTGCGCGCCGAGATGACCGCCGGCTCCCGGGTCGGCGTGCATCGCTATACCTTCGGGGCGGGCACGCCCGCCCACCTCGTGCTCGACCTGCGCAGCGCGCTCTACAATTATCCCGGCAAGATATTGTGGTCGTCGCTACGGCTTCGTCCCGACGGTTTGCTGACCGGGATACGCGAGACGCGCGGATGGGCGCCGGGCCGCAAATTGTGGTTCGCGATGCGCTTTTCGGCGCCGCTGACGGGGCATCGCTTCGTCAGCACGGAACGGGACGTTCCCTATAAGGGCTTTCAGGGGCCGGGCCGGGGCAGCGACGCCCTGGCCGAGCTGCAGGGTCGCGCGCTGGTCGCGCAACTCGACTTCGGCGTGCTCGCGGCGCCGTTGGAGGTGAAGGTCGCGCTCTCGTCGGTCGACGAGGCGGGTGCGGTCGCCAACCTCGCCGGCGAGCCCGGCGATTTCGATGCGATCCACGCACAGGCCAAAGCGGCATGGGAGCAAGCGCTCGCGCCGCTCGATATCGCCGCGCCGGCGCCGATGCGGACCAACCTCTATACCGCACTCTATCACGCGTTGATCGCGCCGTCGGTCGCGGGCGATGCCGACGGGCGCTATCGCGGGCCGGACGACCAGGTACACCAGGCGGACGGCTTCACCTTCCGCTCCACCTTCTCGCTGTGGGACACGTTCCGCGCGGAACATCCGCTGCTGACCCTGGTCGCGCCGAGGGAGGCCAATCGCGACATCGTCCGCTCGCTGATCGCCAGCCAGCAGGCAAGCCCGTTCGGGATCCTGCCCGTGTGGCAGTTCCAGGGTCGCGAGACGTGGACCATGATCGGCTATCACGCGGTGCCGGTGATCGCGGACGCCTATCTGAAGGGCGTGACGGGGTTCGACGCGAAGGCCGCGCTGGACGCGATGGTCGCGAGCGCGCGCTACGCCCCTTATGGCGGCCTCGGCGAGTATATGGCGCGCGGTTACGTGCCGATCGACAAGGAGCCGGAGGCGGCCTCCAAGACGGTGGAATATGCCTATGACGACTGGACCATCGCGCGGATGGCGCGCGCGATGGGGCGGGCCGATATCGCCGCCGAATTCGACAAGCGCGCAGGCTATTGGCGCAACAGCTTCGATCCGAAGACCGGCTTCGTCCGCGCGCGGCTGAGCAGCGGCGCTTTTCGGACCCCGTTCGATCCGACCGCGATCAACTACGGATCGGATTATACCGAGGGTAATGCCTGGCAATATAGCTGGTTCGTGCCGCAGGATCAGGCGGCGCTGTTCAAGGCGATGGGCGGCGACAAGGCAGCCGTGGCGAAGCTCGACGCCATGTTCGATTACGATAACAGCAAGATCGACTACAGTCATGCCGAGGATATTGCCGGCCTGATCGGCCAATATATCCACGGCAACGAGCCGAGCCACCACGTCGCTTATCTCTATGACCATGCCGGCGCGCCGTGGCGCACGCAGGCGCGTCTGACGCAGATCGTCGGCAGCCAGTATAAGCCGACGCCCGACGGTCTCGCCGGCAATGACGATCTCGGCCAGATGTCGGCCTGGCTGGTGTTCACCGCGCTCGGTTTCTATCCGGTGACGCCGGGCAGCCTGGAATATGCGATCGGCCGGCCGTTCGTTGAGAAAGCGACGCTGGCGCTGCCCAATGGCAAGAGTTTCCGCGTGATTGCCGAAGGTTTGGGCGATGCCCATCCCTATGTCGGGGCGGTGACGCTCAACGGACGCCCCTTACCGCGCAGCTACATCACCCATGCCGAGATCATGGCCGGCGGCGAGTTGCGTTTCGTCATGCAGTCCGCGCCCAACAAGAAATGGGCCACCCGCATGAGCGAGCGGCCCTTTTCACAAAGCGTCAGGCGCTAGGCGGGAACGCTCCTGCCATTCGGCGGGAGCCTCCAGCGATCAACGGCCGCCGGTCTTGCGGACCGCGCCCTTGTGCGCACCCGGCGCGCCCGGACGCGGGCCGAAGCGACGCTTGGGCGCGCCGCCGGCCGGCCGCTCGCCGTCGTGACGACGCTGGCCATGACCACCCGGACGCTGGCCGTGCGGCCGTTCGGGGCGGTCGTCGCTTTTCGCCGGCTTGGGCAGCTTCGCCTGTTCGGCCAGGAAATTCTCCGGCAGCGGCGTGACGGTCGGCTTGACCCGCGTCAGCTTCTCGATCGAGCGCAGGTAAGGCCGCTCGTCATCCGCCACGAACGCCATCGCCATGCCCGTCGCGCCGGCGCGCGCGGTGCGGCCGATGCGGTGGACATATTGTTCCGGAACGTTCGGCAGTTCGAAGTTGAACACGTGGCTGACACCCGACACGTCGATCCCGCGCGCGGCGATGTCGGTCGCCACCAGGATCGGCGCCTCGCCCGATTTGAACGCGGCGAGCGCGCGCTCGCGCTGCGGCTGGCTCTTATTGCCGTGGATCGCGTTGGCGGCGATGCCCGCAGCGACGAGATGCTTCACCACACGGTCCGCGCCATGCTTGGTGCGGGTGAAGACCAATGCGCGGTCGAGATTTTCGGTCGCGCGCAGCGTCAGCGTCAGCAAAGCCTGCTTCTCCGCCTGATTGACGAAGGTGACATACTGGTCGACCCGCTCGGCGGTGGTCGATGGCGGGGCCACCGACACCTTGACCGGATCGGTCAGGAAGCTGTCGCCGAGATCGGCGATCGTCTTCGGCATGGTGGCCGAGAAGAACAGCGACTGGCGCTTCTTCGGCAGCAGATTGTGAATCCGCTTCAGGCTGTGGATGAAGCCCAGGTCGAGCATCTGGTCGGCTTCGTCCAGCACCAGGATCTCGACGTCGCGCAGCGTCAGCGCGCGCTGGTCGATCAGGTCGAGCAGCCGGCCGGGCGTCGCCACCAGCACGTCGACGCCGCCCGCAAGCTGGCGCACCTGGCGCGGGATCGGCACGCCGCCGAACACGGTCATCACCGACAGGCGCAGATTCCTGCCGT
>NZ_JBMDXG010000295.1:0-2441 GCF_048594985.1 Sphingomonas sp. | reverse complement strand
GACACTGACATGCCGCCGTGTGCTGCGCAAGCGGGCGGGCGCGATCTCAGCGCGCCACTGGCTCCGGCGTTTGGGTGGTCCGGCTCTCGATGATCGGCAGCAGGCGTTCCGCCATCGCGCGGTCGATCCGGGGCAGGAAATGGCCATCGGGCTCGAAAATGCCCGCATCGGTGGCCGGGGCGATATCCGCGGACAAGACGTAGGGGATGCCGTTCGCTTCGAGCAGCGGAAGGAGCGTCCGGCGCAGCACGCCGTCATAGCCGCGATCCTCGAACAGCAGGATTACAGGGTTCGATCCCGCCGCACGCGCCCGCTGCGCGAAATCCAGCACCATCGCGCGAAGCGCGGGCATCAATGCCGGATCGCCGTCATAATCGCCGTCGCCGCGCAGCCGGGCGGTGATGTCGGCGATATGCCGCTGGCCCCAGGCGCGCCGAAGCATCCGCGCCGTCATGCTGTAATCCAGCAGGTCGTGGTTGGCGAGCGCGGGCGAGACGAACGGGTCCTGCGCCGCCAGCTGGCTCACATATTCGCGCCAGGTCTGGTGGCTGCGCAGCGTTGCACGCAGCCCGGCCTGGTCGGAAATGGGCGGCTCGATCGCCTGCAGCCGGTTGTCGCGGAGTACGTAGCGAGGGAAGGTGAAGGGCTGGGGCGCCTCGAACGACGTTCCCAGCCCGGATGTGGCGGCGGTCCGCCGGAGCGAGCCCGCAAGAATGCCGAGCACCTGGGTCCCATTGTGGTCGAGATTGCGGTCCTGCCGGATCCGGAAGCAGGCGTAGCTATGGTTGGGTGGCGCGCCCGGGCCACCGAAGCTGGTGATGTGCAGATCCGGCGCCAACGTGGCGAGCTGGGCCGCCACGCGCTGCGAGAAGGACATGCCATAGACGGTTACGCCGTGCGTATCGTTCGGCGTGGGCGATCGCGTGCACTCGGTGTCGATCCAGCCCGCCTTGAGGATCGGGGCGTCCTTGTCGGGCGTCGGCCCAAGCTGGTGGCGCAGCTTGCCCTCGATCGACTCGCCATAGCCGAAGTAGCGGACGATGCCGTTGGGCTCGACACTCGGATCGGCGGGTGGGCGGGCAACGATGCCGACCGCGAGGTCGAATGCAGCCAGCACGGCGACCGTCGCCGCAATGATGACGGCCACCTTGCGCCGCAGCCGGGCGCGGCCGAGCCGGTCAGAACTGGAAATAGATGAACTGCGCGGGAGCATTGCTCAGTCCCATGGCGAGAATGAAGAGCATGGCGGCGTAGATCGGCGCCTGCAGCAGCGCCGGCCAGCGCATGAAGCTTTCCAGCCTCCCTGCGCGGTAATCGAGAAACTGCATCGCGAAGAGCACCAGCATGCCTACGCTGGCGGAAAGCGGGATCGACGGCAGCGCGTTATGCGCCACGGCCGGGGCGAGCCCGAGCAGCTTGGTGGTGAAGAATGCGACCTGATCGAACGAGGCCGCGCGGAAGAGCATCCACCCATAGCAGACGAAGATCATGAAGAACGCGATGCGAACCGGCGTCGATATCCAGGTCGGCAGCAGCCGCGCGCGCGCCACCGCGCCGCCATGGCGATCAGCCGTGTCGTGGATCGCCTCGGCCGAGGTGGGGAGTGTCTCACGCCCGTGCGTCGCGGCGCGATGCACGACCAGCAGAAGACCCTGATAGGCGCCCCACAGAATGAAGGTCCAGGCCGCACCGTGCCAAAGCCCGCCGAGCAGCATGGTCAGGAACAGGTTCCGGTAGGTGCGCCATTCCCCGCCGCGATTACCGCCCAGCGAAATGTAGAGATAATCGCGCAGCCACGAACTGAGCGAGATATGCCAGCGCCGCCAGAACTCGCTTGGATTGCGCGAGAAATAGGGGACGTTGAAATTGACCATCAGGTCGATGCCCAGCAGCTTGCTGACCCCGCGCGCGATATCCGAATAGCCGGAAAAGTCGCACAGGATCTGAACCGCGAACAGCGCGGTGGCGATCGCGACATCGGACTGCGAGACCGCGCCGCTGCTGCCGTAGATGGCGTCGACCACGGGTGCGAGCCCGTCGGCGATCGCGATCTTCTTGAACAGGCCGATCAGGATCAGGACCAAGCCGTGCGAGGATTGTGCAAGGCGCAGGCGACGCGGCCCGGTGAGCTGCGGCAGCAGGTGGCGCGCACGCTCGATCGGGCCCGCCACCATCGGCGGGAAGTAAGCGACGAACAGCGCGAAATCCCAGAAATTCGCGGTCGGCTTCACGCGCCGCCGGTAGACGTCGATCGTATAGCTCAGCGACTGGAAGGTGTAGAAGCTGATCCCGACCGGCAGCACGACGTTCAGCCGGAGATTGGCCGCGTCGAATCCCAGCCGTGTCGCGGCGGCATTGGCGCTATCGACGAAGAAGTTGAAATATTTGAAGAATCCGAGGAAGGTCAGGTTGACCAGAACCGACGCGATGATCAGCAGCTT
>NZ_JBMDXG010000294.1:0-8983 GCF_048594985.1 Sphingomonas sp. | reverse complement strand
CGGCGGAACCACGCCGGGCAACTTCCTCGAAAATATCGCGCGACCCGGAACGCTCACCAGCTACTTCAACGTCGACGCGAACCGACTGGAAGAAATCATCCGCTCGCTTCCCGCTACCGCACTCCAGCGCATCATAAACCCGCCCGAAAACTTCTCGATCAACGAGAAGACCTATGGTGGCTATGCGATGGCGAAGGTCGGCGATGCGGGCGATACGCTGCGCGGCAATTTCGGCGTGCGCGTGATCCGGACGGAGCAAACCTCCGCCGGCAACCAGCTCGGTGTTCCTGCCGGCACGCCGGGCGCGATCGAGGACAATGCGTTCGGCATCTATTTGCCCATCGAGGTGAAGCACACCTACACCGACATCCTGCCCAGCGCGAACTTCTCGCTCGACGTGGCGCCACAGGTGACGGTGCGCCTCGGCCTGGGCCGCTCGGTCGCGCGTCCGGATTATACCGACATCGTCCCGCGCGTCAGCCTCAACCCCGGCGCGCTGTCGGGAGACGGCGGCGATCCGAGCGTGAAGCCCTATCGGTCGAACAATGCCGACCTGAGCATCGAATGGTATCCCGATCGCGAAACGATCGTGGCGGCGGCCTTCTATTACAAGGATATCCGCTCCTACATCGTCAATCGCACCGTGCAGGAGACCTTCCCGGTTCAGACGTCGACACCGAACCTGGCCCGCTGCACCCTCATCGATGCCGGCAACCAACTCTATAATTGCCTGTTCGACATCAACCGGCGGTCGAACGGGTCGGGCGGCGAGAATAAGGGCATCGAGCTGCAGGTGTCGCGCCGGTTGTTCGGCGGGTTCGGCGTGATCGCCAACTACACCTATTCGGACGCCTCGTCCGACGCGGGCGACCCGATCCCGGGCAATTCGAAGCACGCCGCCAACCTGACCGGCTTCTTCGAAAACGACATGCTGTCGGCGCGGCTGTCGTACAATTACAGGTCGAAATTCTTCATCAACATCGATCGCGCGGCGCAGCTTAATCAGGCGGCCACCGATACGCTCGACGCATCGGTCAGCTTCAAGCTCACGCCGCAGGTCGCGCTGACGGCGGACGCGGTCAACCTGACCAATACCAAGATCAAGCAATATTCGGGAACAGAGACCGCCTTCCGCGCCAAATATGAAAATGGTCGCATCTTCTACGCCGGCGTGCGGGTGAACTTCTGACCCCCTGGGCGCCGGGTCACGATCCGGCGCCCTTCTTTTTGCGCACGAAGCGTCTACCATGATCTCGGGACATATGCGGTGATCGGACGAGGCCTGACTGTCATGCTGTGGGCGACCGCCGCCGCGGCCTCACCGATGCCAAGCCTCCTGCCGGCGCCAGCCAGCGTCGTGACGCGGCAGGGTGGCTTCACGTTCGATGCCCATGTGGCGATCCTGCCGCCCGCGAACGATACTGGCGCGGCCAATGCGGCGAGGCGGCTGACCGCCTTGCTGCGGAGCCAGGCGCTGACCCTCGCCCGGAGAACGGCGAAGGGCGCCGCCGTCATTCGGTTCGTCAGGGCTTCTGGCATGCCCCCGGAATCCTATCGCCTCGTCACCGACGCGAGCGGCGCCACGATCACCGCCTCGGACGATGCCGGGCTGCTCTACGGTGCCGTGACCCTGTGGCAGCTGGCGACGCAGGACGCCGCGCACCACGTGCCTGCCGTGACGATCGAGGACGGCCCCCGCTTCGCCTGGCGCGGGCTGATGCTCGACAGCGCGCGCCACTTCCAATCGCCGGACTATATCCGCCGTCTGATCGACTGGATGGCGGTCAACAAGCTCAATCGGCTCCACTGGCATCTGGTCGACGATCAGGGCTGGCGCATCCCGATCCGCAAATATCCGAAACTGGTGCAGGTCTCGTCTCGCCGCCGCCCGGCGCACGCGCCCGGCGCCCCCGAACTGCCAACCGTCAGCGGCTCCTACACCCATGCGCAGATCCGCGAGATCGTCGCCTTCGCGCAGGAACGCGGCATCACGATCATCCCCGAGATCGAGATGCCGGGGCACGCCGTGGCCGCGATCCGTGCCTATCCGCAATTCGGGGTCGGCGTGCCGCTGCCCGATCGCGTCTGGTCCGATTGGGGCGTCTTCCCGTGGCTCTACAATGTGGAGGAGCCGACCTTCCGCTTTCTGGAGGATGTGCTCGACGAGGTCATGGCGCTGTTCCCATCACCGTGGATCCACCTCGGCGGGGACGAAGCGACCAAGGATCAGTGGAAGGCCAGCCCCGCCGTTCAGGCGCGCATGAAGGCTCTCGGCCTCAAGGACGAGGAGGCCTTGCAGGGCTGGTTCATGGCGCGGATGGGGCGATATCTTGCCGCCCATGGCCGCCAGATGATCGGCTGGGACGAGATCCTGGCCGGCGGGGTGCCGGCCGATGCCACGATCATGTCGTGGCGCGGCATCGACGGCGCGATCACCGCCGCGCGGGCCGGACACGACACGATTCTCAGCCCTTCGCCGATCCTCTATTTCGACAACCGCCAGGGTACGGGTCCGGAGGAGCCGCCGGGCCGCGGCAACCTGATCACCATCGGCGACGTGCTCGCCTTCGATCCCGTGCCGGACGCGATCGCGCCCGAACACCGCCATCACGTGATCGGCGTGCAGGCGAACCTGTGGACCGAGCATGTCCGGACTGAGGATCGCGCGGCGTGGATGCAGTTTCCGCGCGCGCTTGCGGTCGCCGAACTCGGCTGGGCGAGGGAGAAGCCCAATCTCGCCTCCTTCGTCCCGCAGGTGGTGGCGCAGCTCGATCGCATGGTCCCGCTCGGGCTGAAGCCCGCCGACAGCCTTTTCGCGGTCACCGCCCGGATCGAGGGCGGACAGTTGCGCCTGTCCAACCAGTCCGGCCTGCCGATCCGATACACGCGGGACGGATCGCCCCCCTCGGCAAGCGCGGCGCTGTACACCGGTCCGTTGCCAACCGGCGGGTCGATGCGTCTGCGCGCGGCGAGCCTGCTGGGCGAGCGCGTCCTTCCCGGCGCGCTCGATCGCATGATCGATAGTCGCGCCGCACGGCTGCGGACCAGCCGCGAGCTCGAGGCCTGCCAACAGGGCGCGCTCCTCGATCTGGAGGATGATTATCCCGCAAAGGGCCCGCGTGCGCATTTCCTGGTCGATATCACGCGGCCCTGTTCGATCTGGCGCGCCGCGCCGGCGCGCGGGGCGACGTCGATTGCGCTCAGCGTCGGGCAGGTGCCGTTCAATTTCCAGATAGGCGCCGATCGCGACGCGATCCGCTTCCGCCCGCCCGCCACCCCCGCCGGCGAGTTCGAGGTGCGGCGCGGCTCGTGCGATGGGCCGGTGGTGGCGACGCTGCCGCTCGCCCCGGCGGCGGCAAATCCCGGCGTGACGCGCCTGATCGCGCCGCTGGCACCAGGCGATGATGGCGATCTCTGCTTCACCTATACGGCGCGCGGACCCGACCCGCTGTGGGCGATCGATACGGTCGAGCTGATCGCCCCATGAGCGAAATCGTGCTGCACGCGCCCTTCGCGGGCTGGCTGGCGCCGCTCGACGCGGTGCCCGATCCGGTCTTCGCCGAACGGATGATGGGCGACGGTGTCGCGATCGATCCGATCGAGGGCGTGTTGCGCGCACCGGCGGATGGCCAGATCGTGTCGGTGCCCGCCAGCGCGCACGCGGTGACGATGCGGCTCGACAATGGCGTCGAGCTGCTCATCCACATCGGGCTGGAGACTGTCGCGCTGGCCGGTGAGGGCTTCATCGCGCGCGTGGCGGGCGGCGCGCGTGTCCGAGCGGGCGACGCGCTGATCGACTTCGATCTCGACCGCGTCGGTCGTGGCGCCAAGGACCTCATCACGCCCATCGTCATCGCCAGTGAAGGCGCACGCCTGTCCATCGATGCAATCGACCGGGTCGTGCGGGCAGGTGAACCGATCGCACGGGTCGCGGGAGCGCGGGCGGAGACCGTCGTGTCCATGTCGGCAGAGGTCGCAACCCGCATTCTTGAGGTGGTGGGGGTAAACGGGATCCACGCGCGTCCCGCCGCGCGGATCGGCGCTCTGCTCAAGGCTTACACCGCGCAGGTGATGCTCCACCACGGGGCGCGGTCCGCCGACGCGCGCAGTACGGTGGCGTTGCTCGCGCTCGGCGCACGGCAGGGCGATTGCCTTCGGGCCGAGGCGCGCGGGCCCGATGCAGAGGCGGTGTTGGAAGCGCTTGCGGCTTTCGCCCGCGACCGGTTCGGCGACGATGCGGCTGACGCGGTGGCCACGACCCCTACGTCAACGGCGCCGGGCGGCGTCTGCGCTTCGCCCGGGCTGGCGGTCGGGCAGGTGCTGCAATTCCGTCCCGCGATCCGCGACGTGCCACGCGATGGTGAGGGCATTGCGCAGGAACGCGCCGCCCTCGCCGACGCGATCGGCGTGGCGGCATCCAGTCTCGGGCGGGGCGATATTGCCGACGCGCATCGCGCTTTGCTCGATGATCCGGCGCTCGACCAAGCGGCGCAGCGCGCGATTGCCGATGGTCGCAGCGCCGCTTTCGCCTGGCGCAGCGCGGTGGAGGCGGCCGCGCAGGAGATCGAACGCACCGGCGACGCGATGCTGATCGAACGGGTCGCCGACCTGCGCGACATCGAGCAGCAGGTGATCGCCGTCTTGCTCGGCGAGGGCCCCGCCGCTGCACCGAAGCTCACCCCGGGCACGATCCTGATCGCGCATGATCTGCTGCCGTCGCAATTTCAGGCGCTCGATCGCACGCGGCTGTCGGGCATCTGCACCGCCGCTGGCGGCCCCACGGCGCATGTCGCGATCCTGGCCGCCTCGGCGGGCGTACCGATGGTGGTCGCGGCGGGCGCCGCCGTCCTGGGCATTCCCGACGGGCGCACCGTGGTCCTGGATGCCGATGCGGGAACGGTCGACGACGATCCCGGCGTCGGCAGCCTCGCCCAGGCTGAGAGCCGGATCGCCGACCGCCGCACAGCCCGCGCGGCCGCCATCGCCAGCGCGCATGAGGAATGCCGCATGGCCGATGGCACGCGGATCGAGGTCTTCGCCAATCTCGGCTCCGTCGACGACGCCTCCGTCGCGATCGGTGCCGGGGCGGAAGGCTGCGGCCTGCTGCGCACCGAATTCCTGTTTCTGGACCGCGAGACCGCGCCGGACGAGGAGGAGCAGACGGCGCTCTATCGCCAGATTGCGACCACGCTCGGCAGCCGTCCGCTGATCGTCCGGACGCTCGACATCGGCGGCGACAAGCCCGTCCCCTATCTGCCGCAACAGCGCGAGGACAATCCGGCGCTGGGACAGCGCGGCATCCGGCTCGGGCTTGCCCGCCCGGACCTGCTGATGACGCAGTTGCGGGCGATCCTGCGCGGGGTGCCCGGCGACCAATGCCGGATCATGCTGCCGATGATCGTCGACGCGAACGAGGTCGCGCAGGTCCGCGCGCTGCTGCGCGAAGCGATGGCGCAGACGGGCCGCGCCGATCCGGTCCAGCTTGGCGTGATGATCGAGACCCCGGCGGCGGCGATGCTCGCCGATCAGATCGCCGTCGAGGCCGACTTCCTTTCGATCGGCACCAACGACCTCACCCAATATACGCTCGCCTGCGACCGCACGAATGCCGCGGTTTCGGCCAAGGTCGATGCGCTGCATCCCGCCGTGCTGCGCCTGATCGGACAGGCGGCGCGCGGCGGGGCCGCGCACGGGCGCTGGACGGGCGTGTGCGGCGGGCTCGCCTCGGATCCGCTTGCCGCGTCTTTGCTGGTCGGCCTCGGCGTGACCGAGCTGTCGGCAACCCCCGCGATCATCCCGACCCTGAAGGCGGCCGTGCGCGGGCTGACCATGGACCGATGCCGCGAAGTGGCCGAGCGCGCCTGCGCGGCCCATTCGCCCGAGGCGGTACGCGCGATCCTGACGGAGGACAGGCCATGACGCGCTGGATCTCCACCACGGTCGAGCGCCTTCAGCCGCTGGGCCGCGCGCTGATGCTGCCGATCGCGGTGCTGCCGATCGCCGCGCTCCTGCTGCGTCTGGGCCAGCCCGACATGCTCGACATCGCGTTCGTCGCGGCGGCGGGCGATGCGATCTTTTCGAATCTCGGCCTGTTGTTCGCGATCGGCGTCGCGATCGGGCTCGCGCGGGAGAATCACGGCGCGGCGGGGCTCGCCGGCGTGGTCTGCTATCTCGTCGCGACCGAGGGCGCGAAGCCCCTGCTCTCCCTTCCGCCGCAGCTCGCCGCCGACCAGGCCGCGGCCGCCGCATGGCAGGCCAAGGAGATCGCCAAGCTCAGCGTCCCGGCCGGGATCCTTTCCGGCCTCGTCTCCGGCTGGCTCTACAACCGCTTCTCGACAATCGCGCTGCCCGCTTATCTGGGCTTCTTTGCCGGGCGCCGCTTCGTGCCGATCGTGGCTGGGCTGTCGGGCTGCGGCTTTGCCCTGCTGTTCGGCGCGGGCTCTCCGTGGTTCGAGGTCGCGATCGACAGTGTCAGCCGCTGGGTGGTCGCGTCGGGGCCGGTCGGCCTGTTCGTCTACGGCCTGCTCAACCGGCTGCTGCTGGTCACCGGCCTGCACCACATCATCAACAACATCGCATGGTTCGTGATCGGCGACTTCCACGGCGCGACCGGCGACATCAAGCGCTTCTTCGCGGGCGATCCCACCGCCGGCGGCTTCATGGCAGGCTTCTTTCCGGTGATGATGTTCGGGCTGCCCGCCGCCTGCCTTGCGATGTATCGCACGGCCTTGCCCGAACGGAAGAAGGCGGTCGGCGGCCTGCTGCTCAGCCTCGCGCTGACGTCGTTCCTTACCGGCGTGACCGAGCCGATCGAGTTCAGTTTCCTCTTCCTCGCTCCGCTGCTGTTCCTGGTGCACGCCATCCTCACCGGCCTGGCGATGACCTTGATGGCGCTGCTGGGCGTGAAGCTGGGTTTCGGCTTCTCGGCCGGCCTGTTCGATTACGTGCTTAACTACGGGCTGGCGACGCGGCCGCTCCTCCTGCTCCCGATCGGACTGATCTATTTCGAGCTCTATTACGTCACGTTCGTGTGGTGCATTCGCCGCTTCGACCTGAAGACTCCCGGCCGGGAGTCGTCGGACGCGTCGGTGCAGCAGGATGCGGCCACGCCTTTGCCAAAGGCGGCGACCTATCTGCGCGCGCTCGGCGGAAAGGCGAACCTCGTCACGATCGACGCCTGCACCACCCGCCTGCGCCTGACCGTCCGCGATCCCGCCGCCGTCGACGATGCCGCATTACGCGGCGCCGGCGCGCGCGGCGTGATCCGGCTCGGCTCCGGCGGGATCCAGGTGGTGGTCGGCCCGGAAGCCGATCAATTGGCGCAGGAGTTGAGAGGACTCGACACCGTGCCGGTCGGCCCGGAACCGGCCGCGTCTGCGTGGTCGGCGCTCCTGCAGGCAGCCGAGGTCCGTGAGGTTTCGCATCGCGGCCGCCGCCTCATCCTTGCCTGCGCCGCACCCGACCGGGTCGATATGTCGGGCCTGACTGCCCTTGGTGTGCGCACGAGCGCACGCACCGCCCAGAGCCTTCACCTGATCCTGTCGCAGGATGCGGGTCCGGTGGCCCGCCAATTGGAAGCCATGCTGGCGGCCATCGCCTGAGCAGCGGAGCCGGCGCTACCGCGAATGCAGCCTGGCGAGCGCGATCCCGGCCAGATTGTGCGAACGCTTGATGTGCCGCACACGAGGAAGGCTGACGGAGGAGGCCAGGGCGCGGAACCGTTCGTGGTGTCTCACGGAAGCGCCGCGGCATTTCACGACGCCATTGGCCTTCGCAACCACGTCCGCCGAGTCACCGATCAGGACGAAGTCGGAAAGGCCGAGCGCCTTCGCGACCTCCAACGCGTGAATGAGCGCCAGCCACTCGGCATCGGTGCTGGTGCCGGAGCCCAGGTCACGCAGAATGACCGTCCGTCCCCTGGCGACGACCGCGATCTCCATCGTCGCGGGATTGCCGCGACAACCGCCGTCGAAGAAGACCTTCACGCAGGCGGGCACAGGCTCATCGCCACGGCTTCGGCGACCTTGATGCCGTCCACCGCTGCCGAGAGGATGCCGCCGGCATAGCCCGCCCCCTCCCCGGCCGGGAACAGGCCCGCCGTGTTGAGGCTCTGGAAATCCGCGCCGCGCGTGAAGCGGACGGGCGAGGAGGTGCGCGTCTCCACGCCCGTCATCACCACGTCCGCATGATCGTAACCCGGAATCTGGCGACCGAACACCGGCAGCGCCTCGCGCATCGCGGCGACGGCGAAGTCCGGCAGGCATTCGGCCAGGTCGGTGGGCTGCACGCCCGGCCGATAGGAAGGAATGACCGAGCCGAGCGACGTGGATGGCCGGCCGGCGAGGAAGTCGCCGAGCCGTTGCGCCGGCGCCTTGTAGCTCGATCCTCCCGCGACGAACGCCTTGGCTTCCCAATGGCGCTGCAGGGCCAGCCCGGCGAGGGGGCCGCCGGGAAAGTCGCGCGCGGGATCGATCGCGACGACGAAGCCGGAGTTCGCGTTGCGCTCGTTGCGGCCATATTGGCTCATGCCGTTGGTTGCGACGCCGCCTTCCTCCGATGTCGCCGCGACGACCGTGCCGCCCGGGCACATGCAGAAGCTGTAGACGGTGCGCCCGTTCGAGCAGTGGTGCGAGATGTGATATTCGGCCGCCCCCAGGATCGGGTGGCCGGCGTTCGGGCCGAATCGCGCCCGGTCGATCCAGGTCTGCGGATGCTCGATGCGCACGCCGAGCGAGAAGGGCTTGGGCTCGACCTGGACGCCTGCCTCATGGAGCATGTGGAAGGTATCGCGCGCGCTGTGGCCGATCGCGAGCACGACGCGCTCTGCTTCAAGATAATCTCCGGTGTGCAGGTGAAGCCCACGAAGGCGGCGCGCGCCGCTCCCGTCGGTCTGGACGTCGATCCCGTCGACGCGGGTGCCGAACCTATATTCTCCGCCCAGTTCCTCGATCGTGGCACGCATGCTCTCCACCATCGTCACCAG
>NZ_JBMDXG010000293.1:0-2258 GCF_048594985.1 Sphingomonas sp. | reverse complement strand
GATGAAGCCGGGTTCCGGCTGATCAAGACCTTGCCGGTGGCGGCCGGCCTGGGGGGCGGATCGGCGGATGCGGCGGCGGCATTGCGGCTGCTGTGCCGCCGCGACGGGATCGCGATCGATGATCCGCGCGTGATCGCGCTGGCGGCCGAACTGGGCGCGGACGTGCCCGCCTGCCTCGGCTCGCGGCCGATGTGGGGGACGGGGCGTGGGGACCGCCTGCTGGCGGCGGACGGCGTCCCGGCCGGGATGGCGACGTTGCTGGTTAATCCGTCCCGCCCGCTGTCGACCGGGGCGGTGTTCCAGGCTTGGGATGGGCGGGATCGCGGCGCGCTGAGCGAGGGCGATGCCTGGACTGCGGCGCGGGAGGGGCGCAATGACCTGGAGCCGCCGGCGCTGGCGCTCTGCCCCGCGATCGGCGACGTGCTGGGCGCGCTGAACGCGCAGCCCGGCGCGTCACTGGTGCGGATGTCGGGATCGGGCGCGACTTGTTTCGCGCTGTTCGCCGATGCCGGCGACCGCGATGCGGCGGCGCGCGCGATCCGCATGACCCGGCCCGATTGGTGGGCGCTGGAGACCGCGCTGCGATGACCGCCGCCTGGACAGAACTGCCGGGCGACCCTGCGCGCGGGCTGCTGCTGATTGCGGATCATGCGTCGAACCGGGTGCCGGCGGATATCGCGCTCGGCGTGGTGCCCGAGGTGCTGGACCAGCATGTCGCGATCGATATCGGTGTGGCGCCGCTCGCCGCGAGCCTGTGCGCCGCGCTGGACTGCCCCGGCGTGCTCGGCGGGGTGTCGCGTCTGGTCGTGGACCTCAACCGGGAAGAGGATGCGGCAGGGCTGATCCCGCTGGTCAGCGACGGTATCGCTGTCCCGGGGAACGAGGCACTCACGCCGGAGGCGCGTGCCCAACGGCTCGGCATGTGGCGTGCCTATCACGATCACATCGCCGATCTGATCGCGGCATGCCGGCCGAAGCTGCTGATTTCGCTGCATAGCTTCACGCCGATGCTTACCGTCGACGGCGCGCCCCGCCCCTGGCAGGTGGGCATTCTCTACAATCAGGATGAGCGGGCGGCGCGGATCGCGCTGCCGCTGCTGGCGGCGGCGGGCGTGGCGGCAGGGGACAATTTGCCATATTCGGGCAAGGTGTTGAATGCGACGATGAATAGCCACGGCGAGGCGAACGGGATCGCCTATCTCGGCATCGAGGTGCGTCAGGACCTGATCGGCGACCCGGACGGGGTCGGGCGGTGGAGCGCGCTGCTTGCGCCGGTGATCGCGCAGGTCGCGGAGGCGGTCACGGCGTGAAAGGCCGGCCGATCCTGACGGCGGCGGAGACGCGCGCGGCCGAGCAAGCGGCGATCGCCGCCGGCAGCGATGTCGATGCGCTGATGGAGCGTGCCGGTGCGCGCGTTGCGGAGGCGGCGTGGCGGATCGCGGGACGCGCGCCGACGCTCATCCTGTGCGGGCCCGGCAATAATGGCGGTGACGGCTATGTCGCGGCGCGCCTGCTGCACGCGCGGGGCGTGTCGGTGCGGGTGGCGGCACTCGCCCCGCCCGCAAGTGATGCGGCCCGGAAGGCGGCGGCGCGATGGGAGGGGGAGACGATCGCCTTCGACAGGGCGGAGCCGGCAACACTTGTCATCGACGCACTGTTCGGAACGGGCCTGAAAAGAGCATTGGATCAAGAGGTTGCCAGGCGGCTTTGCTCGCTGGTGGAGGGTGCGCGATGGAATATCGCGGTCGATTTGCCGAGCGGCGTCTCGACCGACGACGGCGCGCTGCTGGGGGACGTGCCGCGGTTCGGCATGACGGTGGCGTTAGGGGCGCTCAAGCCCGCGCATCGGCTGCTGCCGGCAGCGGAGCGGTGCGGGCTGGTGACGGTGGGGGATATCGGTCTTGACCTCCGCGACGCCGATCTGGCCGAGATCGCTCTGCCCGCGCTGCGTGCGCCGGGACATGGCGACAACAAATATACGCGCGGCAAGGTGCTGGTGGTTGCGGGTGCGATGCCGGGCGCGGCGGCGCTTGCGGCCGGCGCGGCGCAGCGCGCGGGTGCGGGATATGTCGAACTGGCGGGCGGTGCGGGCGAGGGGGCACCCCTCGCACTCGTGCGGCGTGCCTGGGATGCGGCGGCGCTGGACGACAAGCGCGTCGGGGCCGTCGTGGTCGGGCCCGGCCTGGGCCGGGACGGCGCGGCGCGGGACAGGCTCGACGCCGCGCTGGCGAGCGGGCGGCCGCTGGTGATCGACGCGG
>NZ_JBMDXG010000292.1:0-39468 GCF_048594985.1 Sphingomonas sp. | reverse complement strand
CTTGGCACCCGGCATCGTCCCGCCCTTGAACGCGATCCAGCGCGCGAACTGCGCAGGCGGCACGACCTCCACCGCAATCGGCATATAAGCGTGGCGCGCGCCGCACAGCTCCGAACACTGGCCGAAATAGACGCCGGGGCGGTCAATCTTGAACCACGTCTCGTTGAGGCGGCCGGGGATCGAATCCATCTTCACCCACGCGGCCGGCAGGGCGAAGCTGTGGATCACGTCGTTCGAGGTGGTGATGATCTTCACCGTGGCGCCGGCGGGCACCACCATCCGTTCGTCGACCGCCAGCAGGCGCGGACCATCGGCGTCGGTGCGGAAGCGCTTGCCGTTGGCGTCCGCCTTTTCCGGCAGCATGTTCGACACGACTTCGAAATCGCCGTTATCGGGATATTGGAACGTCCAGTACCACTGGTTGCCGATCGCCTTGATCGTCAAGTCGGCCTTGGGCGGCGAATATTGATGCGCGAGCAGGCGGATCGACGGCACCGCGATCGCCACCAGGATGAGGACCGGCAGGAGGGTCCACACGATCTCGATCACCGTATTGTGGTGCGTCTTCGATGGGATCGGGTTGGCGGCCGCGCGATAGCGCATGATCACCCACAGCAGCAGCGCGAGCACGAAGATCGAGATGATCGCCATCATCGGCATCAGGATCGAATCGTGGAACCACGCGGCCTCGTGCCCGATCGCGGTCTGTTGCGGCTGCAGCCCGACATGCTCGGTCGGCTGGCCGATCCCCGGCGTCGGCACGAGATGCTGGATATCCGCCGGCTTGGCGGGCGCGGGCGCCGTCGCAGCCGCCGGATCCGCCGTGGCGGCCGGCAGCGTCTGCGCGGACAGGGGGCTTGCGATGATTGCCGCCCCCATGAACATGGCGAGGAGCGAACCCCGTATTGCCTTCACCACTCGGATCCTTCCCCCGCTTATTGAATCGTTTTCGGGCCGGCGGGACGGCGCGGCCTCGGAAGGCCGGGTCCGCCTAGCCCGTGTCAACACCGGTTCGGACGGAAATGCAAGCTGTTGAAGGGCGGCGCAACGCGGTCTAACGCGCGGCGACCGGATGGACGGGGGACGATGCGCGTATGACCGACGACGAGATTCTGGCCGAGTTCCGGGCGGCGGACGCCCTGCTCGAGGGGCATTTCATCCTGTCGTCGGGCCTGCGCAGCCCGCGCTACCTGCAATGCGCGCGCGTGTTGATGAACCCGCGCCGCGCCGCGCGGCTGGCCGAGGCGCTCGCCGCACGCCTTCCCGCCGATCTTCGCGCGACGATCGAGGCGGTCGTCTCGCCCGCGATGGGCGGCGTGATCGTCGGACACGAAATGGGCCGCGCCCTGGGGGTCGAGGCGATGTTCGTCGAACGGCCGACCGGCACGTTCGAGCTGCGGCGCGGCTTCGCGCTCAGGCCCGGCCAGAAGGTGCTGATGGTCGAGGACGTGGTCACCACCGGCCTGTCCTCGCGCGAGGCGATCGCCGCGATCACGGCGGCGGGCGGCGAGGTGATCGCGGGCGCGGCCCTGGTCGACCGGTCGAACGGCGCGGTGGAGCTAGGCGTCCCGTTCTTCCCGCTGATCCGACTGGACGTGCCGTCCTATGCGGCGGACGCGCTTCCGCCGGAACTGGCAGCAATTCCCGCGATCAAGCCGGGCAGCCGCGCGGCCGCATGATGCCCGGCAGGCTCCGCCTCGGCGTCAACATCGACCATGTGGCGACCGTCCGCAATGCGCGCGGCGGCGTGACGCCGGACCCGATCCGCGCGGCCGAGATCGCGCAGGCGGCCGGCGCCGACGGCATCACCGCGCATCTGCGTGAGGATCGCCGCCATATCATCGACGAGGATCTTGCCCGGCTGATGGGATCGATCGCGATCCCGCTCAACATGGAGATGGCGGCGACCGAGGAGATGGTGGCGCTCGCGCTGCATCACCGCCCGCACGCGGCCTGCATCGTTCCCGAACGGCGCGAGGAGGTCACGACCGAAGGCGGACTCGACGCCGCGGGCCAGCACAATCACCTGAAGCCGCTGATCGGCCGGCTGTCGGACGCCGGCATCCGCGTCAGCCTGTTCATCGAGCCGTCGGAACGGCAGATCGAGGCGGCGATGCATCTCGGCGCGCCGGTGGTCGAATTTCACACCGGCGCCTATGCCCATGCCGAGGGCGAGGCGCAGACCCGCGAGCTCCGCCGCATCGCCGACATGGCGGCGCTGGCGGCGAAGAACGGGATCGAGCCGCATGCCGGGCATGGCCTGACCTACGACAATGTCATGCCGGTCGCGGCGATCCCGCAGCTCGCCGAGCTCAATATCGGCCATTTCCTGATCGGCGAGGCGATCTTCGTCGGCCTCGACGCCAGCGTCCGGCGGATGCGCGAATTGATGGACGCGGCGCGGTGATCGTCGGGCTCGGATCGGACCTTTGCAATATCGAGCGGATCCAGCATTCGCTCGACCGCTTCGGCGAGCGCTTCATCGATCGCTGCTTCACCGATATCGAGCGGGCCAAGGCCGAGCGCCGGACGATGACGCGCGCCGCGACCTACGCCAAGCGCTTCGCCGCGAAGGAGGCTTTCTCCAAGGCGATCGGCACCGGTTTCGCGCAGGGCGTGTTCCTGAAGGACATCGGCGTGGTCAACCTGCCGTCGGGCGCGCCGACGCTGGCGCTGACCGGCGGAGCCAAGGGCAAGCTTGACGCGTTGACCCCACCGGGCCACGCCGTGGACATTCACGTGACGCTCACCGACGACCATCCATGGGCGCAGGCGTTCGTGATTTTGTATGCGCGCAGGCTTTGAACAGGGACCAACCGTTGAGCGACACGAAGACCAGCCCCGTCATGCGGGCGAGCGGCGAGCCTGCGAAGGACAAGGGCGGCACCGACTGGTGGGCGGAGATCAAGAGCTTCGTGTGGCTGGTGCTGGCCGTGCTGGGCGTGTGGAGCTTCGTTGCCAAGCCCTTCTACATCCCGTCCGAATCGATGATGCCGACCTTGATCAAGGGCGACCGGCTGGTCGTGACCAAATATCCCTATGGCTGGTCCTACGTTTCGCCTTCGCCCTTTCATCTTTTGCCGTTCATCCACGGCCGCCTGTTCGGGCGCATGCCCGAGCGCGGCGACGTGGTGATCGTGAAGCCGCCGGGCGCCGATTCGGATTATATCAAGCGCGTCATCGGCCTGCCGGGTGATCGGATCGCGGTGCGCGAGGGCGTCGTCTACCTGAACGGCACGCCGGTGAAGCGGGTGCAGATCTCCCCCACGCGGCTACCGATCGACCCCAACCTGCCCTGCGACAACGACAATGAAGCGCCGTTCCAGGTCGCGGGCGCGGACGGCAAGCGCTATTGCGCGCTTCCGCGCTATCGCGAGACGCTGCCCAACGGCGTAAGCTACGACACGATCGACCTCGGCTATCGTCCCGGCAGCCCGGACGATTTCGAGGAGACCGAGGTGCCGGAAGGCCACCTGTTCCTGATGGGCGACAATCGCGACGAGAGCGCCGACAGCCGCGTCTCCTCCTACCAGATGGGGCTGGGCGGGCCGGTGCCGTGGGAGAATATCGGCGGCCGCGCCGAATTCATCACCTTCTCCTATGACGGCTCGACCAGCTACTTCAATCCGCTCACCTGGGTGACCGCGCTGCGCGGCGGCCGCGCCGGCACCAGCCTGCGCCCCGACGAAAACAAATAATGCGCAAGCCGTCGGGCCCCCGCGAGCAACCAGGCCCGACGGATTTCGCCGATCCGCTGACGCAGCGCGAGTTCCAGCGCGCGGCGGTGTGGATCGGAATGGTCACGGCGGTGATCGCCCTGTGGTTCCTGGCGCAGCCGCTGCTGTTGATCGTCGGCGGGCTGGTGTTCGCCGCGATTCTCGACGGCGGCACGCGCCTGCTGGGCCGCGTCCTGCCGATCGCGCGCGGCTGGCGGCTGGCGATCGTCACGCTCGCCGGCTTCGCCTTCATCATCTGGACCTGCGTCTATGCCGGCGCGACGATCGCCGCGCAGGCCGAGATTTTGCGCGGGGTGATCCAGACGCAACTTCAGGGGTTGCTCGATTGGGGCCGTTCGGTCGGGATCGTCACCGGCAACAATCAGATGGCCGATATCGGACGGCAGCTGATGGGCTCGCTCGGTCGGCTGACCTCGGCCGTCGGCACCGCGCTCGGCGCGATATCGAGCCTGGCGATGATCCTCGTGATCGGTATCTTCGTCGCGATCGAACCGCGCCTGTACGAACGCGGCTTTGCCTGGATGCTGCCGCTCAATCGGCGCGAGGCATTCTATGCCACCTCGACGCGGATGGGGCGGACGTTGCGCCTGCTGATGGCGGGCCGCCTGCTGGGCATGGCGGTCGAAGGCGTGTTCACCGGCGTGTTCGCGGCGATCGTCGGCATTCCGATGGCGGCGCTGATCGGGCTCATCACCGGCCTGCTCGCCTTCCTGCCCAATATCGGCGCGATCGTATCGGGTGTGCTGATCGTGCTGGTCGGCTTTTCCGCCGGGTTCGAAACCGGCATCTGGGCGATCGTGATCTACGCGGTGGTTCAGATCATCGACGGCTATCTGATCGTGCCGATGGTCGCCAAACGCTCGGTCGATCTCGCCCCAGCGCTGGTGCTGGGCGCGCAGCTGCTGTTCGGCGCGCTGTTTGGCATCCTCGGCCTGGCGCTCGCCGACCCGATCATCGCGATGATCAAGGTTCTGCTCGAGGAAAAGAGTGAGAATGCAGCGGAGGAAGCGAGCGCGGCCTGACCGCGCTGCTTCCCGACCCTTTATTGCTGCGGGACGGCGTCGGGTTGCTGTTGGACGGCATCCGGGGGCAGCTGGCTCGGATCGATCTGCATGCCCGGCGGCAGCGCCTGTTCGGGCATCGCCGCGAAATCGATGAGCGTGATGTCGAACGTCAGCACCGAGTTGGGCGGAATCGGCCCGGCCGCGCGATCGCCATAAGCAAGATGCGGCGGCAGCCAGACGCGATATTTGGCGCCCTTCGACATCAGCGTCAGCGCCTCGGCAAAGCCCGGCACAACGCCCGCGACCGGAAGCTGCACAGGGTGGCCCGGCTCGCTCGCGTCGAACTGCGTGCCGTCGATCAGGGCACCGCGATATTCGATCGAGGCGACGTCGTTCGGCGTCGGATGGGGGCCGACGCCCGCCTGAAGCACCTGATATTGCACACCCGAGACCGTGCTCTTCACGCCCGGCCGGCGCGCATTCGCCTGCAGGAAATCGTCGGGCGACATGGCCGACAGCGCCGGCTTCTCCGCCGTCGCCCAGGCGGTAGCGACGCCACCGACAAGAAGGCAAGCGACGCCCGCCCACAAAGCGATGAGCCCCTTCCGACCAACAGGACGAAGCGGGACGGCCGTGATCTCGGACACGGAATCAGGCCTTAACGGGCCTGATCGCGCTCGGCGCGCTTGCGCTCCAGCTTGCGGGCGCGGCGGACGGCGGCGGCACGCTCGCGCGCGCGCTTTTCCGACGGCTTCTCATAATGGCGGCGCAGCTTCATCTCGCGGTAGACGCCCTCGCGCTGCAGCTTCTTCTTGAGCGCGCGCAGCGCCTGGTCGACATTGTTGTCGCGAACGATGATCTGCATAAAAACCTATGTCTCCCGTCAGCCGGCGCGTCCACCGGCCTGGCAATAATCGATTGTCGCCACGGACAGTGCCCGCGTCGTGAAGCGGCGCCCCTACCAGCGCGCGTCCGATTCTTCAACCCTCAGCCGAAGCGGAAGGCGGAGACCGTCCATCCGATCACATGGTCGCGGAACAGATGCACGGCAGGATCGTCGCCCCCCGCCCCCAAAGCGACCATCAGGGGCAGCAGATGCTCCTCGCGCGGATGGGCGAAGCGCGCCTGCGGCAAGGTGCGCCAGTCGGCGATCCGGGCGCGGCGGCGATCGGGATCCGGATCGGTCGCGGCGGCGGCAAGCGCGTTGTCGAACGCGTCCGCCTGCGCTTCCACCGGCTGACCGATCGTCCGCATGTTGTGGAAACTCATGCCCGATCCGACGATCAGCACGCCGTCGTCGCGGAGCGGGGCCAGCGCCGCGCCGGCGCGGATGTGGTCGACGGGATCGAGATCGCGGCGGAGCGACAGTTGCGTGACCGGAATGTCGGCACCGGGCAACATGACCTTAAGGGGGATGAACACGCCGTGGTCCCAGCCGCGTGCCTCCTCCTCCGCCGTGGCAAAGCCGGCGGCGGCGAGTCGCGCCGCAGCCGCGCGCGCGACATCCGGCGCGCCGGGCGCATCCCAGCGCAGGCGGTAGGTGTGTGGCGGGAAGCCCGAATAGTCGAACAGCAGATCTGGCTTCGTACCGGTGTGGACGGTGAAACGCGTTTCTTCCCAATGCCCCGATATGACGAGGATCGCACGCGGACGTTCGGGCAAGGCAGACACGATCGCGCCAAGATGATCACGCATCGACCGCCACATCGGCGGGCAGGAGCCGTCAGGTTCGAGGAAAAAACAGGGACCGCCACCATGGGGCACGAACAGGCTCGGCTGGCGCATCGCCCTCATATTGGGGCCTCAAAGAACTTTTGAAGGGCTGACAAGAGCCGGCCGCGCGCCTAAGCCGCCGGCGCGCACACGGGCAAGGGGGCGGCCATGAGCGAGATCGACGAGGACATCGCCGTACCGGCCGCCATTGCCGAGGCGCCGTCGACGCCGCATGATTCCGACGACCGGCTGAAACCCGAATTCGTGGCGGAGGTCGTCGCCGCGGTCGAGGCGGGCGATGTCGCGCGTGCGTGCGAACTGGTCGATCCACTGCATCCCGCCGACATCGCCGACCTGTTCGAACTCGCGCCGGCCGAGCAGCGCAAGCCGCTCGCCGCCGCGCTGGCCGACCTGCTCGACGGCGACGTGCTGGCCGAGATGAACGACTGGGTGCGCGACCAAGTGCTGGAGGCGCTGAGCGCGCAGCAGGTCGCCGACCTCGCCTCCGAACTCGATACCGACGACGCGGTCGCGATCCTCGAGGACATGGAGCCCGAGGACCAGCGCGAGGTGCTCCACGCGATGGAGCCCGAGGATCGCGCCGCGATCGAGGAGGCGCTGTCCTACCCCGAGGAGTCCGCCGGCCGCCTGATGCAGCGCGATCTGATCGCGGTGCCCGAACATTGGACCGTCCGCGACGTGATCGCCTATCTGCGCGGCAACGACGATCTGACCACGGATTTCTGGGAAATCTTCGTCGTCGACGTCGCGCACAAGCCGGTCGGCACGTGCAAGGTGTCGTGGGTGATGCGCGCGCCCGACGAGGCGCCGATCGCCGAGGTGATGGCGCGAGAGCAGACGTTGATCCCGGCCGAGATGGATCAGGAGGAGGTGGCGCTCCGCTTTCAGAAATATGCGCTCATCTCGGCGGCGGTGGTCGATCGCACCGGGCGCCTGGTCGGCATGATCACGGTCGACGACATCGTCCACATCATCCAGGAGGAGGCGGGCGAGGACGCGCTGCTGCTCAGCCAGGCGGGCGACGGCGACATCAACGAGCCGGTGCTGGATTCCTATCGCGCGCGCGTCCGCTGGCTGCTCGCGAACCTGCTCACCGCGCTCGTCGCGTCGACCGTGATCGGCATATTCGAACATACGATCGAACGGATGGTCGCGCTCGCCACGCTGATGCCGATCGTCGCGGGCGTCGGCGGCAATGCCGGCACGCAGACGATGGCGGTCACGGTCCGCGCGATCGCGACCAACCAGCTCACCCGGTCGAACACCGCGCGTTCGATCATGCGCGAGCTGCGCGTGGCCATGCTCAACGGATCGACCGTCGCGGTGACGATCGGGATCGGCGTGGCGCTGGTGTTCCAGAACCCCGCGCTGGGGGGCGTGATCGCGGCGGCGATGATGACCAACATCCTGATCGCCGGGCTGGCGGGCGTTCTCATGCCGATCACGCTCGACCGGCTTCAGGTCGATCCGGCGGTGGCGTCGTCGATCTTCGTGACGATGATCACCGACTCGATGGGTTTCCTCGCCTTTCTCGGACTCGCCACCGCGACCGGCCTCGCGGGGGCTTGAAGCCCGCCTCGGCGGCGCCAGATTGAGGAGGATGCATCCGCTCAATCTCACCAAGGTCGCCGTCGGCTGCGCCGATGCCGACACGCTTCTGGCGCGGCTGGCCGGGCGCGAGGCGGGCGGCGAGACCTTCATCACCACCCGCTACCGCCCGACCCGCCATGGCGAGCTGATCGGCGGCTCGCTCTACTGGATCGTCAAGCATCAGCTGATCGCGCGCAGCCCGATCCTCGGCTTTGCGGAGGATGAGCGCGGCCATTGCCTGATCAGGCTCAGGCCGGGGTTGCTGCTCGTCCGCACCCGGCCCAAGCGCGCGCATCAGGGCTGGCGCTACCTGCCCGGGTCCGACGCGCCGCTCGATCTTGGCGAGGGCGAAGCGGACGAACTCGCCGCGCTCCCGCCCCAGCTCGCCCGCGCGCTCGCGGCCCTGGCGCTGGTCTAACGCAAACCTCGTCGTCCCCCTGAAGGCAGGGACCCGTGTCTCGTTCGGCTAAAGAGGGCGCCGATGCCTTGGATCGCCCGCCGCCCGCCTCAGCGGCAATGCACGTCGCCCGGCCCGCTCTTCCGGATCTGGCAGGTGGCGCCGCCCTGGACGTGAATGTCGCCCGGCCCGGACAGCGTACCGCGCGCACTGCCCGTGGCGCCGATGCTGATGTCGCCGGGCCCGCTCAGCGAAAGATCGGCATCGCGCACGACGAGGCCGCCGGCGCGCACGTCGCCCGGCCCGCTCAGGCGGATGCGCGCCGTCCGCGCGCGTCCCGCGACCGTCACGCCGCCCGGCCCCGACAGGCCGATCGTCACGCTGTCCGCCTGCAGGGCGCCGATGTTGATGTCGCCCGGGCCGGACAATGTGGCGGAAAAAGCCCCCGCCCGCACGCGATCGACCGACAGATTGCCGGGGCCCGAGAGCGAAACGCCAGTCAGCGCCGGGACGGTGACGTCAATCACCGCCTTCATACCGCTGCCCCAGTTCCACCACGATCCCTGCCGAGTGCCGATCACCAGCTCGCCGCCGCGCACCGTCACCTCCAGCCGCTCGAGCGCCTTGTCGGTCCCGTCGGCGCGCACCGCCGGGCGACCGCCGGTATGGACGCGCACGTCGAAGGGCGTCGAATTCTTGACCCGGTCGAAGCCACCGACCGGAAAGCTGCGCACGGCGGCCGGGGCGGCAACCGGCAGCACGGCGAGCGAAAGGGCTGAGGCAATGACCAAGCGCATCGGGTCCACTCCACTGTTGTAGTACAGTGATACACCTGAAGATCCGGCCAGGCAAGTCGCGCCGCATCCGCTGCGGGCAAAGAAAAAGGCGGCGCTCCGTTGGGAGCGCCGCCTTGTCCTGTTTGGCGAAGCGGGCCCGTCAGGCCGTCGCCGCCGCCTTGTTGTGGATCGCGGCGGCCGCGCGCAGGATGTCGAGAATCTTCACCTGCGCCGCTGGCTCGTCGACCTGCTCCATCGCGGCAAGCTCTCGCGCGAGACGGCTGCACGCCGCTTCGAAGATTTGCCGCTCGGAATAGCTCTGCTCGGGCTGGTCCTCGGCGCGGAACAGGTCGCGCACCACCTCGGCGATCGACACGAGGTCGCCCGAGTTGATCTTTGCTTCATATTCCTGCGCGCGGCGCGACCACATCGTGCGCTTGACCTTGGGCTTGCCCTTCAGCGTGGCGAGCGCGTCGCCCATCTGCGCGTTCGACGACAGCTTGCGCATGCCGACGCTTTCGGCCTTGTTGGTCGGCACGCGGAGCGTCATCCGCTCCTTTTCGAAACGCAGGACGTAGAGTTCGAGCTTGGCGCCCGCAATTTCCTGGCTTTGCAGTTCGACCACCCGGCCGACACCATGTTTGGGATAGACAACGTAATCGCCGACGACGAAGCTCAGCGCCTTGGCAGCCATGTAAGACCTTTCCGCTTCAAACGAACCGCGCGGTCCCGACGAGTCCTGACGAAGGCCCGGCGGCAACAGGGGCGGTCGGAATAGTATCCAGTCTCTTTACGCGCACCCGTGCGGCACGCGCTTCTTGCGGCTGCTTGTAACAGAATTACCACGCATATGCCAGCTTTTGTGGCCGTGCGCCGCGCCGGGGTCAGTCGCCCTGGCCCGGCTCCGGCGAAAAGTGGTTCTCATACTTGTCGGCGACGTTCTTCCACGCATCGGCGTCGGCGGGCGCATCGCGCTTGCGCGTGATGTTCGGCCACTGGGCGGAGAAGGTGCCGTTGAGTTCGAGCCACTTTTCGAGCCCGTTCTCGGTATCGGGCAGGATCGCCTCGGCGGGGCATTCGGGCTCGCACACGCCGCAGTCGATGCACTCGCTCGGATTGATGACGAGCATGTTCTCGCCCTCGTAGAAGCAATCCACCGGACAGACCTCGACGCAGTCCATATATTTGCAGCGGATGCAGGCGTCGGTGACGACGTAGGTCATGGGAAGCTCCTTGGGACGCGGGCGCGCATATGGCGCGGGCGCGCGGGGGTCAACCGACGGCGGGCTTGAGGTCGGTATAGCAGGCCTGTGCCTCGGCCGCCGGACCGCGTCTGACCGGGAGGGCCTCGACCCGCAGCACGCGCACCCGATCGTTGAGCGGAAAGGTCAGCACCGATCCCGCCCGCACCTCGGCATGGGCGCGATCGACCACGCGCCCGTCCAGCCGCATATGCCCTTCCGCCACGATGCGCTGCGCCAGCGTGCGCGTCTTCACCAGCCGGGCGAAGAACAGGAACTTGTCGATCCGCACCTAACCGCGCAGCCCCGCCAGCACGCCGAAGGCGTTGCCGGGCCGCGCCTTGGGGGGGCGCCGCTCGGGATCGGCGCGTCGTCCCTTCCAGACCCAGCCCTGTTCGGCCGCGCGGAAGCCGAGCGCGAGCATCAGCTGCGCGAAGCTCGCCGGCATCAACCCGAGCGAGGTGGCGAGGCCCGGATCGGGCACGAACACCGCCCGCCCGGTGCGCGCGTCATGTGCGTTCCGGGCGAGCCGCTCGGCCTGGTCGACGCGCAGCATCTGCGCGCCGAACGGGCGGAAGCCCGCCATGACGAACGCGGCGCAGGCCGGCGCGTCGGGCGGGGTCGGGACCGAGACCGCGCCGATCGGCGGCAGCGCGGGCATCGTGCCCCCGTCCTGCGCGACCGACAGCGCCACGCGCCAGCGCGCCGGCTCGGGCTTGATCAGCGCGGGCAGAAAGACGTCGAGCGTGCCGATGCGCAGGCCGAGCCGGCTGAGCGGCGCGCGCAACGTGCGATCAAGCCCTGCCAGCACCGCCGCGACCTCGTGCCGCGCCAGCACGCCCCCCGCCTCGCCCAGCGGCGCGAGCAGCGCGCGCACCGCGCCGGGCTGGTCGGGGTCGCGCGCGGCGGCGAGGACCTGCGCAAGCGGCGCGAGATGGCGGCCCACCGCATGGTCCAGCCAGGACCGCAGGCGCCCCAGTACGCCTTCGCGCTCCGCCGGCGCGAGGATATCGAGCGCGCGATGGAGCGCGATCCGGGGCGTGAGCAGCCCCTTGCCGCGCTCCAGCCGCGCCACCACGTCGCCGCGCCAGAACAGTGCGACCGGCCGGCCCGGATCGGTCGCGAGACTGAATTGCGCGTCCTCGTCGGCGATCAGGTCACGCGCGCGCCGCGTCAGCTCCGCGCCGAGCCGCCGTTCGGCCGCCGCCATCAGCCGCTTCATATCGCCATGGCGGGCCGAAGCATCGGCCTTGAAGCGGAACCCGATCAGTTCGCCGATCGCCTCCCCATCGACGGTGACGGTGCCGTCCTCCGCGACCTTCATCGGCAGCAGGTCCGTCCCCTTCGCGCCCAGATCGCGCATCAGCACCGAGGTGCGCCGGTCGACGAAGCGTTGCGTCAGCCGCTGGTGGAGCGCGTCCGACAGCCTTTCCTCCAGCGCGCGGGTCCGCTCGGCCCACAGGCCCGGATCGGCGAGCCAGTCGGGGCGGTGCGCGATATAGGCCCAGGTCCTGACCGCCGCGAGCCGATCGGCCAGCGTCTCGACATCGCCCTGCACCGTATCGAGCCGCGACAGTTCCTCGGCGAACCACGGCACGGGCAGGCGGCGGTCACCCTCGCTCAGATGCGCGAAGATACGGCCGACCAGGCGGCTGTGCGGCTCGGCCCCGGTCTTGCGGAAGTCGGGCAGCCCGCACGCCGTCCACAGCCGGCCGACCATTTCGCGACCGCGCGCGCGCTCGCGCACCCACGGTTCATCGGCCAGCCGCTTGAGCACGGCGAGGTCGATCGCCTGCGGCGCGGCGCGCAGACCGGGGCGGTCGGGCCGGCGTTCGAGATCGGCGATCAGCCGGTCGAGCGACGCCAGGCCCGGTTCGCCCTCGCGCCAGTAAAGGTGGTCGAGCGGCGGGAAGCGATGCTCCTCGATCGCCAGCACCTCGTCATCCTCAAACCGCGCCGCCTGCCCCTCCAGCCCGAGCGTCCCGAAACTCCCGTCACGCTGGTGCCGGCCCGCGCGCCCCGCGATCTGCGCCATTTCCGCGACCGTCAGCCGCCGGCTCTTGCGTCCGTCGAACTTGCGGAGCGACGCGAAGGCGACGTGCGCGACGTCCATGTTGAGGCCCATGCCGATCGCGTCGGTGGCGACCAGATAATCCACCTCGCCCGCCTGGAACATCGCGACCTGCGCGTTGCGGGTGCGGGGGGACAGCGATCCCATCACCACCGCCGCCCCACCGCGCAGGCGGCGCAGCATCTCCGCCACGGCATAGACCTCCTCGGCGGAGAAGGCGACGACCACCGACCGCTTCGGCAGGCGCGACAGTTTCGCCGGCCCCGCATAGGTCAGCGTCGAGAAGCGCGGGCGGGTGATGATCTCCACGTCCGGCGTCAGCGCGCGCAGCATCGGCCGCAGCGCCTCCGACCCCAGCACCATCGTTTCCTCGCGCCCGCGCGCGCGCAGCAGCCGGTCGGTGAAGACGTGGCCGCGTTCGGGATCCGCTCCGAGCTGCGCCTCGTCGAGCGCCACGAAGGCGAAGTCGCGCGCCGCCGCACCGTCGCCCCCGCCGATCGGCATGCTTTCGGCGGTGGTGAGGAAGTAGCGCGCCTTGTCGGGCACGATCTTCTCCTCGCCCGTCACGAGCGCGACCGATTCCTTGCCCTTGATCGCGACGACCCGGTCGTAGACCTCGCGCGCCAGCAGACGGAGCGGAAAGCCGATCAGCCCGGAGCTGTGCCCGCACATCCGCTCGACCGCGAGGTGGGTCTTGCCCGTATTGGTCGGGCCCAGCACCGCGACGAGCGGCTGAGCGGCGAAGCGCGTCATGGCCAGAGCAGAATGGCGAATGCCCCCGCAAAAGCAAGCGAAGCGGCGGTTGCACGCAAATGATTCGACTGGGCCGGAAAAGGACTCAACTGGTCGCAGGAAAAGCCGCCAAACCCGCTGATTAGTTTGACTTTAACTTCGCTTCTCCACAGTCATCCGCACTTGCCCGGCGGCAAGACCGGGGATGACCCAGGGCTGGAACGGGAAACGGGGATGTATCTGCCCGAAGGCGAAGGATTCGGCGGGGGCGCGATCGCGCTGCCAGCCGCCGCGCGCCCGCGCCGCCTCGGCCGGGCCTATCTCCGTCACGGTATCGCGCGCGCCGCCGAACTCGACCTGGTCGTCGATCTCGGCCAGCGCATCGGCAGCCGCGACTGGTGGCGGGGCCTTGCGACCTGCACCGCCCTGTGCGCCGTCGCCGTCTCGTTCGCGCCACGATTTCACGCGCTGCCGGGCGGCGTCGCGGCGCCGCTCGCGCCCGCGCAGGCCGATCAGATGCGCGCGCAGGCGATCACGCCCCAGGCGTTCGGCGCCGATACCGGCCGGCGCATGGCGGCGACGCCGCTGGTCGAGCGACTGGCCGATACGCCCGAACGTCCGCAGATCCAGGTCACCGCGACGCTCGGCTCAGGCGACGGCTTCGCGCGCGTACTCCAGCGCAATGGCGTGAGCGAGGATCAGGCGCGCGCGGTCGCCGCCGCCGTGGCGCGCGTCGTTCCGCTGTCCGACATCAAATCGGGCACCAAGCTCGATATGACGCTCGGCCGCCGCCCCAACAAACGCGTCGCCCGCCCGCTCGACAGCCTCGCCTTCCGCGCCAAGTTCGAACTGGCGCTGGAAATCGAGCGCGACGGCGACGCCTTCCGCGTCAAGCGCGTGCCGATCGCGGTCGACGATACGCCGCTGCGGCTGGTGGGCCGGGTCGGGTCGAGTCTGCTCGCCGCCGCGCGCGCGGCCGGCGCGCCCGCCAGCGCGATCCAGTCCTATCTGCGCGCGATCGGCCAGCATCTGTCGGTCGGCAGCCTCCGCTCCACCGACCGTTTCGACATGGTGGTGGCGCACCGCCGCGCCGCGACCGGCGAGACCGAGACGGGCGGGCTGCTCTATGCGGGCGTCGAACAGGGCAAGCGCACGCTCCGCCTGCTCAAATGGACGCAGGGCGGCAGGGAACAATTCTTCGACGCGGCGGGCGTGGGCGAGACGCGCGGCACGATGAAGATGCCGGTGTCGGGCCACATGACGTCGAAGTTCGGGATGCGCTTCCATCCGGTGCTGGGCTATGGCCGGATGCACAAGGGGATCGACTACGGCGCGCCGATGGGCTCCCCGATCGTCGCGGCAACCGCCGGCACGGTCAATTTCGCCGGCTGGCACGGCGGGCATGGCAATTATGTGCAGATCCGCCATGCCGGCGGGCTCGGCACCGGCTACGCGCACATGAGCCGCATCAAGGTCAAATCGGGGCAGACGGTCAGCGCGGGGCAGGTCATCGGCTATGTCGGATCGACCGGCATCTCCACCGGCCCCCACCTCCATTTCGAGGTGTTCAAGAATAATGTGGCGGTGAACCCGGCGAGCGTGAAGTTCGTCGAGGCCGCCAAGCTCGTCGGCGCGGAGCTGTCGCGCTTCAAGGCGACGCTCGCGCGGCTCACCTCGGTCCGCATCGCCAACGGCTCCTGACGGGGCGGGCGGCAGGCCGCCCCTCAGCCCTCGCCCGGCGCGCGCGCCTTGATCGCCAGCGCGTGCACCCGCTCGCGCAGCAGCGTGCCCAGCGCCTGATTGACCAGCCGGTGCCGCTGGACGCGTGACGCCCCGGCGAAGGCAGCCGCCTCGATCTCGACCGTGAAATGGCTTTCGCCGCGCGGATCGTGCCCGGCATGGCCGCGATGCTGCGCGCTGTCGTCGATCACGGCGAGCCGTTCGGGCGACAGGGCGGCCCGCAGACGCTGCGCGATTTCGGCCGCGACCGGGCCGGTGGGATGTTGCTCCATCGCCCCTATATAAATGCGTTTTGAGGGAGAATCATCCTTGGCGGAGGCCAAACCCAGACAGGCGCGCTTCCACGGCCGCATTCCCGGCGGGCGCGCGTGCAGCGTGCCGGGCTGCACGGAGGCGGGCGAGTTTCGCGCGCCGGCCGAACGCGGCGCGCGCGCCGGCGCCGATGGGCCGGGCGACTGGCGCTGGCTGTGCCTGGATCATGTCCGCCAGTTCAATGCGTCGTACAATTTCTTCGACGGCATGACCGCCGACGAGATCACCGCGCAGCAGCGCCCCTATGCCGGATGGGAGCGCGAGACGCGCGCCTTCGCCGCCGGGGCGGGCGGCACGCCGCGCTGGGCCGACTTCGTCGATCCGCTCGACGCGATCCAGGCGCGCTACGGCGCCGGGCGGCAGCAGCCGCGCCAGGACGGCCGCCCGCTCAGCGACGCCGATCGCCGCGCGCTCAAGGTGCTGGGCCTCGACGCCGATGCCGACCGCCGCGCTTTGCGCCAGCGCTACAGCGAACTCGTCCGCCGCTACCATCCGGACCGCAATGGCGGCGATCGCAGCCAGGAGGGACAGCTCCGTCAGGTGATCGATGCCTATGACCAGCTCAAGAAGGCGCCTGCCTTCGTCTGACGGCCCGCTAGGCGTCGCGCCAATGCGCGCGCGGCGTGGTCATCACCGTCACGAGCGCGACGAGGCCCGCGCCGGCCGCCAGCACGAAGACGATGCTCGGCAGGTAGAACGGCGCGCTGCCCCCGGTGAAGAAGGCGAGCGCGGGATTGTAGACCGCCGGCGCGATGACCGATCCGATCGCCGCGATGCTGCCGGTAAACCCCTGCAGCTCGCCCTGCTGATCGGCGCCTACGCGGCGCGACATCATCCCACTCATCGCCGGCATGACGCAGCTCTGGATCGCGAGCACCAGCATGACCGGGAACACTAGCCAACCGTCGCGGATGAAAAGATAGGCTAGGAATTCCGCTATGGCGGCGGCAATGCCGATCGCGGCGGCGCGGCGCTCCCCGAACCTTTTCACCATCGGCCCGACCAGCAGCATCTGCGCCACCGCCATCAGGATTCCCGCCCAGGCGAGCGACGCGCCGATCATGCCGGCCGACCAGCCGAACGCCGCGATCGCGAAGAAGGACCAGGTCGCGGGGTAGACCATGCCCGCGAGATTCCACCAGAACATGGCGAACGCCACCGGCAGCACGCCCGGCGCGCGACGCAGCGAGACCAGCGCCCCGATCGGGTTGGCGCGCGCCCAGCGGAACGGGCGACGGTTGCCGGGTGCGAGCGTCTCGGGAAAGGCGAACAGCCCGATCAGCACGTTGATCCCGGCCAGCAACGCGGCGGCATGGAACGGCGCGCGCGCGCCCCATTCGCCGAGCAGGCCGCCAATCGCCGGGCCGAGCACGAAGCCGATGCCGAAGGCCGCGCCGATCATTCCGAAGTGGCGCGCCCGGTCCTCCGGTGCGCTGACATCGGCGAGCACCGCGCCCGCCGGGCCGTAGGAGGCGCCGAACAGGCCCGCCAGCGCGCGGCCCAGGAACAGCCAGCCGAGCGAAGGCGCGAACCCCATCAGCGCGTAATCGGCGGCAAAGCCCGTGAGCGAGCCGAGGATGACCGGCCGGCGCCCGAACCGGTCGCCCAGATTGCCCATCAGCGGCCCGGTCAGGAATTGAACACCGGCATAAACGATGCCGAGCCAGCCGCCGATCCGCGTGGCATCGGCCAGCCCGACATGTCCCAGATCCATCACGATGCGCGGCAGGACCGGCATGATGATGCCGAACCCCATCGCATCGATCAGCACGACCAAGACCACAAAGCGCACGGCGCGGCGCGCGGTTACGCTTTCCATGAACACCTGCGCGACAGAAGCGGGGAACGCCCCCGCCGCCGGTTCCTAGCGAATTATCCGGCGATCGCGAAGGGGCTGCGGCGTTTTGGACGCGTCGGCCCGGGCACGTTGCTCTTGGTCAGCGCCCGGCAACGCCGGAACCGCAGCGATCAGGCGGGATCCTTCACGGCCTTGCGCCGTCCACGGCGCGACGCGGGCGCGGCCTCGCCCTTCTTCCGGCCGAGCCCGATTTCCTTGGCGAGGACGCGACGCTTCTCGGCATAATTGGGGGCGACCATCGGATAGTCGGCCGGCAGCTTCCACTTGGCGCGATACTGCTGCGGCGTCATGCCGAAATTTGTCTGCAGATAGCGTTTCAGCATCGTCAGCTTCTTACCATCTTCGAGGCAGACGATATAATCGGGCTTGACCGATGCGCGGATGGATACGGCCGGCTTCTGTTCGGTCTGTTCGGGCTCAACCGAAGTTTCGCCGAGCGTGGAAAGCGCGCCATGCACGCGGGCGATCAGATCAGCCAGCTCCGACACCGCGACGCGATTATGCCCGACATGCGCCGCAACGATATCGGTCGTTAGGGTAAGCAGATCGATCTGGTTGTCCGCTGACATTTCGGCCTCGATTTGGAAAGATTTACGGGGCCACTAGCAGATCGTTTCGGCGCAGGCGAGCGTCTGGCGGTCGCAAATGGGTCTTTTTCGGGCCGCGTCCAACAGCTCATGGCAAAAAAGAAGCGGGCCGGCGCATCCGCGCGAGCCCGCTTCCTGATCCAATGATGTCTAGGACCGCTTACTTGACGTGCGCGGAGACGTGCTTGTTCATCTCGAACATGCTGACGCTCTTCTTGCCGAAGATCTTCTCCAGCTTGGCGTCGGCGTTGATCTGGCGCTTGTCCTTGCTGTCCTGCAGACTGTTCTTCTTGATATATTCCCACAGCTTGCTGACGATCTCGCTGCGCGGCATCGCACCGTCGCCAACAACAGCCGCCAGCTCGGCGGACGGGGTAACGGGCTTGTGAATACCACCCGTCTTAGCAGCTTGTGCCATATAATTCCTCCTTCTGAGGCCCCTCTCTCAAGGCTGGCCCGCTATCCTGCGTGAAGGAGGATTTGGCAAGCCCTGCGGGCTATTCCTTCTTGAGGGCGCTCGCCTTGTGCGCCGCGCGCTTTCCTTCGTCGGTTTCGACGATGTAGCGCGGATCGTCGGGCGATGCCGCGACATGATGTCCCTTGATCTCGGTCGGGGCGGTCTGTTTCTTCACGACCTTGCCATGCGCCGTGCCGCCGTGGCTCTTCCAGCTGACCTTGTCGCCTTTGCGAACCGCGCCCGCCATGCTCTCTCTCCTCGATCGGTGCGGACCCAATCGCCGCGGCGTGAATTGGTTGCGCGACGGAGCAGGGAGGCGGGCATGAATGCGGGTTTCGACAGACTGATCGTCGTGCCAGGCGATATCAATCTGGCCCGCTCGCCGCTGCGCGGGACCCTGGACGTGCCGACCTATGTGCTGGGCGCGTTCAATCCCGGCATGACGCGCCTGCCCAACGGCAATCTGCTGCTGATGGTCCGCGTGGCCGAGGCGCTGGAACAGCCGGTCGAGGGCGATCACGTCCACGCGATCCGCTGGACCCCCGATGGCTATGTCCTCGATCCCCATCTGTTGGCGGGCGTCAACATGAGCGATCCGCGCCAGTTCGACGTGCCGGGCAGCATCTACCGCAACCTCGCGCTCACCTCGCTGTCGTGGCTGCTCCCGGTCGAATTGAACGCGGCCGGGACCGAGATCGTCGCCTTCCATTACGACCGCGCGATCGCTCCGGCCGCGCCCTATCAATGCTACGGGGTCGAGGATGCGCGCATCTCGCGCGTCGGCGACCGGTGGTACATGACCACCTGTTCGGTCGCGCCCGAGCGGCATTCGACCACGCTCCACGTTTCCGAAAACGGGCTCGACTATCGCCTGCTCGGTATTGTGCTCGACCACCAGAACAAGGACATGCTGCTGTTCGAGGGGATGGTCGGCGAGCATTTCATGGCGCTCACCCGCCCGCTGGGCGAGGTCTATTTCGCCTATCCGCCCGACAGCGACTATATCGGCGGCCCGTCGATCAACCTCGCCCAGTCGCCCGACGCACTGCACTGGAAGCCGGTCGACCATCCGTTCCTGCGCCCGCGCCGCAATTCGATCGCCTCGATGAAGCTTGGCGGCGGCACGCCCCCGATCCTGACCGACGAAGGCTGGCTGATGATCTACCACGGGGTCGAAACGCGCGCGAAGGTGGGGGTCTATCGCAGCTTCTGGGCGCTGCTCGACCGCGACGAGCCATGGCGCATCCTCCGGATCGAGGACGAGACGCCGCTACTGGAGGCCAATGCCGCGCTCACCGCACCGGTCGCGCACCAGCTGTATCTGCCGACCGAGGTGGTCTTCTCGACCGGCATCGCCGATGCGGGCGATCACTATGTGGTGGCGAGCGGGGAGGCCGATCTCGCTTGCCGCATCACGCACATCCCCAAGGCGCGTTTCGCATGAGCGAGGCGCCGTGGTGGCGGACGGGCGTGATCTATCAGGTCTATCCCCGCTCCTTCCAGGATACGAACGGCGACGGCGTCGGCGATCTCGCGGGGATCGAGGCGCGGCTCGACCATTTCGTGACGCTGGGCATCGATGCGATCTGGATTTCCCCGATCGTCCCGTCGCCGATGGTCGATTTCGGCTACGACATTTCCGATTATACCGGCGTCCACCCACTGTTCGGGACGCTCGCCGATTTCGACCGGCTGCTCGCCGCCGCGCACGCACGGGGGCTGAAATTGCTGCTCGACTTCGTGCCCAACCATTCGTCCGACCAGCACCCCTGGTTCCTCGAAAGCCGCGCCTCGCGCGACAGCCCCAGGCGCGACTGGTATATCTGGCGCGATCCCGCGCCCGACGGCGGCCCGCCCAACAACTGGATCAGCGATTTCGGCGGTTCGGCGTGGGAATGGGACGCGGCGACCGGCCAATATTATTACCATGCCATGCTGACCGAGCAGCCGGACCTCAACTGGCGCAACCCCGCGCTCCGGCAGGCGATGCTCGACGCGATGCGCTTCTGGTTCGATCGCGGGGTGGACGGTTTCCGCGTCGACATCCTCTGGCACATGATCAAGCATGCCGACTTCCCCGACAATCCCGCCAATCCGGACTGGCGCGAGGGGATGGCGGACATGCACCGCGTGCTGCAGCTCCATTCGACCGACCAGCCCGAAGTGTTCGCGATCGCCGCCGAAATGCGCGCGCTGGCTGACAGCTATGGCGACAAGGTGCTGGTGGGGGAGATCTACCTGCCGTTCGAACGGCTGATGGCCTATTACGGCAAGGACGGGGAGGGCGTGCACCTGCCCTTCAATTTCCAGTTGATCGAGGCGCCGTGGAATGCGCGCGCGCTCCACCGCCTGATCGCCGCCTATGAGGCGGCCTTGCCGCCCGGCGGCTGGCCCAACTGGGTGCTCGGCAATCATGACCGGCCGCGTATTGCGAGCAGGGTCGGTTCGGCCCAGGCACGCGTCGCGGCGATGCTGCTGCTGACGCTGCGCGGCACACCGACGCTCTATTATGGCGACGAGATCGGGCTGACCGACGTGGCCGTGCCCGCCGATCGCGTGCGGGATCCGCGCGAACTGCGCGAACCCGGCCTCGGCTTCGGGCGTGATCCCGTGCGCGCGCCGATGCCGTGGGATGGATCGCCCCATGCCGGCTTCTCGACTGCCGAGCCGTGGCTGCCGCTCGGGCCCGACTGGCGGACGCGCAACGTCGCGACGCAGGCGGCGGATCCGATGTCGATGCTCGCGCTTCATCGCGACCTTCTCCGCCTGCGCCGCGCGCATCCCGCGCTGACGATCGGCTCGATCCGCCTGATCGAGGCGGAGGGGGAGGTACTGATTTATGAACGACTTCAGGGAGACGACAGACTCGTGATCGCGCTTAATCTCGGCACCGCCCCGGCGGCCACCGCCCTGGGCGCGATGCCCGTCCTCCTGTCGACCCTTGGCCGCACCGCGTTCGACGGCACGCTCGCCGCCGACGAAGGCGTGGTCCTGTCGGGCGGGGCCGCCTGATGCGCGTCGCGATGCTCGCGCCGATCTCGTGGCGCACCCCGCCCCGCCATTACGGCCCGTGGGAATTGGTGACGAGCCTGCTGAGCGAGGCGCTCGTCGCCAAGGGAGTCGACGTGACCTTGTTCGCCACGGCCGACAGCGAAACCTCCGGCACGCTCGCGGCGGTCGTGCCCGCCGGCTATTCGGAGGATCGCACGCTCGACGCCAAGGTGATGGAGATGCTGCACGTCTCCAACGTCTTCGAACGCGCCGGCGAGTTCGACCTGATCCACAACCAGGCCGATTTCGTGCCGCTCGCCTTTTCCCGCCTGGTCGACACGCCGCAGGTGACCACCATCCACGGCTTCTCGTCCGAACGGATCGTGCCCGTGTTCAAGCGCTACGAGGATCGCGTCCACTATGTCGCGATCTCGGATGCCGATCGCCATCCCGACCTGCGTTATGCCGCGACCATCCACCATGGCATCCGCCTCGGCGAATTTCCGTTCGACGCGGCGGGCGGCGACGGCCTGCTCTTCTTCGGCCGCATGCATCCCGACAAGGGCGCGGCCGAGGCGATCCGCGCCGCGCAGGCGACGGGCCACCGCCTGACCATGGCGGGGATCATCCAGGATGACGGCTATTATGCGCGCGAGGTCGAGCCGCATGTCGACGGGGAGCAGATCGTCTTCAACGGTCCGCTAGGCGGGGAGGCCCGCACGCGCGCGCTGGGCGGCCACAAGGCGCTGCTCCACCTGATCGGCTTCGACGAGCCGTTCGGCCTGTCGGTGGTCGAGGCGATGGCATGCGGAACGCCCGTCATCGCCTATGCGCGCGGATCGATGCCCGAGCTGATCGAGGACGGGGTCAACGGCTTTCTGGTCGAAAGCTTCGACGAGGCGGTGGCCGCGATCGCGCGTATCGACGAGATCGACCGTGCCGAATGCCGCCGGTCGGTCGAGCGGCATTTCACCGTCGAGCGCATGGCCGAGCGCTATCTGGCGCTCTACGAACGGATCCTCAGCGACCGACGAACATGAAGCCGGCGGCGCCCATCACGCACAGCAACGCGCCGCCGTAGCGCCAGCTCACCGGCTCCTTCAGCACCAGCAGAGCGAACAGCGCGAAAACGATGAGCGTCACGCATTCCTGCATGATCTTGAGCTGTCCCGCGCTCAAGCCGTTGGCGTGGCCGAAGCGGTTGGCGGGCACCGCCAGCCAATATTCGAAGAAGGCGATCGCCCACGATCCGACCACCGCGATCCATAACGGCGCGTGCGGATAGCGCAGGTGCCCGTACCACGCGGTGATCATGAAGCTGTTGGATGCGACCAGCAGCAGGAGGACGAGGACGATAGGGGGCACGTGCCGACTCCAGCCTGAAACGCCGTCCCCTATAAAGGCGATGCCGCGCGGGAAAGAGCGCGGAACCACGTCGCCTACGACGCGCTCCCCCGATATGACCCGTTTATTCCATGTCTCCGACCTGCATTTCGGGCGCGAGGACCAGGCCGCGATCCGCTGGTTCGCGGATGTCGTGCGCGCCGAGCGGCCCGACGCGGTGATCTGCACCGGCGACCTGACCATGCGCGCCCGTTCGCAGGAATTCGCGGCGGCGGGCGAATGGCTGAAGGCGCTGGGCGTGCCGGTGACGATCGAGGTCGGCAATCACGATCTGCCTTACTTCAATCCGCTGGCGCGCCTGCTCGATCCCTATCGCCGTTTCCGCGCGGTCGAGGCGGCGGTCGATCGTCCGCTGACGTTGCCGGGCGTCGCGATCGTCCCGCTCAAGACGACCGCGCGCTTCCAGTTGCGCAACCTGTCGCACGGTCGTGTGTCGCGCTCGGGCCTACGCGCCGCGTGTGCGGTGCTCGCCGCCAAGCCGGCCGGGACGATCGCGCTGGTCACCGCGCATCATCCGCTGATCCGTACCGATTTCACGGGCCATGGCGATACGCACGGCGGCGCGGCGGCGCTGGCCGCGCTGGCGGAGGCCGGAGCCGACGCGGTGCTGAGCGGCCATGTCCACGATGCGTTCGATGTCGTGCACCATCACAAGGGGCGAACCATTCGTCTGATCGGGGCAGGCACGCTGTCCGAACGGGTGCGGACCACGCCACCGTCGTTCAACGAGATCCATGTCGCTCGCGGCGCGATCGAGGCCGGCGTCCGCACGATGGCATGAAAGCCTGCCCGGCCGCCTTCAGCGCCGCAGCCGGTGGACGACGGCGCCGAGGCAGTAGAGCAGGACGGTCAGCTTGAACCACAGGCATGCCGCGACGATCATCGCGCCGCGCACGACCACCGGGGCCAGCCCCGTCCGCTCGGATATGATCGAACAGGTGCCGAGCAGCATGCCGCCCTCGGACACCAATCCATTTTTCGCATCGCGGATCATCGGAAGTCTCCCGCTTGCTGGCCTCAGCCGATCAGGGCGACTGGACCGGTGGCCGACAGGAGGCAGACGGCGCTGCCCAGCAGCGCGAACAGGCCGACGCCAAGCTGCGCGGCGAACGAGGAGAAAGAAGAGGTCATGGTACGGTCCTTCGTGATGAGCGCCCGATCATCCGGGCATTGCCATCACTTTTGCAGGGACCGTGCCAAACCAACTCCAGGGCAACATACAGAAACTGACGCAGCCGAACTCACGTTCGAGCGCTAGGATTTAGCAAATCCCGCCGTATCTTGGCGGATCAGAACGCAAAATCCTTGCGGTGTTCGCCGCGCACCCAGCGAACCGTGCCCGAACTGGCGCGCATCACCACGCTTTCGGTCGTGATGCCGGTCGTGCGCCGCTTGACGCCCTTGAGCAGCGAGCCGTCGGTCACGCCGGTCGCTGCAAAGATCGCGTCGCCCTTCACCAGATCCTGCAGCTCATAGATCTTGTCGAGGTCGGTCACGCCCCATTTGTGGGCGCGCGCGCGCTCGTCCTCGTTGCGGAACAGCAGCCGCCCCTGGAACTGCCCGCCGATGCAGGTCAGCGCGGCCGCCGCCAGCACGCCTTCGGGCGCCCCGCCCGAACCCAGGTAGATGTCGATCGTGGTGTCGGGGTCGGTCACCGACATCGCGCCCGCCACGTCGCCGTCGGGGATCAGCATGATGCCGCATCCGATCTGGCGCAGCTCGGCGATCAGCTTTTCATGGCGCGGCCGGTCGAGCACGCAGGCGATGATCTCGTGCGGCTCGACGCCCTTCGCCTTCGCCAGCGCGCAGATATTCTCGGTCGGCGTGCGGTCGAGGCTGACGAGCCCCTTCTCGTATCCCGGCCCGATCGCCAGCTTGTCCATATAGACGTCGGGCGCGTTGAGCAGCCCGCCCTGCTCAGCGATGGCCAGCACCGCGAGCGCGTTCGGCCCCGCCTTGGCGGTGATCGTCGTGCCTTCGAGCGGATCGAGCGCGATGTCGATCTTGGGGCCGGTGCCGCGCCCGACCTTCTCGCCGATATACAGCATCGGCGCCTCGTCGCGCTCACCCTCGCCGATCACGACGGTGCCGTCGAAATCGAGATTGTTGAACGCCGCGCGCATCGCCTCGACCGCGGCCGCATCGGCCGCCTTTTCATCGCCGCGCCCGATCAGGGTCGAGGCGGCGATCGCCGCCGCCTCCGTCACCCGCACCATTTCCAGCACCAGAACGCGATCGAGGGCCTGGGATGCGACGATCGCCATTGAGCTGGTCTCCATGCAGTGAGGTCGGAGGAGCGATTAGGGCGGCCCTGCGACAAAGTCGAGAAAACCGATTTTCGTTATTCAATTATCCAGGATGTGCATCAGCATGGGCGCGCCGAGCAGGCTGGGCGATCCTTCCAGCTTCTCGAGCGCGTGGGTGACGCAGCTCTCCGGCCCCTCGTGCGTGACCATCACCAGCAGTACGCTGCCGTCGGCGGTGGCGCCGCGCTGGATCAGGCTTTCGATCGAAACGCCGGCGTCGCGCATCGCCGCCGTCAACTCGGCGAGGACCCCCGGCTTGTCGGCGACGGTAAAGCGCAGATAGGCGCGTCCCCGCCGCTCGCCCGCCGGGGCATGCTGGGGTGCGATCAAGCTCTGCACCGGCATCGCGAAGGCGGGGCCATATTCGCCGCGGGCGATATCGATCAGGTCGGCCACGACGGCGCTCGCGGTCGGCCCCTCGCCCGCGCCGCGCCCCTGGAACAGCAGCCGGCCGACATAATTGCCGTCGGCCACCACCGCGTTGAGCGATCCGGTGACGTGCGCCAGCGGATGATCGATCGGCACGAGGCAGGGGTGGACACGCTGGAACAGTCCCTTTGGCCCCGCCTCGCCCAATCCGACCAGCCGGACCTTGAAGCCGAGCGCCGCCGCCTCGGCGATGTCGGCGGCGATCACGTGGCGGATGCCCGTCACCTGTACGGCGGGGAAGTCGATCGCGGTGCCGAAGGCCAGGCTCGACAGGATCGACAGCTTGTGCGCGGCGTCGACCCCGTCGATGTCGAAGCTCGGATCGGCCTCGGCATAGCCCAGCGCCTGCGCCTCGCCCAGGACGTCGGCGAAGTCGCGCCCCGCCGTCTCCATCGTCGTCAGGATATAATTGCAGGTGCCGTTGAGCACGCCGTAGACGTGGTTGATCGCATTGGCCGCCGCGCCCTCGCGCAGCCCCTTGATCACCGGGATCCCGCCGGCCACCGCCGCTTCATATTTGAGCGCGGTGCCGGCGCGCTCGGCCGCCTCGGCCAGTTCCAGGCCGTGATGCGCGATCATCGCCTTGTTGGCGGTCACCAGCGCCTTGCCGCCCGCCAGCGTGGCACGGGCGAGCGTGAGCGCCGGCCCGTCCGAACCGCCGATCAGCTCGACCACCGCGTCGACATCGTCGCGCGCGGCGAGCGCCGCCGTATCGTCGACCCACTCGATGCCGCCGAGGTCGATGCCGCGATCGCGCGTGCGGTCGCGCGCCGAGACAGCCACCAGCGTGATACCGCGCCCGGCCCGCCGTTCGATCAGCGCCTGATTTTCGGCGAGGAGCTTGACCACCCCCGCGCCCACGGTGCCGAGCCCGGCGAGGGCGATGCGCAATTTGTCTGTCATGGTACCCCACCCCCTAGCCGCGCGCGCCGTCGTTGCAACCCTGCGGCCCGTCGCATCGCCGGAACGGCGGCCCCCGCCCCATCGTTGAGCGAGGACACGTCAGATGTGAGGAGAAGGACGATGGCCGATCGGCTGAACGAGGCACTGACCGACGCCGAGGCGATGACCGACGAACAGCTTACCAGCGTCGAGGCGGAGGAACGCGCCCGCCGCATCCGCGCCGCGCGCGCGGGCGAGGTGACCAAGGGCCTGGGGAATATGGGAGGCGCGGGCGCGCAGGGCGGCATCCAGCCTGATGTCGCGAACATCAGCCAGCCCGCGGTGAAGCCCTGACATGGGCCGGGACGATCAGGCAGGTCGCGATGGCGATCCGGGCGCGGCCGAACGCGGCCGCGCGCCGTCAGTGGCGCGTGACGGCGCCGTTCACGGTTCCGGTGCTGGCGCGGGCGGGGGCGGAACTCCCGAGGACTTCGACGCGGACTCCGCCGCCGGCGATACCGGCAATGAGCAGCCCGCGGGGCCACGGCACGGCTGAACCTCGCCGGCCTCGTGCGGCGTGAGCGTGACCGCCGGACCTGTTCGATGAAAAGGTGCCGAGGCCTCGACCGAGGCCTCGGCGTACCCTTATCCCTGTTTGGTACGCCGGGGGCGGCCGCCGGTGCGGCGCGCCGACGACTTCGCCGCCGGCCGCTTGCCCGACTTCTGGCGGCGGAGCAGCGGCACCGCGAGCAGGAGTCCGACCGCGCCCGCGAGCGCACCGCCGATCAGCGTGATGCCCAGCGCCCCGACCTTGGGAGTCGTTGCGCTCTCCTCTTTGGCGGCGACGGGAATGTCGATATGAGGCTGCGGCGCTGGCTGCGGTGGATAGGGCGCCTGCGCGGCGGGCGGCAGCGGGGTCGGCGGCGTCACGGTCTCTTGCATTCCGGTCTCCTCATGCGCGGGCCAATCCATCGCGCCTGAACTGCAACGCGCCAAGACCGCAAGCGCCCCATGAGATGAGATCGCCTCGAACATCCGGAATTGGCTGCTCGACCAGCCCGTTCAATCGACGCAGGCGCAGCATTCGGGCGGCGTGGCACCGCGCGGAACAGGCGGCGCCCTATCCGGCCGTACGCAGCTTTCTTATGCGCAGGCTGCGCGTCCGGCCGATCTGCTCGGCATAGCTTTGGGCCTTATTCAGATGCGCTTGGCGAATCGATTCGCTCGCAGCGGTCACCGCGCGCAGCAGCGATTCGCCCCGGCGATGATACAGGTCGTTCAGGTCCATTCTCCATCTCCCGGTCTTGGCGAGGGCCGCGTCCTTGAGGGATCGGTGCCACATCGCCTGCCGATGGTCCTTCTTACCACTTCCGCGCTTCCGAAGGGACTCGCGTGCGATGGGCCGGCACCAACACACGACGACAGCCAGATGCACGAAACGCAACCATGCAGTTTGTCATTGAAATTGCACAGTGCGTCGCCGCTTCGTAATTGCTGCACCGCAACAAAAACACACGATCTGCGAGAGGCAAGTCCAACTGAATGGAGATTGCCATGATCAAGTTCATCCTTCCGATCGCCGCCCTCGTTGCCGCTCCGGCGCTCGCCGATCCGCTCGTGTTCGAGCGTGATGGCCTGAAGGTCGTCGGCACCGTTGATGTCCAGGGTGACACCCGCGTTCTGCGCGGCGAGGACCGGGTCAGCGGTTCGCAGTTCGATCTGCGCGTCAAGAACGGCTACGTGACCGGCGTCATCGACGGCCAGCGCGTCGGATATCCGGTGCCCAAGGCGCGCCCGGTTCAGCTCGCCAGCCGCTGATCCGGCTTCAGCCGAAAAAGAAAAGGGGCGGTGCCAACGGCACCGCCCCTTTTTCATGTCCGGAATAGCTGGATGCCCCGTGAGGATTCGAACCTCAATTGACGGAGTCAGAGTCCGTAGTCTTACCTTTAGACGACGGGGCAATGCGGGGCGCCAGATAGGCAAGCGCCCCTCCCCTGTCAACGCGGGCGATTGCTGGCCCATCTCTTGCCGCATGGTACGGCGCGCCGTAAGGTCGGCCTCAAGTACCGGACGCCTGTGGGGCGTCGCGGAGAATATAAGAGACGGCGACAATGGCAGAGCGCACGCAAGCGGCGCCTGCGCCGGGCGGCGATCGCCACGGCGTGGCGCCTCCGCCAAGGGGCGGGCGGGGACAGTCCATGCGCGGCACCTATGGCGCGCTGGATCTGGGCACCAACAATTGCCGCCTGCTGATCGCCCGTCCCGCCGGTGACGGCTTCGTGGTGGTCGACGCTTTCTCGCGCATCGTCCGGCTGGGCGAGGGGCTGGCCGCGACCGGCCGGCTGAGCGACCTGGCGATGGACCGCGCGGTCGCGGCGCTCGCCATCTGCGCGGACAAGCTGCGCCGCCGCAACGTGACGCTGGTCCGCTCGGTCGCGACCGAGGCCTGCCGCCGGGCGACCAATGGCGCGGCATTCGTCTCCCGCGTGCGCGAGGAGACCGGCATCCAGCTTGAGATCATCAGCGCCGAGCAGGAGGCGCGGCTTGCGGTCACCGGCTGCCAGGCGCTGCTCGAGCCGGGCAACGGCCCCGCTCTGGTGTTCGACATCGGCGGCGGATCGACCGAACTCGTCCTGCTCGACGGGGAGAGCGAGGGCGGCCCGCGCATCGACGACTGGTTCTCGGCGCCGTGGGGCGTGGTGTCGCTCAGCGAGAGTGAGCCGCATGACGGCGACAGCGAGGCGGCGTTGCGTCAGTCCTATGCCCGCATGCGCGCGCGCGTCGCCGAAGCATTCGCCCCCTTTGCCCGCACGCTCGCCGGGCGGGGCGTGACGGGCGGGCGGCTGCTGGGGACGAGCGGGACGGTCACCACGCTCGCCAGCCTGCACCTCGATCTGCCCAATTATGATCGGCGCGCGGTCGACGGCGCGATCGTCCCGGCCGAGGCGATGCGCCAGGTTAGCCAGCGGCTCGCGGGACTGTCGGTCGGCCAGCGCGCGCTGCTGCCCTGCATCGGCACCGAGCGCGCCGACCTGGTCGTCGCGGGCTGCGCGATCCTCGAATCGATCCTCGATCTGTGGGACGCCGAGCGGCTGAGCGTTGCCGATCGCGGGATTCGCGAGGGGATATTGCGCACGCTGATGGCGCACGAGTTGCGGCGAGCATGAGCCGGGGCGGATCGGGCGGGCGTCAGCGGGTGCGGACGGCGCGGGGACGGACCGCCGCCTCGACGCGCTGGCTCGAACGCCAGCTCAACGACCCTTATGTCCGGCGCGCCAAGGCGGAGGGCTATCGCAGCCGCGCCGCCTACAAGCTGATCGAGCTGGACGAGCGCTTCGGGCTGTTGCGCGGCGTGCGGCGCGTGATCGACCTTGGCGTTGCCCCGGGCGGGTGGACACAGGTCGTCCGCCGTCGCAACGCCGCGACGCGCATCGTCGGAATCGATCTGCTGCCGACCGATCCGATCGACGACGTGACGCTGTTCCAGATGGACTTCATGGACGATGCCGCGCCTGCCTTGCTGGCCGAGGCGCTCGGCGGCAAGGCCGACCTCGTCTTGTCCGACATGGCGGCGAATACCGTCGGGCATCAGCAGACCGACCACCTCCGCACGATGGGGCTGGTCGAGGCCGCCGCCGATTTCGCGGGCGAAGTGCTCGAGCCCGGCGGCGCGTTCGTCGCCAAGGTTCTGGCGGGCGGGGCGGATCATGAGCTGGTGGCGCTGCTCAAGCGGATGTTCGCGACGGTCAAACATGCCAAGCCCCCGGCGAGCCGCAAGGACTCGTCCGAATGGTATGTGATTGCGCAGGGCTTCAAGGGCGCGCCGGCGTCACGCCCCGATCAGGTGTAGCGCTACCGTCCGCCGATGCGCTGCGCGGCGATGCTCGAAGAGATAGAGCCCCTGCCACGTGCCGAGCACCATCCGTCCGTCAACGACGGGCACGGACAGCGAAACCTGCGTCAGCGCGGCACGCAGATGCGCGGGCATGTCGTCCGGCCCCTCATCGTCATGGAGATAGTCGCCGCCCTCGGGCGCGATTCGGGCGAAGAAGGCGAGCAGATCATCCTTCACTTCGGGCGCCGCATTCTCCTGGATCAGCAGCGAGGCCGAGGTGTGGCGGCAGAACAGCGTCAGCAGCCCTTCCTCGATCCCGCTCCCGTCGATCCAGCGCGCCACGTCGCGGGTGAATTCGTACAGTCCGGGGCCGCGCGTCGCGACCTCGATCCGCGCGCTTGCCTGCCGCATGGTCAGGCGGGCGCGGTCAGCATCACCCGCACGCCGCGCGCGTCGGGATCGTGCTGCATCCGCGCCTTCAGCGTCCGCGCCATCGCAACCACGAGCTTGGAACCGAGACCAGTCCCCTTGATGCTCCCGTCCGCCGGCATGCCGCAGCCGTCATCCTCGACCGTCAGCACGAAATCGCCGCCCTCCACATGCAGAGCGGTCCGCACCTCGCCCGCCTGATCGGCGGGATAAGCATATTTGCACGCATTCGAGACAAGCTCGTTGACGATTACGCCCACCGCGACCGCCTTGTCGGTGCTGAGCCGCATGGGCGTGGCGTCGAGCGTCAGCGTCCGGGGCGCCTCGGGTGTGGACCAGGCCTCCTGCAACTCCCCGACCAGCGCGGCGAGATAGTCGGCCATGTCCACCTTCGTGACCGAATCGGACGTGTAAAGCCGGCGATGGACCTGCGAGATCGCTTCGATCCGCCGCTGCGTATCTTCCAGCGCGGACCGCGCATCCTCGCCCGAAACGCTGCGTGCCTGCATGTGGACGAAGGCGGAGACGAGCTGGAGGCTGTTTGAAACGCGGTGATTGACCTCGTGCAGCATCGCCTGGAGCCGCTGATTGCTCTCGCGCAGTTGCGCCTCGGCATGCTCCTTCTCGGCCTGCAGGCGCACCGCGACCAGCGCCTGATCGACACTACGCGCGAGCAGATCGAAGAAATCCTCCCCGACCGACTTCACCACATAGTCGATCGCGCCCGCCTTCAGCGCGGCGACGGCGATGCGGCTCTCTTCCGATCCGGTGACGTAGATGACCGGCGGCGGCGCATCGAGCGCGCGCAGCGCGGCGAGTGTCGCCAGTCCGTCCTGCCCCGGCATATAATGGTCGACCGCAACCAGATCGAAACGCTGCGCCGCCGCCATCGCGGCGCCTTCCTGCCCGCTGCCCGCAGTCGCGACCTCATAGCCGCGCCGCTTCAGCGCGCGCGCTACCAGCCGACGAAGACCCTCGTCATCGTCGATGTACAGGATGTGCGGCGCGCGCGGCTCTTCCGCCATCAGGATTCGGGCAGGTCCGGCACCTGGATCACCGAGAGAAACAGGCCGAGCTGGCGGATCGCGTCGGCGAAGCTCTCATAATTGACGGGCTTGGTGATGTAGACGTTGCAGCCGAGATCGTAGCAGCGCTGGATCTCGACCTTGTCGTCGGTGGTCGTCAGCACCACGACGGGTGTGCGCTTGAGCACGCTGCCCTCGGCCTTGATCCGCGCGAGGATGTCCGTCCCGCTCATGTCGGGCAGGTTGAGGTCGAGCAGCATCAGCGCCGGCCCGTTCTGCGCCGGGCCCGTCGGATCGTCGTAGAGATAGTTGAGCGCGCTCGTCCCGTCGGTGAAATGACGGATGTCGTTCGAGATGCCGGCGCGCCGGATATTCTTTTCGATGAGACGCGCATGGCCCTCATCGTCCTCGATCATGATGATGTTGACGGGTTGCTGGTTGTTCATCTCAATACCCTTCTAGTCCCCCGCATAGACCGTGGGCAGGGTGACGTGAAAGGACGCCCCCTCCCCCAGCTGCGAGTCCACCGTGATCGTTCCGCCGAGGCGATAGGCCAAGGCGCGGGTATGCGCGAGTCCGATACCCTCGCCCGGCTGGTCCTGCATTCCGGAGCGGCGAAACAGGTCGAAGATGCGGTCATGGTCGCGCGGATCGATCCCGCGCCCATTGTCCGCAACCGTGAAGACCGCGCGCCCGGCGCGCAGCGTACCGCTGACCTTGATCCGCCCGGGCTCCCCGGGACGAAGATATTTCGTCGCGTTCTCGATGATGTTCGAAAAGATCTGCTCGACCGCGACGCGGTCGCTCACGATCGATGGCGAGCCGGGCGCGATCGTGAGCTCGATGCCGAGTTCGTCGGTCCGATGCCGCATCGAATCGGCGATGCCGTGTAGCAGGCCGTCCATCTCCAGCCGCTCCGGTGTGATCGGGCGGCGCCCCTCGCGCGACAGGCGCAGGATCGCGTTGATCAGCCGGTCCATCTTCTGCGTCGAGGTGCGGATGAAGCCGATCGCCTCGGGCAGGTCCTCGCGCGCGGCCAGCCGCGCATCCTCGTCCGCCAGATCGGGCGCGTCGAGCTCGACCCGGTCCATCAGCTTGCCCAACCGCTTGGTCGCAGCCTCCAGCTCGGCCGTGAACCCCATCACGTTGACCAGCGGCGAACGCAGATCGTGGCTGACGATATAGGCGAAGCGCTGGATTTCCTCGTTGGCGCGCTGAAGATCGGTCGTCCGCTCGCGCACCGCCGCTTCGAGATTCTGATTGAGCTGGCGCAAGGCGTTACGCGACGATGTCAGGTCGCGGGTATAGCGCCGGATGACGATGATCGTGGCGGCCGCCACCGCAAACAGAAGAACGGCGACGAGGGCAATGCTGGCATAGAAGAGCCGCGCGCCGCGTTCCTGCGCGGCGTTGCGATCGACCAGCAGGCGGTCTTCTTCGTCCACCATGCGCCGCACTTGCCTGCGCACATCCAGCACGAGCTGGACGCTCCGGCCTTCGCGAAACGATGCGATTGCCCCCGTGCGGTCGCCCGCCAGCGCCTGGCGGAACGTATTGTGCACCTCGCGCGAGTGGGCCATCGCCACCGCCTCGAGCGCCGCCAGATTCCGCTCCTGAACCGGATTGTCGACGGTGAGCCGCCGCACGCGGGCCAGTGCCGGGCCGACCGCGGCGTCGGCTTCTTCAAAGGCCCGCGCGATGCGGGGATCATCGTCCAGGAGCACACCGCGCCGCGCGGCATCGAGCCGCAGCGCCTCGGCATAATAATCGGCCAAAGCCTCCTTGACCTGATAGGTATGCGACACCCAGCGCGTATGCGCCTGCGCCTGCTGCGTCGCCCATGCGGCGAACGCGGCCGCGGCGATTACCAGGAGGAATCCCAGCGCGATTCCGCCCATCACCAGCCGGTTGAACCAGCGGTCCGACACAACGGCATCGCGGGGCAGGAAACGCATTCCGTTTCCGATAGATGGATCGCCCCCGAAAGCAAGCAGCAGGTCGCCCCCGGAACGATGCTTTGGCACGTCCCGCATCGGGCCTAAGACGGTGGCATGACTGCTCCGCTCCACGATGTTCGCGTGCTCGATCTGAGCCGCATCCTCGCCGGCCCCCTCGCAGGGCAGGTGCTCGCCGATCTCGGCGCCGACGTGATCAAGGTCGAGCGGCCCGACGGCGGCGACGATACGCGCGGCTGGGGGCCGCCGTTCCTCGCCAATGGCGACGCCGCTTACTTCCTCGCCGCCAATCGCGGCAAACGCTCGATCCGGATCGATATCGCGACCGCCGAGGGGCAGGCGCTGGTGCGACGGATCGCCGCGAAGTCGGACGTCGTGCTGGAAAACTACAAGGCCGGCGGGCTGGCGCGCTACGGGCTCGATTATGCCGGCCTGAGGGAGGCCAAGCCCGACATCGTCTACTGCTCGATCACGGGCTTCGGCCAGGACGGCCCACGCGCCAACCAGGCGGCCTACGACTTCATGATCCAGGCGATGGGCGGGCTGATGAGCGTCACGGGGGAGGCCGACGACCGTCCCGGCGGGGGCCCGCAGAAGGTCGGCCTGCCCGTGGTCGACATGCTGACCGGGCTGTACGCCACCACCGCCATCCTCGCCGCACTCCGCCGCCGTGACGCGACCGGACGCGGGGACCATATCGATCTCGCCCTGTTCGACGTGATGACGGCATCCCTGCTCAACCAGGGCATGAACCATCTGGTCGGCGGCGTGACGCCGACACGGCGCGGAAACCGCCATCCCAATATCCAGCCGCAGGACGTGTTTCCGACCGGCGAAGGACATATCGTGCTCGCGGTGGGCAATGACGGCCAATTCGCGAAGCTGTGCGATGTGATCGGGCGGTCCGAACTGGCCAGCGACCCGCGCTTCGCGCGCAATGCGGGCCGCGTGGATCATTATGACGCGCTTCGTCCGCTACTGGTGGCGGCGCTCGCCGCGCGGCCCGGCGCCGACTGGGTCGCGTTGCTCGACGCGGCCGGGGTGCCTGCCGCCCCGATCAACAGCGTGCCGCAGGTCCTGACCGATCCCCAGATCGCCCACCGGGGCATGGTCACGACGCTCGACCACCCCGTTGCCGGCGCGTTGCCGATGCTCGCCAATCCGATTCGCTTTGCCGAGGCGACCCTGTCCTATCGCCGCCCGCCGCCGCTCCACGGCGAACATGATGACGAGATACAGCGACAATTTGCGCGACTTGATCCGTAATGGGGCGGATATGTGGAAAAGGTAAATGCGTTTAGGAGGTCGTTAACCTTTAACCTTCATTACCGGCGACGTTAACCACGACGTTCAGCATTGGCGGGCTGGGAAAGCCCGGGAGAGGACAGGGATTAAGCTATGCGCGTGCTGCTTATCGAAGACGATCCCACGACCGCCCGTTCGATCGAGTTGATGCTCAACTCCGAGGGATTCAATGTCTACACGACCGATCTGGGCGAAGAGGGCTTGGATCTCGGCAAGCTCTACGATTACGACCTGATCGCGCTCGACCTCAACCTGCCGGACATGACCGGTTACGACGTGCTCAAGAAGCTGCGCACCGCGCGCGTGCAAACGCCCGTCCTGATTCTGTCGGGCACGAGCGAGATGGAGGCGAAGGTTCGCGCGCTCGGTTTCGGCGCGGACGATTACGTGACCAAGCCTTTTCACCGCGAGGAACTGGTGGCCCGCATCCATGCGATCATCCGCCGTTCGAAGGGGCACAGCCAGTCGGTCATCCGTACCGGCAAATTGTCGGTCAATCTCGATGCCAAGACGGTGGAGGTCGACGGCGCGCGCGTGCACCTGACCGGCAAGGAATATGCGATGCTGGAGCTGCTTTCGCTCCGCAAGGGCACGACGCTGACCAAGGAAATGTTCCTCAACCACCTTTATGGCGGCATGGACGAGCCCGAGCTCAAGATCATCGACGTGTTCATCTGCAAGCTGCGCAAGAAGCTCAGCCTGGCCTGTGGCGGCGAGAATTATATCGAGACCGTGTGGGGCCGGGGCTACGTTCTGCGTGAGCCGCACGAGGCCGAGGTCGCCGAAGTCGCCTGACGCCGGCGACCTGCACTCGCGATGCCGGCGGGGGCCGTCACCGCACGATGTAGATATCGCCCTTCATCTTCCTGCCTGCATCGGCGAGCACCGTGCTGCGATAGGTGAAGGCCGCACCCGGCGTATCGGGCGCGATGATGCGCACCGTCGCGACCTGGCCCGCGTCCAGGTTCACCTCATCGTCGTGCACCAGCCGCGCGTCGCGCGGCGCGACGCGGGCGCTATCGCAGAATTTCTGCGCCGAAAAATTATTCCCGCGATTCGACACGTTGTGGAAGCGCAGCGTGTAATGCCGCCCGCTCTTCAGCACGATCCGGGCGGGCGCGAAACCATCGTTTGTGACCGTGATCGCCACGGTCTTGCCCGATCCCCACGCCGGCCCTTTCTGCGCGGCGGCGGGGCCGGCAACGCCCACCAGCGCGAGCATGGCAATCAACGGGGCCGATGGCTTCATCACGTCTCTCCAATTCGGCGTCGGCGAAGACCGGCGCACGCTCGACCCGAAACGAAATTCGCCCGCAAGCGATGCACGGCATGCGACGAACCGCCACGCCATGGCATCGCCGGACGCGAAAAGGGCGCCCCCGCAGGGACGCCCTCTCCTTCGTTCGCCGATAGGCGAAAGGATCAGTCCTTGTCGCCCGTCAGGAAGGCCGGCGCGAATTCGGGCGCGGGCCCGTCCTCGCCGCCTTCGCTGCGCTCGCGACGCGGACGGTCGCCGCCCCGGTCGCCACGGCCTTCGCCGCGACCACCACGGCCACCCTCGCGGCGGCGGTCGCCACGCGGACGGTCGCCACCCTCGCGCTCGCCGCGCGGTTCACGCGGCTCGCGGGCGGGACGCGTGTCTTCCAGCTCTTCGCCCGTTTCCTGGTCGACCACGCGCATCGACAGGCGGACCTTGCCGCGATTGTCGATCTCGAGGACCTTGACCTTCACTTCCTGGCCTTCGGACACGACGTCGGTTGGCTTGTTGACCCGCTCGTTCTTCATTTCGGACACGTGGACGAGGCCGTCCTTGCCGCCCATGAAGTTCACGAACGCGCCGAAGTCGACGATGTTGACGACCTTGCCGTTATAGACCTTGCCCACTTCGGGCTCGGCGACGATGCCGATGATCCAGTTCCGCGCCGCCTCGATCTGCGACGGATCGGACGAGGAAATCTTGACCGTGCCGTCATCCTCGATGTCGACCTTGGCGCCGGTGGTCGCGACGATCTCGCGGATCACCTTGCCGCCGGTGCCGATCACTTCGCGGATTTTGTCCTTGGGCACGGACATCGTCTCGATCCGCGGCGCGTGCGCCGACAGCTCGCCGACCTGCCCGAGCGCCTTGTTCATCTCGCCGAGGATGTGCGCGCGGCCGTCCTTCGCCTGCGCGAGCGCGACCTTCATGATCTCCTCGGTGATGCCGGCGATCTTGATGTCCATCTGCAGGCTGGTGATGCCCTCGCTGGTGCCCGCGACCTTGAAGTCCATGTCGCCGAGATGATCCTCGTCGCCCAGGATGTCGGACAGGACGGCGAAGTCCTTGCCCTCGAGGATCAGGCCCATCGCGATGCCCGAGACCGGACGCTTGAGCGGAACGCCCGCGTCCATCATCGCCAGGCTGCCGCCGCACACCGTCGCCATCGACGACGAGCCGTTCGACTCGGTGATGTCGGACAGGACGCGGATCGTGTAGGGGAACTCCTCCTTCGTCGGCAGCACCGGGTGCAGCGCGCGCCAGGCAAGCTTGCCATGGCCGACTTCGCGACGCCCCGGCGCGCCGAAGCGGCCCACTTCACCGACCGAATAAGGCGGGAAGTTATAGTGGAGCATGAAGCGCTCGTAGGAGAGGCCGTTCAGCCCGTCGATCATCTGCTCCGCATCGGCGGTGCCGAGCGTGGTCGAGCAGATCGCCTGCGTCTCGCCGCGCGTGAACAGCGCCGAGCCGTGCGTGCGCGGCAGGAAGTGGACCATCGCCTCGATCGGGCGAACCTGCGTGGTCGAACGGCCGTCGATGCGGCGACCGTCCTTGATGATCGCCTGACGGACGATATCGGCCTCGACCTTCTTGCCGATCTTCCCGACCTTCAGCTTGGTCGCGGCATCGGCGTCGGCGAAAGCGTCCTTCAGCGGCGCCTTGGCGGCGGCGATCGCGGCGACCCGCTCCGCCTTCTTGGTCAGCTTGTAGGCATCGGCAATGCCCGCGCCGATCAGGTCCTTGACCTGCTTCTTCAGCGCGCTGTCGTCGCTCTCGGCCAGATCCCACGGATCCTTGGCCGCCTTCTCCGCCAGATCGATGATCGCGTTGATGACGACCTTCGACTGCTCGTGCGCGAACACGACCGCGCCGAGCATGATCTCTTCCGACAGCTCCTTGGCTTCGGATTCGACCATCATCACGGCATTGCCGGTGGCAGCGACGACCAGGTCGAGCTCGCCCTCCTTCACCTGATCGGTCGTCGGATTGAGAATATACTCGCCATTCTGGTAGCCGACGCGCGCCGCGCCGATCGGCCCCATGAACGGCACACCCGAAATGGTAAGCGCGGCGGAAGCCGCGACCATCGCGAGGATGTCGGGCTCGTTCTCGCCGTCATAGCTCAGCACCTGAGCGATGACGTTGATCTCGTTGTAGAAACCCTCGGGGAAAAGCGGGCGGATCGGGCGATCGATGAGACGGCTGGTCAGCGTCTCCTTCTCGGTCGCGCCGCGCTCACGCTTGAAGAAGCCGCCGGGGATGCGGCCGGCCGCGCTATACTTTTCCTGGTAGTGGACGGTGAGCGGGAAGAAGTCCTGCCCGTCCTTCACGGTCTTGGCGGCGGTCACCGCGCACAGCACGACCGTCTCGCCCATGGTCGCGAGCACCGCGCCATCGGCCTGACGCGCGACGCGCCCCGTCTCGAGCGTCAGCGTCTTGCCGCCCCACTCGATCTCCGTCTTCTTGATATCAAACATTCGTGTTTTTCCTTCCTCCCGTCGCCCGATGCGGCGGGGGCCTCTCGTGTGCAGGCTGTCCGGCCTGCGGCGGTGCGGGACAGTTCGTGCCCCTTGGACGTCGGCCGAATTGCCTAGGTCCCGTTGATGGCAGATATGAGAAGGGCGCCCGCAGGCGCCCTTCACCTTACTTGCGGAGGCCGAGCTTCGCGATCAACGCGGTGTAGCGATCGGCGTCCTTCTTCTTGAGATAGTCGAGCAGGCTGCGGCGGTTGTTCACCATCATCAGCAGGCCGCGACGCGAGTGATTGTCCTTCGCGTGCGTCTTGAAATGCTCGGTCAAGTTGGCGATGCGCTCGGTCAGGATTGCGACCTGCACCTCGGGCGAACCCGAATCGCCCTCGCTGCGGGCATGTTCCTTGATGACTTCGGCCTTGCGCTCGGCGGTAATCGTCATGATCGTGTCACTCCGACATCAGGTTGAACCCGCGCACCACCCGTATTTCGGCATCTCCTTCGACCAACGCGATGGGCATATCCCCAAGCATGGCGAGGTTGAGACCGGGTGACGCTGCGGTCCCGATCAGCGTGCGTCCCTGGCGGAGCGCGGTCGCCTGATCGGGGGAGACGGGGAAGACCGGGATGTCGACCAGTCCTGCCGTCAGTGGCAGGAGCAGCTCCTGCACTCGCGCGGCCTTAGCCGCTTCCTCCAATTTGTCCACTGTTATCGCATTTTCAAGCCCGAACGGCCCCGCCTTGGTCCGCCGGAGCATCACGACATGCCCGACCGTGCCGAGCGCATGGGCGATGTCGCGAGCGAGGCTGCGGATATAGGTGCCCTTCGACACACGCGCGGAAAGGGTGACTTCGCTCAGCTCCTCCCCGGAACGGGGAGGGGGACCAGCCGCAGGCTGGTGGAGGGGGTGGGCGGCTGGAGCAGCTTCCAGCCGGTCTCGC
>NZ_JBMDXG010000291.1:0-8119 GCF_048594985.1 Sphingomonas sp. | reverse complement strand
ACTCTCGATCGGGGGGAGCTGCGCGGCGGCGGCCGGGGCGGGGCGCGCGGCCGGGGCCGCGACAGGCGTCCCGGCCACGGCGGCGCCGACGCCGATCGCGGCGGTGACGCGCCGGGAGAGCCGGTCCATGCGGCCGATCGGTCCTTCCTCGCCGAGCGCGATCCCGCGCTCGAGCCCCTGCGTCAGATACTCGCCGAGCCCCATGAAGACGCGGCTCGGCGAATGGATACCGAGCTTGTCCTTGAACCAGCCGACGATCTTGCCGCCGATCGCGAACATGGTGTTCCTGATCCAGCCGAGCCCGGACAGCAGCCCGTTGACGAGCCCGCGGATTATCTGCCCGCCGATCGCGGCGAAGCTGCCGGCCAGGCCGCCGAGGTAGGCCCGGGCGGCCGTGAACCCAAGCTTGATCTTGTCCCAATGCTGCCAGACCTTGAACGCGGCGAAGGCGAGCAGGGCAACCAGTCCGGCGATCGCCAGCACCATGGGGTTGGCCAGCATCAGGGCGCCGGCGCGGGCGATACCCGTCGCCATGAACCAGATCCCGCGCGCGAACAGCGGGAAGATGCGCAAGGGAATCAGCAGGGCCTTGCCGAACCGCAGCAGCATCGCCCCGGGCGTCGTGCCCATCCAGGCGCAGACCGCCTTCAGCGCGGCGAACGGTGCCAGCATCCCGGCGATGGCGATCGCGCCGCCGCCGAGCGTGGCGAACAGCAGGGCGAAGGCAAGGGCGGTCTTGCCGATCGCGCCGGCCGTCCCGGGGTTCGCCTGGGCCCAGGCCGTGATCTTGTCGAACGCGCCGGCCGCCATTCCCCGCGCACCGGCAAGAGGATCGGTCACGCCGGCGCCGGCGCCGATCTTGAAGGCTTCCTGCGCCACGGCCAGGCGACGGGCCTGTTCCTCGGCATCCTTCATCCGGTCGACGAAGTCGGCCTCGGTGACGCCCTGCGCGGCGAGCGCCTGCGCGCGAATCTCGCGATAGAGCTTCGTGTTGGCGAGCAGCGGGCGCAGCGCCTGTTGGACCTGCATATCGCCGAACAGGAAGGCGAGCTTCGATGTATCGCCGCCCGTCGCCTTGCGCGTCAGCTCGACGATCTCCTCGATCGGGCTGCGCCCCTCGGCCGCCGCCTTCTTCATCGCGGCGGGCACGTCGACGCCGAACTTCTTGAAGTTGTCGATCGTGTCCTTGGTGTTGATCTTCGCCAGCAAATTCTGGAGGTTGTTCGCGGCGCTCGAGCTGTCGCCGGCGCCCTTGCGCGTGATCTGCAGCGCGGCCGCGAGATCCGCGACCGCCGGCGTCCCCTGCGACTTGAGCGCCTGCATCGACGCCGTCAGCTCGGGGAAGGAGGCGGCCATGTCCTTGATCTCGAAGGCGCCGCGCTTACCGGCGGCCGACATGATATCGATCACGCGCCCGGTCTGCTCGGCGGACACGCCGAGATTGTCGCTCACGGCGAACGCGGCGTTCGACAGATCGGCGATATCGGCCTTGTAGGCGGTGGCCGCCTTGCCGATCGGCTTCATCATCGCCAGCGCCTTGGCCGGGTCCTCGACCCCGAGGCCCATCAACGCGTCCAGCCCGCTCTGCATGCTGCTCGGCAGCTGGTTGGCGGCGCGGGCGGCGTTGACGATCTCCTGCCCGAACGCAGCCGCCCGGGTGCGGGTCATCTCCGCCTTTTGGGCGATATCGGTCATCCGCGACTGGAACTGGCGCGCGCCCTCGTCGGCCGAGAGGACCGGCGCGGCGACGGTCCGCGCGGTGGCGATCGCCGACATGCCGCCGGCGGCGAGGCCGGTGGCGCGATTGTTGATCGTGTCGAACGCTTCGCGGCCGGCGGCGAGGCGTGCGCTACGGCTGGTAGCTGCTTTCAGTCGGCGTTCGCGCTCGGAATATTGTTCGTTGGCGGCGGCAAGCTGTTGAGCCAACAGCTTTTCCTGTTGCGCGAGGTTCGCCGTGGAGACGCCGGACTCCTTCAAAGCCGCGCGGGCGGTCGTGAGTTGCCTTGCCTGCGCCTGGATCCGCTCGGTCAGACGATGCGCCTGCCGTTCGGCCTCCCCGTAGGATTTCGCCAGCTTCCGCGACGGGTTTTCGGCGGCGCGCATCTCGCTTCGCAGTTCCGCCGCCTTCGCCCGGGCTTTGGCGAGATCGTTCCTCAAACTCCACATTTGCCGATCAAGCTGCCAGTAGGCACCGAGTTTGGCGGTGGCCGCGTCCAGTTCGAGCTTGGCCGACTTTGCCTTTTCATACTCCTTGCGGACCTTGCCACTGCTGGCGGCGAGGTCGCGAAAGGGGCGGCTGAATTTGTCCATCGCCTCGAGGCGCATGCGGATGCGGAGGGAGCGTTCGTCACCCATCAGCCTGTTCCTTGGGGTTGACCCGGGCGGCGGCGCGGCGCCGCCAGGCCATCAATTCGGGCAGGGCCATCCCGTCCATCACGGCGGGCGACCAGTGAAACACGACGGCGAGATCGGCCATCACGTCGTCTACGCAGGCGGGGAGCCCGCCTTCGCGGCCGACGGCAGCAAAAAATCCATCACCTCGTTGCCCGCCTGCATGAGATCGGCCGGGTCCATATACTGGACGGCCTGGCGGTATAGCGGCGGCGTGGTGATGCGCGGCAGCAGCTGCTCGAGCGCGGCGTAATCGAGCTGCGAAACGGCGAGCATCGTCAGTCCGCGCATCTCGCCGGCGTTGAAGCGGCGAAGCATGATGCGCGTGCCGGCAGGATACAGTACCTTACCGCTGGCGTCGGCGATCGCGTGATCCAAAGCGAAGCTGTGCGGCGGGGCCACGACGTCGATCGCCGCCCCGTCGGACGCCGGCGACGCCAGATCGAAGCCGAGCGTCATGGGCTCGCCCGGCATGGCGGCGCGCCGATCGGCGTTCATGGGCGCGCCATCGATTGCGGCGGTGGCTTCGGCGGTCGTCGGTTCGGTCATGATGGTGCTCCTGCAGCGGCCTGGCTGGCGTTCGTGGGGTGGCGGGCGGCGGGCGATCAGAAGCCGCCCATCGCGGCGCGCTGCGCGGCGAGGACGTCGAACCCGTCGACGATCATCACGCCGTTGATCGGATCGATCTCGACCAGGGTGCGCCCGTCGACGTCGAGGCGGTAATAAGCGAGCGCGAGCTTGGCCTTGGTGCCGTTCAGCTCGCCGAGCTTCTGCTCGCCCGCCTCGATCTCCTCGTAGCGGCCCCGGGTGAAGACATCGACGGCGAAGATCTCGCCGGTATCCTCGCGCTCATAGGCGCCCGTGAAATTCAGCATCTCGCCGGCGAGGGTGCCGCCGAAGCCGCGATACAGCTCGACCGCCATGCCGTTGATGGTGCATTCCATCTCGAGCGCTTCCCCGCCCATGTCGAGCTTGATCGGCGTGTCCATGCCGGCGCCGCGATACTCCTCGAGCTTGCGCGCGAGCTTGGGCAGGGTGACGGTGGCGGTCGCGCCGCCGAGCGAGACGCCGTTGCGGCGAAGCATCAGGTTCTTCAGGGTGCGGGGGAGCATGGATCAGCCTTCCGAATGAGGGGGGATGCGCGCGATCAGGCCGCCACCGCCGCCGCGAAATCGGCGAGGTAGGTGTCGGTGATCCGCTGGGTGACGAGCAGCCCCTCGAGCGGGGGGACGGGCGTGTAGTCGAAGTCGATCGAAAGCTGCCCGGCGGCGAGCGTCGCCTGACCGTTCTTCGCCGGATCGAACGAGGCGGTGGCGCCGATGATGCGCCCCTCCGCCTTCAGCTGGCGGAACAGCGCGTTGATCGATTCAACGATATCCTTGGCCAGGCTCGGTACGAGCGGCTTGTCGATCGCCCAGCGCAGGCCTTCGCCAATCGTGTCGCGCAGGACCTGGCCGGTGCGGACCGCCGTCTCGAACGTGAACAGCGGCTCGCTCGCGCCGGCGCGGGTGCGGTTGCCCCAGAAGCAATAGCCGTCGCCGCCATGAACGAGCGCGGTGATGCCGGCGGCGTTCGAGAGAGCCGCCTCGGTCGCGTCGCTCTGCAGATCCCACTGAATGTCCTTGGTGAGGCCGAGGACGCCCGACACGGGCACGTTGGAGATCGTCTTGTGCCAGCCCTGTTCCTGGTCGATGCGGGCGCGCAGCGCGACGGCGCGCGCGGGCCCGTAGCTGGTGACGTTGGCGCCGCCGACGGGATCGAAGGCGATGAAGTCGGGATAGACGAGCATCAGCTCGCGTGCGTCGAAATTGGCGGCATAGGTGATCGCGGCGGCGACGTTGGCGCCGATCGCGGCGGCATAGGCGAAGCCGTTGAGCTTGCGCGCGAGGACCGCGAGCGCGGCGGTGACGGGCTGCGTATCCAGCCCGGGCGCGGCGATGATGCGCGGGCGAAGGCCGGCGAGCTGCGCGGGCGCGGCGAGCAAAGCCTGCATGCCGGTCTTCACGCCGTTGGTTTCGGTGCCGATCACGGCCGCGTTGGTGGCGGCGGCATCGACGCCCGGGGCGACGCGCACGACGATGACGGGGGCGCGGACCTCGTCGGCGATCGCCTGGAGACAGGTGCGCAGCGTGCCGCCAGCGCCGGCCTGGTCGATCGCGGCGGGCAGATCCGTGACCTGCACCGGCCGATCGAGCGGGAAGGTGGCCGCATCGGCGTTGGGCGCGGTCGCGACCAGGCCGATCACGGCGGTGGCGACCGTCGCCAGCGCGCGCGTGCCGGCGGTGGATTCGGAGATCTTGATGCCGTGGAACATGGGTCTTGGGTCCTTCAGGCGACGCCGGGGAGGGGCAGGGTGAGACGGGTGAGGGCGTTGGGGCGGGGCGCGTCGGTCCGGCGGCCTTCGACCGCGACCAGGACGATCCCGTCGGATCGGCGCGAGAGATCGACGCGGGTGAGGGCGATGCGCGGTTCCCAGCGCAGCAGCGCGCCGGCGATCGCCGCGAACAGGCGGACGCGCGTCGCGGGATTGAACGGCTGATCGAGCAGGCTGGCGAGGAGCGAGCCATAATCGCGGCGGCCGACGCGCGTGCCGATCGGCGTCGACAGGATATCGCCGATCGACTGCGCGAGATGATCGTCGCCGGCGAGCGGACGGCCGGTCACGCGGTCCATGCCGTTCATTGCGGCGGCCCCGAGATGGCGCCGCCGGCCTGGACGTCCTTATGCCGGTGCGTCTTGAGGCTCACGCCCTGGCCGGTGAGGTCGCCGGTCGCATCGAGCTTGCCGTCGATCGCGACGTCGCCGCGAATGTCGACCTTGCCCTCGATCGCGACGTCGCCCTCGATGGCGACGCCGGCGGGCGCGGTGAGCGTGATGCGGCCGCCGGCGGGCAACGCGACGGCGAGCGTGTGCGCGGCCTGGTCGTAGGACAGGCGCGCGCCATCGGCGAAGGCGATCAGCGTCAGATCGGCGTTGGTGGCCGGGGAGGGGAAGGCGGTGGAAAAGAGGCCGGAGAGGGCAAACGCCGCTTCCTGATCGCCCTCGGGCGTGAACAGGACGCACTGCTCGCCGATCGAGGGCGGCGCCCAAAGGGTGATGCGGCCGGCGCGGGTGATCCAGGGAATATCGCCGGTGACGATATCGCCGGCGCGCACGCGGCACGTCGCGGCGTCGAAATCGACGCTCTCGATCGTGCCGAAGCGCATCAGATCGCCGATCAGGCGAGGAATATCGGGCCGGTCCATGGCCGGCGACCGTGATCGGTTCGCCTAGGCCATGCACGGGGCGGGCATTGTAGAGTGCGTCTCTACACCGGTTCAGGCCAGCAGTGGGACGGCGGAAGGTCTGCTATTGGGTGGATAGCGGTCGTCCCGCCGAAAGCGCGAAACTCCCATGACTTTGCTACAAGCGCGTGGAAGAATGGCAAAGTGACCGGCAAACGCATCCTCGCCATGATGGCCTACATCGGGTTTTCTGCTGCGTGCGCGGCGCTTCTCGGCCTCCTCTGGGTATCTGTAAATCTCCTCAGTTTTCCGTGTGACAGCCCGGAAGACCCAAGGCCCTGTGCCGAAGTCGTGCCATGGTTCTTCGCTACGCGAGGCCTCCTTCCGATTGGCGGCGTCTGGGCTTTGGTGACGTGGATGATGTTCCGGCGTCGAAGCGAGTAACCGTCGCGGGTCGCCGAATGTCCGCTAGTGGGGCGGAAGCGGGCAGGCAGCTTTCAGTTTAATCAACGTCAAAACCTTCCTGCGGCGCTGGCGGCGGGGGATTGGTGATGGCGCCGACCGCGATCTTCACCGCGACGCCCCGGGCCACTTCCTCGACACGCGCGGCGGTCGCCTCGGCGTCAAAGCCGCCGCTTTCGTCGAGGCAGGCGTTGACGTTTCGATCGTGCGTGATCGTCTCGCCCGAGGGGGCGTCGTGGACGAAGGTGACCGGGACGGACTTGGTCGCGGGATCGAACGGGCCGATGGTGGTCTGCATGGGAAGATCTCCTGTTAGAAGCCGATGGCGAACCAGTTGACGGCGGTGCCGACGCCAGCGGCGACGCCCGACGATCGGGCGGAATTGACGTTCATCCCCGTTGTGGAGCGCTCGCCGACGCTGTGGAACGCGGTGGGCGGGCCGACGCCGGCGTTGGAAACGACGGCCTGGAGAAGCGTGTTCGGAAAGGGGGTCGGGAAGTTGACCAGCATCGTGCCGCTCGCATCGGTGTGCGATTGGCTGCCCCATTGCAGGACGAGCCCGTTAGGCAGGCGCGTGAACCCATTGCCGGACAGCGACGCGCCGAAACCGCTCATCAGCGCGAAATCCGACGCGTGATGACCGTCGAGCATGTCCGCGTCCGAGCCGGAACCGGAGCCGTCGTTGGCCGCGTCCCAGACCGTCTGCCCCTGGCGGAGCAGCGGGCGATTGATGTTGAAGCTGCCGCCGGTCGTGTACCAGATCGCTTCTTCGGGGCCGCCGGTGCTGCGATAGAGCACCACGTTGCCGTCCGCCTGCGCGGCGAGCCGGCTGATAACGACGCCAAGCGAATTGAGGATAAGCGAGACGTTGCCGGTCTTGGCGATCTGGGCGTCATTCGTCATGACGGGGGACGCCGCGTTGACCGGCGTGTAGCCGAGCCTGGTGACGATGTCGGTGTAGTAGCCGGGAAGCTGGCCGGCGAAGAGGCCCGCGTCCAGACCCGATCCTGCGCCGTCGTTGCCCGCGTGCCAGGCCTGAAAATCGTTTATTGTGAGGCCGGTGCCGTTGAGCCGATAGTTCGAACCGTCGTAGTAAAGGTAACGGGTGCGGGCCTGATTCAAGTAGACGACGCCCACCGTGCCGCCGGCGCGATAAACGGTGAGGTCGCCATCGGCGATGTTGAGCGTGCCGGTCATCGTGTCGCCCGACCGGTTCACGGGAGTAAAGCCAAGGCGGGCGATGATGTTGGTGTAATAGCCGCGAAGCTGCCCAGCGAAGAGACCGGCATCGAGCCCCGAACCCGCGCCATCGTTGCCCGCGTGCCAGGCGAGCGAGTTGTTTATGGCAAGTTGGGCGCCGTTGAACTGATAGTTCGTACCGTCGTAATAGAGATACCGGGTTCCGCTGTTTCCGAGAAAGACAGCCCCCGTAGCCCCATCCGCCCGGCAGGCGGTAAGATCGCCACCGACGACGGACACATTACCGGTGAAGGTATCGCCAGCACGGTTAGCCGGCGTGAAGCCGAGGCGCGCCGGCACGTTGGCGTAATAGCTGCCGTGCTGACCATCGAGGAGATCTGCATCAAGCCCCGATCCAGAACCGTCGACGGTGAGCAGGCGCTGCAGAATATTGGCGGCGGTGAAGACCGCCGCGAGCGTCTTCGGCGTGAGCGCGCGAAGCGCATCGGTCAGCGCGGCCGCCTCGGCCTCGGTCGCCAGCTCGACCACGCCGAGCATCTCGCGCGTGGCGGGCGGGTTCAGGAAATTGGCGTCGCCGAAGCTGATATTGGTCGCGGCGATATCGGCGAAGACGACGTCGATCGCGAGCAGCATGATCGAGGGCGCGACCTTCTCGATGATAGGATCGGCCTGGCCATAGAGCGCAAACAGGGTGCCGTCGGCGAGGTACAGCGCGAAGGAGCGCATCGTGTAGGCGTCGCCAGATTCATCGCGCACGGTGAGGTGCATCGTGTCGGCGGCGGCGGCGGTGCCGCCGAAAGTGTCGATGCGCTTCAGCTCGCCGGGGAGCGCGGTCGCGCCGG
>NZ_JBMDXG010000290.1:0-11204 GCF_048594985.1 Sphingomonas sp. | reverse complement strand
ACACCGAAAGCCAGCTCATCGCCACCGAACGGTCGATGGGCACGACCCGCGCCTTCGTCTCCGCCTCGCCCGATCATACGATGTTCGGCGGGCAGGGCGCGGTGATCGACCTCGGCGTCGATCATGATCCGCTCACCAAGGCGCGTGCCTTCCAGTTCGTCGAACTGGGCGAGGGAGCGAAGGACGCGGCGGGATCGCGCCCGGCGGCGCATGTCCTGCTCCGCGCGGCGCTCGCCGCGGCGCGCGATCTTAGCCAGGCGGCGGGGCTCGACGAAGGCGCGCTCATCACGCGCGCCGACGCGATCGCGCTCCAGCCCGTGCTGGCGGGCCGGATGCCGCTCCTCGTCCATGCCGAGCGCGTCGCCGACATTCGCGCCACGCTCGCGCTCACGCGCGAGTTTCCGGGCATCAGGATCGTCCTGCTCGGCGCGACCGAGGGGTGGCTGGTCGCGTCCGACATCGCCGCCGCGAAGGTGCCGGTGATCGCCGCCGCGCTGGCCGACCTGCCCGAGACGTTCGAACGGCTCGCCGCGACCCAGTCGAACGTCGGCCGCCTCCAGCGCGCGGGCGTGACCGTCGCCATCTCGACCGTCGACGCGTCGGAAGGGCCGTACGAATCCTACCTCACCCAATATGCCGGCAACCTCGTCGCCCTGCAGAAGGTGCCGGGCGCGAGCGGGCTCGACTGGGGTCAGGCGTTCGCGACGATCACCTCGAAGCCGGCGCAGGCGCTCGGTCTCGATGGCGACATCGGCTCGCTCCGCCCCGGCCGCCGCGCCGACGTGGTGATCTGGGACGGCGATCCGCTCGAGGTGATGTCGGCCCCGGTCTCGGTCTGGATCGACGGCGTCGCGCAGCCGATGACCAGCCGTCAGACGCGCCTGCGCGACCGGTATCTGACTCCGCAGGAAGGCGCGCTGCCCAAAGCCTACGAACGCTGACGGCGCGGCGCGCCCTCCGCCCCTCCTCTCACCGTCGCCCCTGCGCAGGCAGGGGCCCATCTCTCTCGCCTCCACGCTATCGTATGCCGGACGAGCCATGGGCCCCTGCCTACGCAGGGGCGACGGTTTGGGGGTGGGGTCGGCCGCTGGCGACCGTCGGGCCCTCTCGTCCGCGCGAGGGCGAAGGCCACCCCGCTTCCACGCGCGCGGATCACGCTTTAAGACCCCTCGCATGGCCCGCAAATATTTCGGCACCGACGGCATTCGAGGCCGCACCAATCAGACGCCGATGACCGCCGAGATCGCGATGAAGGTCGGGCAGGCGGCGGGCGCCTATTTCCTGCGCGGCACGCACCGCCATCGCGTCCTGATCGGCAAGGACACGCGCCTGTCGGGCTACATGATGGAAAACGCGCTCACCGCCGGCTTCACCAGCGTGGGCATGGACGTGACGTTGGTCGGGCCGATGCCGACGCCGGCGGTGGCGATGCTCACCCGTTCGATGCGCGCGGACCTGGGCGTCATGGTCTCGGCCAGCCACAATCCGTTCGCCGACAACGGCATCAAGCTGTTCGGCCCCGACGGCTACAAATTGTCCGATGAGGCCGAGGCCGCGATCGAGGCGATGATCGACGGCACGGTCGGCCTCGCCCCGGCCGAGGCGATCGGCCGCGCCCGCCGGATCGAGGATGCGCAGGGCCGCTATATCCAGACGGTCAAGGCGAGCTTCCCCGAACATCTCCGCCTCGACGGGCTGCGCGTCGTGATCGATTGCGCCAACGGCGCCGCCTACCGCGTCGCGCCGACCGCCTTGTGGGAACTCGGCGCCGAGCTGATCCAGATCGGGGTCGATCCCAACGGCCTCAACATCAACGAGAAGGTCGGCTCGACCGCGCCCGGGGCGCTTCAGGCCAAGGTGGTCGAAACCCGCGCCGATATCGGCATCGCGCTCGACGGTGACGCCGACCGGCTGATCGTAGTCGACGATCGTGGTGAAATCGTCGATGGCGATCAGTTGATGGCGCTGATCGCCGCCGCCGCCGCCCGCGACGGCCGGCTTGCGGGCGGCGGGGTGGTGGCGACGATCATGTCCAACCTCGGCCTCGAACGCTTCCTCGCGGAACGGGGCATCGCGCTCCACCGCACGCCGGTCGGCGACCGCTACGTGGTCGAGGCGATGCGCGCGGGCGGCTACAATATCGGCGGCGAGCAATCGGGGCACATCGTGCTGGCCGATCACGCCACCACCGGCGACGGCCTGATCGCCGCGCTTCAGGTGCTGGCCGAACTCGTCATCAGCGGTGAACGCGCGCACCGCCTGCTCCGCCAGTTCGATCCGCTGCCGCAACTCCTCAAGAATGTCCGCTTTTCGGGCGGGCAGCCGCTCGACGACGATGCCGTGCGGACGGTCATCGCCGAATGCGAGCGCGAACTGGCGGATGCGGGGCGGCTGGTGATCCGCAAGTCGGGCACCGAACCGCTGATCCGGGTGATGGCCGAGGGCGAGGACCGCGCGCTCGTCGCGCGCGTGGTCGATCGGATCTGCGACGCCGTGCGCCGCGCGGCGTGACGACGCGCACGATCCCGCGCGTGCTCGCGATCGCCGGCTCGGATTCGGGCGGGGGCGCGGGCATCCAGGCCGACGTGAAGACCATCACCATGCTGGGCGGTCATGCGATGACCGCGATCACCGCGATCACCGCGCAGAACACGACCGGGGTCAGCGCCGTGGTCGCCGTGCCGCCCGAAACGGTGATCGCGCAGATCGACGCGGTGGCGTGGGATATCGGCGTCGACGCGATCAAGATCGGCATGATCGGCGCGGCCGACACCGCCTGGCGCGTGGCCGAACGGCTGGCGCAGCCCGATCTGGCGGGCGTGCCGATCGTGGTCGATCCGGTGATGGTCGCGACCAGCGGGGCGGTGCTCGCCGACGAGGCGACGATCGCCGCCTTCGCCGCGCTGATGGCCGCCGCCACCTTCGTCACGCCCAACGCGCCCGAGCTGGCCGTTCTGACCGGCCGCGCGATCGACGACGAAGACGACATGCGGGTGGCCGCCGGCGCGCTTGCCGCCGCGCACAAAATCGCGGTCCTGGCCAAGGGCGGGCACCTGCCCGGCGACACGGTCGTCGACCTGCTCGTCACCTCCGCTGGGGCGGTCCAGCGCCGCGCCGCCGACCGCATCCGGACGACGAGCACGCACGGCACCGGCTGCACCTTGTCGAGCGCGCTCGCCACCGGGCTGGCCGCCGGACTGTCGCCGATCGACGCCGTCGACCAGGCGCGCGCCTTCGTGCGCGCGGCCCTGCTGGCGGCACCCGGCTTGGGCCGGGGCCATGGCCCGATCGGCCACATGCTCGGCCGGCCGCATTTCCCCTGAGGGTCTGATGCGCATTCTCCTGCTCCTGCTCGCCCTGCTCGCGACGCCCGTCGCGGCCGCTCCACCGGTCGTGCTCGCCGCCGCCAGCCTGCAGGAATCGCTCGGCGCCGCCGCCGATGCCTGGGCGGCGCGCGGGCATCCCCGCCCGATTCTTTCCTTCGCCGCCTCGTCCGCGCTCGCCCGCCAGATCGAGGCGGGGGCACCGGCCGACCTGTTCGTCTCCGCCGACGAAGTCTGGATGGATGCCGTGCAGGCAAAGGGGCTGATCCTCCCGGCCACGCGCGCGCGGCTGCTCGCCAATCGCCTGGTTCTGATCGCGTCCGCATCCTCGGCGGCCCGGCCGGTCGCGATCCGGCCCGGCTTCCCCCTCGCCCGCCTGCTTGGCAACGGACGGCTGGCGATGGGTGAAACCCACTCTGTGCCCGCCGGCACCTACGGCCGCGCGGCTTTGGTCCGGCTCGGCATATGGCCCGCCGTGGCGCCGCGCGTCGTCGGGGCCGAAAATGTCCGCGCCGCGCTCGCCCTGGTCGAACGGGGCGAAGCGCCCTACGGCATCGTCTACGCGACCGATGCGCTCGCCTCCCGGCGCGTACGCGTCGTCGGCACCTTCCCCGCCTCCAGCCACGTGCCGATCGTCTACCCGATCGCGCTGCTGCGAACCTCGGTGAGCGCCGACGCCGAGCCATTCCGCCGCTTCCTGCTCTCGCCCGCCGGCAAGGCGATCTTCCGGCGCTTCGGGTTCGTGGCGCGCTGATGGCGGCGCGGGCATGACGCTCACTTCTGACGACTGGCAGGTCATCGCGCTCTCGCTCAAGGTCGCGCTGGTCGCGGTCGCGCTCACCCTGCCGCTCGCCTTCGCGCTCGCTTACGTCCTCGCGCGCGGGCGCTTTCCGGGGCGCATCCTGCTCGACGCGATCGTCCACCTCCCCCTCGTCCTTCCACCGGTGGTGACCGGCTGGCTGCTCCTCCTCGCCTTCGGACGAACCGGGCCGGCGGGCGCGTGGCTCGAACGGAGCTTCGGGCTCACGCTCATGTTCCGCTGGACCGGGGCGGCGCTCGCGGCGGGCGTGATGGCGCTGCCGCTGATGGTGCGCGCGATGCGGCTGTCGATCGAGGCGGTCGACCGCCGGCTGGAGGGCGCGGCGCGCACGCTCGGCGCGGGACACGCGCGCGCCTTCCTGACGATCACGCTGCCGCTCTGCCTGCCCGGCATTCTTGCCGGCGCGGTGCTCGGCTTCGCGCGCTCGATCGGGGAGTTCGGCGCGACGATCAGCTTCGTGTCGAACATTCCGGGCGAGACACGCACCCTGCCGATCGCCATCTACGGCGCGCTGCAGATCCCGGGCGGCGAGACGACGGTCACCCGCCTTGCAATCGTCTCGGTCCTGCTGTCGCTGGGCGCCTTGGTCGCCTGCGAATGGCTGGTCCGCCGCCAGCGGGGGCGGGCGCATGTCCTCTGAACCGCCGACCTTCGACATCGACGTGACGGTGCGGCGGGGTGATGCGCATTTCGACACCGCCTTCACCGCCGGCCCCGGCCTCACCGCTTTGTTCGGTCCGTCGGGCGCGGGCAAGACCAGCCTGCTCGACATGGTCGCCGGCCTGCTGCGTCCCGATCGCGGGCGGATCGTCGTCGCGGGCGAAACCCTGTTCGGCGACGGCGTCGACCTCCCGCCCGAGCGCCGCCGCGCCGGCTATGTCTTTCAGGACGCCCGCCTGTTCCCGCACATGAATGTGCGCGCCAATCTGCGCTACGGCCGGCGTCCGGGCACGCTGCCGTTCGACGATGTCGTCGATCTGCTCGGCCTGTCGGCGTTGCTCGGCCGCGCGCCCGCCACCTTGTCGGGGGGCGAGGCGCAGCGCGTCGGGATCGGCCGCGCGCTCCTGTCGGGCCCGCGCTTCCTGCTGATGGACGAGCCCCTGTCCTCGCTCGACGCCGCCCGCGCCGAGGAGATCATGGGCATGATCGAGCGTGTCCGCGACGATCTGCGCCTGCCCATCCTCTACGTCAGCCACAATCGCGCCGAGGTCGATCGGCTCGCCACCCGCGTCATCCCGATCGCGCGCTGACATCGCTGCCGAGCAGGTCGCGCCACAGCAGGATCAGCGCCGCCATCACCGCCGGCCCTACGAACAGCCCCAGCAACCCCATCGTCTCGACCCCGCCCAGGATGCCCACCAGCACCCACAGGAACGGCAGGCGGGTCGCGCCCCCGATCAGCGCCGGGCGCACGAAGTGATCGGCGATCCCCACCACGACCAGACCGATGGCCACCACCGCAACCGCCCAGCCGACCGCGCCTTGGCCGAGCAGGGTCGCGGCCGCCAGCGCGAACATCACGACGGCGCCGAACGGGATCATCGCCGCGATCGCGGTCAGCAGGCCGAACAGGAAGGGATGGGGCACGCCGGCCGCCAGATAGACCACCGCCATCACCGCGCCCTCGCCCAGACCGACCAGCACGAGGCCGTCGATCGTGCCGCGCACCGACCGCACGACCTGGACCCCGATCCGCTCGCCCGCCGGGCCGAACAGCTTGCGCGCCGCCCGGCCGAGCTGCGCCACCAGCGTGGCGCGCTCGCGCAGCAGGAAGAACAGCGCCGCCAGCGTGAACAGGAAGATGACGGCGCGATGGAGCAGACCGCGGCCCAGCAATTGCGATTGCTCGGAAAGGATGGCGTGGCGCAGCCGCTCCCATTCGAGCGTCGTCGCTTCGGGCGTCGCCAGATGCGCGCGCCACCAGCCCGAAATCTCGCCGGAAAAGGGCAGGGTCGCGATCCATGCCGGCTCGGGCAGGCCATAGGCGCGCGCCTGTTCCAGCCAGGCGAACAGCACGCGCGCCTCGCGCGCCGCCTCGATCAGCCCGAGCGCGAGCGGAACCAGCACCAGCGCCGCGATCAGCAAGGTGGCGAGCGCGGGCAGCACGGCGGTTCGCCCGCGCGGCCAGCGCGCCTCCGCACGCGCGTAAAGCGGGTCGATCGCGATCCCGATCACCGCCGCCCACAGCAACGCCGGCAGGAAGGACGCGCTCAGCCACAGTCCGGTCAGGACGAGGCCCGCCGCCAGCATCAGCCGTGCCCAGAACTGACGGCGAAGGCGTTGGGTGTCGGACAGGTCCATGCTCCGGTTGTCTGCGCCCCGTCCCACCCCCTTGCAAGCGCACGCTTCGTCGCCTGGACGATGACGGCGCACGCCGACGCTGGCATAAGCGCGGCCGTGACCAACGCCCGCCCGTTCGCCCGCCGCCGCGCCAGCCTGTTCCCGCCCGTGATCGGCTGCGACGAGGTCGGGCGCGGCGCGCTGTGCGGGCCGGTTGTGGTGTGCGCGGTGTGGTTCGATCCGTGCGCGCTGCCCAAGGGGCTGCTCGGCCGGCTCGACGATTCGAAGCGCATCGACCGCGAGGAGCGCGAGGCCTTGTTCCCGCTGATCCGCAACGCGGCGCGCGTCAGCTTCGCGGCGCGTTCGGCGCGCTACATCGACGTCTACAACATCCGCAACGCGACGCTTCAGGCGATGCAGCAGGCGGTCACGCGGCTCGGCGTCCAGGCCCCGGTGCGGATCGACGGGATCGACGTGCCGCGCGGCCTGTCGGGCGACGCGCAGGCGGTGATCAAGGGCGACGGGAAGGTGCCGCAGATCGCCGCCGCCTCGATCCTCGCGAAGGTGATGCGCGACCGGCTGATGGCACGCCTCGGCACCCGACACGAGCATTATCGCTGGGAACAGAATTCCGGCTACGGCACCCGCGCGCATCGCGACGCGATCGTCCTGCACGGTCACACGCGGCATCATCGCTGCTCGTTCGGCGACCTCTTCTCCATCGCGCCCGCGCCGGTGATGGAGGTCGCGGCGCTGGCGTGAGCGCCTCGGCGTTCCGCGCGGCGACGCTCGCCGCCTTGTTCCTGCTCGCGGCCTGCGGCGGCCGCTATCGTCCGGTCAGCGACGATCCCGTCCGGATCGGCCGCCCCTACACGATCAGCGGGACGCGTTACACGCCCGCCGCCGATCCGAGCTACGACATGCTCGGGCTGGCAAGCTGGTACGGCAGCGAGTCGGGCAAGCGCACCGCCAATGGCGAGAAGTTCCGCCCCGGCTGGATCACAGCCGCGCACACCACGCTGCCGCTGCCGAGCTATGCCGAAGTGACCGCGCTCGACACCGGCCGCCGCATCCTCGTCCGGATCAACGATCGCGGGCCGTTCGTGCGCGGGCCGCGCATCGTCGATCTGTCGCGCGGCGCGGCCGAGCAGCTCGGCATCCGTTCGGCCGGCACCGCACCGATCCGCCTGCGCTTGGTCGAACCGTCCGCCGCGGATCGCCGCCGTCTCCAGCGCGGCAAGCCTGCGCGCGACCTCCCTCCCGTTTCGGAAGAGGTACGGCGCAACCTTCGCGCCCAACTCGCCGCCGCGGGCTATTGACCGCGAGCGCCGCGATTGAAGCCGCGCGGCGCGGCCGGTAGGCGGGAACGATGCTGCGCTTCCTGCCGATCATCTGCGTCTTCCTCGCCGGCATCGGCGTCGCGCTGCAGACGCCCACCAACGCCGCACTCGCCCGGTCGCTGGGATCGGTCCTGCTCGCAGCGCTGGTCTCATTCGCGGGCGGCACGATCATCCTCGTCGCCGCATGGCTGCTGTTCGATCGCACGCCGCTCACGGCGCTGCGTGCGGCGCCGGCCTGGACGTGGAGCGGGGGCCTCTACGGCGCCTTCTTCGTCGCCTGCTTTGCTTTTTCCGCGCCCCGCCTCGGCCTCGCCACCGCGCTCACGATCGCGATCGCCAGCCAGCTCGGCATGGCGCTCGTGCTCGATCATTTCGGGCTGCTCGGGCTGCGTCCCGCGCCGATCTCGCCACTCAAGCTGCTCGGCATCGTGCTGGTGCTCGGCGGCGTCGTGCTCGTCCGGCGCGGCTGACGGCTCAGCCGGGCGCCTGCGCCGCGTCGCGCAGCCCCTGCTGGACGCGCAGCGCCTGGACCGTCTCGAACACGTCGTGCACGCGATGGAGCTGTACGCCCTGCGCCGCCGCCAGCACCGACAGCGCGACCGTGCCCCCCAGCCGCCGATCGACCGGCGCCTCCCCCGACAACGCGCCGATCATCCGCTTGCGGCTCACGCCCAGCAGGATCGGGCAGCCGAGCCCGTGGAATAGCGACAGGCCGTTGAGCAAGGCGAGATTGTGCGCCAGCGTCTTGCCGAAGCCGATGCCCGGATCGACCACGATCCGCGCGCGATCCACCCCCGCCGCCTCCGCCGCCGCGATCCGCGCCTCCAGCCAGTCATAGACTTCGATCAGCACGTCGCCGTAGCGCGGGTCCGCCTGCATCGTCGCCGGATCGCCCTGATGGTGCGTCAGCACCACCGGGCAGCCGCGCGCCGCCACCACCGCCAGCGCGCGTTCGTCCCACGCCAGCGCCGACACGTCGTTGATCATCGTGGCGCCCGCGTCGAGCGCCGCCGCCATCACCGCCGCCTTGCGCGTATCGACCGAGACCAGCGCCCCCTCACCCGAGAGCGCGGTCACGACCGGCACCACGCGCGCCGCTTCCTCGACATCGGGCACGATCCGCGCCCCCGGTCGCGTCGATTCGCCCCCGATGTCGACGATCGCGGCACCGTCCGCGATCAGGCGCCGCGCCTGCGCGACCGGATTATAATTGCCGCCGTCGGAGAAGCTGTCGGGCGTCGCGTTGACGATCCCCATCACGCATGGCGTGTCGAACGTCACGCCGTCGATCGGCGCGCGCGGCGCGGTGATCCGTGCGAGGATCGCCCGCCCGTCCGCATCCAGCGCCGCGTCGATCCGCTCGACTGGCACGAGGTCCTGCCGCACCCGCCGCCCGCCCGCGACCGCGATGATCTCGACCGCCGAGAACCGGCACGGCCCACCAGCCAGCCGCAGCGCCCGCCCGTCGTCGCAAGGCGGATCGACGAATGCCGTCGGCCTAAGATACGTGCGCGCGCTCACCACCCCTCACCGTCGCCCCTGCGTAGGCAGGGGCCCATGTCTCTTCCGGTCGAGGAAGACGGCGGACACAATTACAAGCCCGCCCACCGCAGCGTCGCCTCAGGCCGCGAAATCGGCCAGATGCTTCTGCCGCAGCGCATCGATCGGGGTCAGCGTGCCCGCCTCCTCGATATGCCAGAAGGTCCAGCCGTTGCACGACGGCGCGCCCTGCAACGTCGCGCCCAGCTTGTGGATCGATCCGCCCGCCTGCTCGCACGTCAGCGATCCGTCCGCCTTGACCTCGGCCGTCCAGCGCCGCCGCGCGTCGGTCAGCTGCGTTCCCGGCGCGATCATCCCGCTTTCGACCAGCAGCCCGAACGCGACGCGCGGTTGCGCGGCCTTTTCGGGCACGCCCTCCATCGCGCTCTCGTCGAGCGGCAGGGTGGAGGCGATCCGCTCGCGCGCGGCCTCGACATATTTGGTCTCGCGCTCGATCCCGATCCAGCGCCGCCGCAGCCGCCGCGCCACCGCCCCCGTCGTGCCCGTGCCGAAGAAGGGGTCGAGCACGATGTCGCCCGGCTTCGACGCGGCGAGCAGCACGCGGTAGAGCAGGCTTTCGGGCTTCTGCGTCGGGTGCGTCTTGTGCCCGTCCGCGTCCTTCAGCCGCTCGCCGCCCGAGCAGATGGGCAGGCTCCAGTCCGACCGCATCTGCACGTCGTCATTGAGGCCCTTCATCGCGCGATAGTTGAAGGTGTAGCGCGCTTTCTCGCCCTTGCTGCACCAGATCAAAGTCTCGTGCGCGTTGGTGAAGCGCGTGCCCTTGAAATTGGGCATCGGGTTGGCCTTGCGCCACACGATGTCGTTGAGGATCCAGAAGCCCGCATCCTGCAGCGCGGAGCCCACGCGGAAGATGTTGTGGTAGCTCCCGATCACCCACAATGTGCCGTCATCCTTCAGAATGCGGCGCGCCTGTTCCAGCCAGGCACGGGTGAAGCGGTCATACGCCTCGAAGCTGTCGAACCGGTCCCACAGGTCCATCACCGCGTCGACCTTGCTGCCCTCCGGCCGGTGGAGGTCGCCGCCGAGTTGGAGGTTGTAGGGCGGGTCGGCGAAGATCATGTCGATCGAACGGTCGGGCAGCTTCGCCATCTCCGCCACGCAATCGCCCATCAGGATCGTGTCCAGCGGCAGCAGCGCAAGCGTGGGCGCGCCCGCGCGTCCGGCCTTCCGTATCGGTCCCAACGCTCCCATGCCGCTCCCCCTGCGCTCAGCGCGAAGCCCTCCCTGTGGAGTCGCGCGGACTCCCCGGTCAAGCCGGTGACGGCGGCGCCGGCCTGCGTCCGCGGTCCTTTCACGCCGGCCCGTGCAAAGTTATCCACAGGATGTGGAGTCCGCCGCCGCCGCCGGACTCAACCTTTTGTGGTGTTGCCCGAAAGACTCATTGCGCTACCGATCTTGCTTGATGGGACGCGCTTGCTGCGGCTACTCTTCCCGAAACGACACATCAGGGGACGGACATGGCCGAACAAGGCGCAAAGATCGACCTTCCCGCGCACGAGCGCACCTACGACAGCTTCATCAGCCTGTTCAAATGGGGCGCGGTCGCCTGTTTCCTGCTCGCCTTCGTCGTCATCTTTATCATCACCTGATCCGATGGCCATTCGCATCGCGGTCGTGAAGGAACAGGCCGCCGGTGAGAGGCGCGTCGCCGCCACGCCCGAGACGGCGAAGAAATTCGTCGGGCTGGGGGCCGAGGTCGCGGTCGAAAGCGGCGCCGGCACAAACGCCTCGATTCCCGACGATGCCTTTGCCGCCGCCGGCGCGACGGTCGCCGATCGCGCGGCCACGCTGCGCGACGCGGACATCGTGCTCGGTGTACAGGGACCCGATCCGGCGACGCTGGCAGGCGCGAAGCCCGGCGCCTGGATCGTCGCCGGGCTC
>NZ_JBMDXG010000029.1:0-5068 GCF_048594985.1 Sphingomonas sp. | reverse complement strand
CTCGACGGGCGCGGCCTCGCCTTCGTCCAGATGATCGACGGCGATTGCGAGCTCGACGCGCGCTGGGTCGATGCCGCGCTGGCCGCTTTCGCCCGCGAGGACGATCTGGCGGTCGTGTTCGGCCGGCGGCGCGAACGCTTTCCCGAACGCAGCATCTACAACCAGCTCTGCGACGAGGAATGGAACGTGCCCGTAGGCGAGGCGCGCGCCTGCGGCGGGGACGCCCTGTTCCGGATCGGTCCGTTGACCGACGCGGGCGGCTATAACGACGCGATCATCGCGGGCGAGGAACCCGATCTGTGCCTGCGCCTGCGCCAGCGCGGCTGGCGCATTCGGCGGATCGACGCGGAAATGACGCGCCACGACGCGGCGATGACGCGCTTTTCGCAATGGTGGCGGCGCACCAAGCGCAGTGGCCACGCCTTTGCCGAACTGCTCCACCGTCATGGCGAAAAGGCCGATCCGCGCTGGCGCAAGCAGGTCAAGAGTATCATCGTGTGGGGCGGCGCGATCCCGGCGGCGATCGTGCTGCTCGCGCTCGGCGCGTTGGCGCTGCCGGCGCTCGGGCTCGGCGCGCTCGCTTTGCTGATGCTCTACCCGCTGCAGGTCGCGCGGCTGACCGCCTACAAGCGCAAGGCCGGCGCCGCGCCGCGCTTCGCGCTGGCCAGCGCCTTCTTCCTCACCATCGGCAAGATCCCGCAGTTCGCGGGCGTGGTGCGCTATCACCGCGACCGCAATTCCGACCGCAAGCCCCGGATCATCGAATATAAGGGTCCGGAAACGGCGTAAGCGCCGCGCGCCGTCAGGAGCCCCGATCGACCCCTTCGCCTTTGTCGCAGGCGCGCACGATCTCGATGAACGCGCGCAAGGCCGCCGGGGTCTGCCGGCTGCTGGAATGATAGAGGCACAGGCCCGGCAAAGGCGGTGAATAATCGCCCAGCAGCTCGACCAGCCGGCCGTCGTCGATTGCGTCCCTGGCATAGCGCTCGGGCACGAAGGCGATGCCGAGCGCGGCGATCGCCGCCTCGACCATCAACTGGCTGTTGTCGAGCGTAAGCGGCCCCGGCACCTCGATCGCGATGTTTTTCTCCTCGCGCGCGAACTCCCACCGATACGGCTTGCCGCTGGGCAGGCGCTGGCGGATGCAGCGATGGTCGAGCAATGCTTGCGGCGTTTCGGGCCGGCCATGCGCCGCGACATAAGCGGGCGCCGCGACCGCGATGAAGCGCGCGGGCCCGCCGAACGGCACCGCCACCATATCCTGCGGCACCGCCTCCCGCAGTCGCACGCCCGCGTCGAACCCCTCCGCGACGATGTCGACCAGCCGTCCCTCGGTGACCAGGTCGAGCGAGACGCGCGGATGGCGTTCGAGGAACAGAGGCACCGCCGCGCGCAGCAGCCAGCGCGCGCCCCCTTCATTCGCGTTGATCCGCAGCGATCCGGCAATCTCCCCGCTTCCGCCGACCGCATCGAGCATGTCGTCGAGGTCGCGCAGCACCGGCGCCAGCCGCGCGAGCAGTTGCCCGCCCGCTTCGGTCAGCGCCACGCTGCGCGTCGTGCGGTGGAGCAGGCGCGCGCCGAGACGCTGCTCGAGCGAACGCAGGGCGTGACTGAGCGAGGAGCGCGACACCCCCGCCTCATCCGCCGCGCGCCGAAAACTGCGGTGCCGTGCGACCGCGACGAACGCTTTCAGTTCGGGCAGGCCGATGTCCATTGGTGTAAATTCCTCACCATCTCATGCCGATTGCGTTGCCTTATCACACCGATTGGCGGCGCCTAACTGCGACGTGAAGGAAATTTCGCATGAAGACCTGGTTCATCACCGGCGCGTCCTCTGGCCTCGGGCTCGGCATGACCCGCAAGCTCCTCGCGCGCGGCGACGCCGTCGTTGCGGTCGCGCGGCGCGCCGATCCGCTGGCCGAACTCGCCGCCACGCATGGCGGCCGGCTGCGGATCGTCACGCTGGACATCACTGACACGGCCGCCATGCGGCGAGAGGTCGACGCCGCGTTCGCCGCCGCCGGCCGGATCGACGTGGTGGTCAGCAATGCGGGCTACGGCTTGTTCGGCGCCGCCGAGGAAGTGTCCGACGCGCAGATCGAGCGCCAGATCGCGACCAACCTCACCGCATCGATCCAGCTCGTTCGCGCGGTGCTGCCGCATCTGCGCGCGCAGAGCGGTGGGCGGATCCTGCAGGTCTCGTCCGAAGGCGGGCAGATCGCCTACCCCGCCTTCGGCCTCTATCACGCGACCAAGTGGGGCATCGAAGGCTTCATCGAGGCGGTGGCGCAGGAGGTCGCGCCGTTCGACATCACGACAACGCTGATCGAGCCCGGGCCGACCGGAACCGGTTTCGGCGACGCGCTCGACCGCGCGCCCGCGACCGCGCCTTATGAGGATACGCCCGCCGGCGCGGTGCGTCGCGCCATCGCCGACGGCAGCTTCGTCATCACCGGCGATGCCGATCGCACGGTCGACGCGATGATCGTCGCGGGCGACACCGCCCAGCCAAGCCGGCGCGTGACGCTGGGCAGCACGGCCTATGACAATATCGAGCGCGAACTCACCCGCCGGCTCGACGAACTGCGCGCGCAGCGGGCGGTGGCCTATGCGGCGGACCGGCCGTGAAGCGCGCGCTTATGATCGCCGCCGTCATGCTTTCCGGGCGGTCGGCGCTCGCCCAGCCGGCGCCTCGGCCGAAGAACGAGATCGTCGGGACGTGGCGCATGATGTCGGCCCGGCTCGTCGACAATGGACGCGAAACGCTCCCCTACGGGCCGCGTCCCGCCGGCATGCTGGTCTTCACGCCCGACATGCATTTTGTCGAGGTGCTGACCGACCCGTCCGTCCCGCGCTTCGCGTCGGACCGGCGCGGCGGCGGCACCGATGCCGAAAACCGCCGCGCGATGGCGGGCAGCATCGGCTTCTTCGGCACCTACAGCGTCGACGGCAGGGGCCGCTTCTCGGGCAATCGGGTGGAAGGGTCGACCTTCCCCAACTGGGTCGGCGGCGTCCGCACCACGCGCGAGCTGACGATGGTGGTGGAAGGCGATCGCCTGTTCGAGACCTTCACCCGCCCCGACGGCGGCAGGCTGCGCGCCGAATTCCGCCGCGCCCGCTGACCTGCGGCGCGGCGTCGGCCCCGCTCAGAAGGGGAGCTTGAACCCCGGCGGAAGCGGAAGCCCCGCGCTCATCTTGCTCATTTCCTCGCTGCCCGCAGCGTCGGCCTTGGCGCGGGCATCGTTGATCGCGGCCGCGATCAGGTCCTCCAGCATCTGTTTCTCGGCCGGCACGATCAGGCTGTCGTCGATCGACACGCCCAGGATGCGGCCCTTGGCGGTGGCCTTGATCTTGACCAGTCCGCCGCCCGAAACGCCCTCCACCTCGATCTTGTCGAGGCCGGCCTGCGCGTCGGCCATCTGGCCCTGGATGTTCGCCGCCATTTCCTGCGCGGCTTTGAACAGTTCGTTCATGTCCGTCATGATATGCTCCGTGTGTCTTCGATCAGTTCGGCGTCGGGAAAGGCGGCACGCGCCGCCAGCACCATCGGCGCGTTGAGGATATCGTTGCGCGCCGCCTCGGCTGCGGCCTGCTCCTGCTGGAGCAGGCTCGGCTCGGACGGCGCGTCGCGCAGGCTGACCTCCCACGTCGCCTCGGTCAGGCGGCGGAGCGTGGTCGACAGGTCGCGCGCGAAATCGCCCGGCAACGGCTTGACCGGGCGGATCGCCAGCAGCGGCGGATCATAGGCGATCAGCCCGGCATAATCGTGAAGCTGCTGCGACAGTTTGCGCGCGCCCTTCTCGTCCAGCAGCGCGATCAGCGCGGGAAAGTCCGCAGGCAATGGGAGCGCGGGCGGCCCCGGCGCCGCAGGGGCCGGTGCCGGGGGCGTGGCCGATGCAGGCGCGACGGATGAGGGCACGGACGCGGCGGGGGCCGGTGCTGCGGGGGACTGCGGCGCGGAGGCCACCGCGACCTCGCCCGCCTGGATGCGCCGCGCCAGCTCGCCCGGATCGGGAAGCTGGCTCGCATGAACCACGCGCAGCAGCGCCATCTCGGCCGCCTCACGCGGCTGCGGCGCCATGCTCACCTCACCATGGCCCTTGAGCAGGAGCTGCCACAGGCGGTGGAGGCTGGCGAACCCCAGCCGCCCGCTCCACTCGGCATAGGCCTCGCGCTCCTCCACGCTCAGCGCCGGATCGTCGCCATTGCCGACCTTGGCACGCGTCACGCCGTGCACAACCTCCAGCAGCCCGCGCAGCAGCGCCGCCGGCTCGATCCCCAGCGCATGCTGCTGCTCGACAGAGCCGAGCACGCCCGCGACGTCCGCCGCCAGGATCTGCCCGAACAGCCGCCGGATCGCGCCGCGATCGGACAGGCCCAGCATGTCGCGCACTTGCTCCGCGCGTACCCCCTGCCCGTCCATTCCCGCATGCGCGATCGCCTGGTCGAGAATCGATAGGCCGTCGCGCGCCGATCCTTCCGCCGCGCGCGCGATCAGCGCCAGCGCCTCGGGCTCGGCCGTCACGCCCTCCGCCTCGGCCACGTGCGCGAAATGGCGGGCGAGCGATTCGGCCGGGATGCGCTTCAGGTCGAACCGCTGGCAGCGCGACAGCACCGTCACCGGCACCTTGTTCACCTCGGTGGTGGCGAACAGGAACTTCACGTGTGCCGGCGGCTCCTCCAGCGTCTTAAGCAGCCCGTTGAAGGCCGCCTTCGACAGCATGTGGACCTCGTCGATGATGTACACCTTGTAGCGCGCCGACACCGCCGCGTAGCGCACCGCCTCGATGATTTCGCGGATGTCGTCGATGCCGGTGTGGCTCGCGGCGTCCATCTCGACCACGTCGATATGCCGCCCCTCGGCGATCGCGACGCATGGCTCGCACACGCCGCACGGGTCGATCGTCGGCCCGCCCGTCCCGTCAGGACCGATGCAGTTGAGCGCCTTGGCGATCAGTCGCGCGGTGGAGGTCTTGCCCACCCCGCGCACGCCCGTCAGCAGGAAGGCATGCGCCAGCCGGTCGCGCTTGATCGCGTTGCCCAGCGTCTGGACCATCGCGTCCTGCCC
>NZ_JBMDXG010000289.1:0-4856 GCF_048594985.1 Sphingomonas sp. | reverse complement strand
AACCCCGGTGAATGGGTGCCCCCCGGAACATGTCGGGGGTCACGAAACCCCCCGGGCGCAAGTCCACCATTCCGCCTCAACTCAAGCCCGTTCGCCCTGAGCCTGTCGAAGGGCCGCCCTTCTTTCGACTCAAGGTCCGACGCGCCGTCGGCAAAACAGGGCTTCGACACGCTCAGCACGAACGGTCACGTCAATCCGCGCCTACACCAGCCCCGCCCCGGCACCTCACACCGTAACCGGATCGCTCGGCGCGGGCGGGATCGGGTCGGTGGGCGTGGGGATGGGGTCGTCGACGGGCGCGTCGTTCGGGATTTCGGGGATCGGGGGTTGGCTCGCCATGATCGCTCTCCTTCCACGGAAGAACGATGCGGGCGCGGTCGGGTGCCGCGGCTGGACGTGCAAAAGCAAACGCCCGGACCGTTTCCGGCCCGGGCGCCTGCGTGACGATCGCTCGTCAGCCCCCTTATCAAGTGGCTGGCCCGCACGCTCGGTCGTTGCCGAACGGGGCCGAGGCCTCCCCGAACCATGGCCAGTTGGCGATCGTTCGTGAGGTCTTGCTAGGCAGACGCACGCGCCTTGTCACCGGTCAGTGTGTCTGAACGTTGCGTTTACGACTCTCCTGTTGTTCGCGCGCAACAGCGCCTCAGGCGAGCACCAGCCGCGCATTCTCGGACGCCGCCAGGAATCCCACCATCCCGCCATAGGTGAAACGGGGGTCGAGCGCGTCGGCGCGCAACCCCGCCTCGGCCAGCCCGGTCTGGCAGAGCATCACCGTTCCGCCGAGCGCGTGGCAGGTGTCGAGCAGCGCGCCCACCTCCGACTCACTCGCGAGCAGCGCCACCGCCGGCGAATCGAGAAAGACTGTTACCGCGCCCCCCAGCGCCGCCTGTGCCGCCGCGAGCCGCAGCGCGCTTTCCAGCCGTGCCTGGTCGGGCCCCGCGACGATGATCGCGAGCGGGGTCACGCGGCCGCGCACGCGCAGCCCGCATCCTTGGGCAGCCCGATCGTGCGAAAGCGGAAGTCGAGCGCGTCGATCAGCAGAAGCTGTCCGGCCGGATCGGCGCCGAACGGCACGATCGCGCGAATCGCCTCGATCGCGGCGAGGCTGCCGAGCACGCCGGTCAGCGCGCCGAGCACGCCCTGGTCCGCGCAGGAGATATCGGGCCGGTCCGGATCGCTCCCCACCAGGCAGCGATAGCAGGGCCGGTCCGCCTCCCACCCGCGATACACGCCGAGCTGGCCGTCGAACTGCCCGACCGCCGCCGAGACGAGCGGGATGCGCAGCGCCGTCGCCGCATCCGACACCGCCAGCCGCGTCGCAAAACTGTCCGATCCGTCGACGATCGCGTCCGCGCCCGCCAGCAAGGCGGCGGCATTGTCGGCGGTCAGCCGCCTCGGCCGGCCGACGAGCGCGACATCGGGGTTCAGTCCCGCGACCGCGTCCGCCGCCGCCGCGACCTTCGCGCGCCCGACATCCTGCGTGCGGTAGAGCACCTGCCGCTGGAGGTTGGACAGCGCGACATCGTCGTCGTCGATCACCGTCAGCCGCCCGACGCCGGCGGCGGCGAGATACTGGATCGCGGGCGCGCCGATTCCGCCCGCCCCGACCAGCGCGACATGCGCCTCGATCAGGCGCCGCTGCCCCGCGCCGCCAATCTCCTTGAGGATGATGTGGCGCGCGTAGCGGTCGAGTTGCGCGTCGGTAAGTTCGGTCACCGCCCGGTCGAGCCGAAGCCGCCCGTCCCGCGCGCGGTCTCGTCGAGCGCGCTCACCTCGGCGAAGGTCGCGCGCTGGACCGGGGCGGGGACGAGCTGCGCGATCCGCTCGCCCCGCGCGACGTGGAACGGCTGGTCGCCCAGGTTGGCGAGGATGATCTTCAGCTCGCCGCGATAATCGGCGTCGATCGTCCCCGGCGTGTTGAGGCAGGTCACCCCATGCTTGAGCGCGAGGCCCGAACGCGGCCGCACCTGCACCTCATAGCCCTCCGGGATCGCCATGGCGAAGCCGGTCGCGATAGCCAGCCGGTCGCCGGGCTCCAGCGTCACCGTCTCGGCCGCCACCACGTCCATGCCGGCGGCATGTTCGGTCGCATAGCGGGGCAAAGGCAGGTCCTCGCCATGGGCGAGGCGGAGCAGGCGGATCTCAATCGGGGGCAGAGGATGCGACATGCCCCCGCCATAGCCGAGCCCCGCGCCCCCGCGCCAGCATGCGCGAGGCGAGACACCTTGAGAGCCGATAATGACCTCGATCACCGTTCGCACTGAGCTTGTAGAAGCACGGCTCGTCTTTCTATCGATGCACCGGAAGGCGCGAACCGCCCTTCGACAATCTCAGTGCGAACGGTGGTGAGATCAGCCGAACAGGCTCGCCAGCGCCGCCCCGGCCCCACCCGCCAGCAGCGCCACGAACGCCATCCGCCATCCGCCGCCCAGGCGCACCACCGCGACCTCGGCCAGCGGGGGCGGGGGGGGGGCGGCGCCCGGCGGCGGATAGCGCGCCTCGATGCGGCGGACGAGGTCGGGGATGCGAAGCAGCGTGTCCGCGTCGCGCCGCAGCCGGTCGGCCAGCCACGCCTCGGGGCCGAGCTCGTCGCGCAGCCATTCGCGCACGAACGGGCCCGAAACCTCCCACATGTTGATATCGGGATCGAGGCCGGTGGCCACACCCTCGACCATCACCATCGTCTTCTGCAGCAGCAGGAGGTGCGGCTGCGTCGCCATGTCGAAATCGCGCGTGATGCCGAACAGGCCGTCCAACATCTGCCCGATCGAAATGTCCTTGACCGGCAGGCCGCGGATCGGCTCGCCGACGGCGCGCAGCGCGGTCACGAACTCGGCAACGTTATGATGCGCGGGGACGTAGCCCGCTTCGAAATGGATCTCGGCGACGCGCTGGTAATTGCCGGTGATCAGGCCGTGGAGGATCTCCGCCAGCCATAGCCGCGCGCGCCGGTCGACGCGTCCCATGATCCCGAAATCGATCGCCGCGACACGGCCCCCCGGCAGCGCGAACAGATTGCCCTGGTGCAGGTCGGCGTGGAAGAAGCCGTCGCCGATCGCCTGGCGCAGGAAGGCGCGCACCAGCAGCACCGCCAGCGCCCGCGTGTCATGCCCCGCCGCGACCAGCTCGGCGCGCTTGCTCAGCTTGATCCCGTCGATCCATTCCAGCGTCAGCACGCGCCGCGTGGTGCGCGACCAGTCGATCGCGGGCACGACGAAGCCGGGCTCGGCCGCCATATGCTCGGCCAGCTCGGACGCCGACGCCGCCTCGCGCCGCAGGTCGAGCTCGCGCATCGTCCACTGGCGGAAGGTCGCGATGGTCAGGCGCGGGCGCAGGCGCGCAAGCTCGCCCCCCATCGCCTCGGCCTGCGCCGCCGCCCATTCGTAGGTCTGGATGGCGCGCGCCATCTCCTCCTCGATCCCCGGCCGCAGCACCTTGACCGCGACCTGCCGCCCGTCGAGCGTCACCGCGCGGTGGACCTGCGCGATCGACGCGGCGCCCACCGGCTCGGGGTCGATCGACGCGAACAGCTGCTCGATCGGCCGTTCGAGGCTCGCCTCGATCGCCGCGCGGATTGTCTCGAACGGCACCGGCGGCACCGAATCCTGCAGCCGCGTCAAATCGTGCGCCGCTTCCTCGCCGACCAGGTCGGGGCGGGTGGCGAGCGCCTGGCCCAGCTTGATCGCCGCCGGCCCGATCGCCTGGAAGGCGTCGGCATAGCGCGGCGTCTTCGGCACGCGCAGCCCCAGATGCGCCAGCCGGATCAGCCGGCGCGCGGCCGTCGGCGTGTTGGGATCGGCCTCCAGCCCGCGCAACGCGCCGTGGCGGGCAAGCGTCCGCCCCCAGCGCAGCAGGCGGAACGTATGGACGAGCGCGGAGGTCAAAGATCCTCCCCGGCCCGGGGAGGGGGACCGCGACGCGCAGCGGCGTGGTGGAGGGGGCGTGCGGCGAGCGGGTCGCGCGTCGCGATCCCCCTCCACCGTTGCTTCGCAACGGTCCCCCTCCCCATGCTGGGGAGGATCGTGGCGGCCCTCATATCTTCCAGCCGCTGTGGATCGCGACCAGTCCGCCCAGCAGCGGCTCGACCTTGGTCTGCACGAAACCGGCCTCGCCGATCATCTGCTCGAACTCGGGCATCGGCGGGAAGCGGCGGATCGATTCGATCAGGTAGCGATAGCTGTCCTCATCATCGGCGATCGCCTTGCCCAGCCGGGGCACGATCCGGTGCGAGTAGAAATCGTAGACCTCGGCGAAGCCCGGCCATTGCGTGGTCGAAAATTCGAGGCAGAAGAACCGGCCCCCGCGCTTCAACACGCGGTGCGCCTCGGCCAGCGCCTTGTCGATATGCGTCACGTTCCGGATGCCGAACGCGATCGTATAGGCGTCGAACGCGCCGTCGCCGAAGCTCAGCGTCTCGGCATTCTGAACCGACCAGTCGAGGCCCTCGATCCCCTTCTTCGCGGCGCGGGCGCGCCCGACGTCCAGCATCGCGGGGTTGATGTCGCTGACCGTCACGTCCGCACCACGGGCGTGCATGCGGAACGCGATGTCGCCCGTGCCCCCCGCCATGTCGAGGATGCGCTCGCCGGCGCGCGGCTTCACCCGCGCGACGAAGCGGTCCTTCCACAGCCGGTGCATGCCCGCCGACATGGCGTCGTTCATGATGTCGTAGCGTCGCGCCACGCGGGCGAACACCTCGCCCACCTTCGCGGTCTTTTCGGTCGGGCTGACTTCGGAATAGCCGAAGGAGACGGTCTCGGTCATGGCCCGGCCATAGCGACGCCGCCGACGATGGGCTAGGTGGCGGCGATGCCCGAATTGCCCGAAGTCGAAACCACCGTGCGCGGCCTCCGCCC
>NZ_JBMDXG010000288.1:0-4095 GCF_048594985.1 Sphingomonas sp. | reverse complement strand
CAGCACGACCTTGCGCTTCGACCGGCCAAGATCGCGGACATGCGCGACCACCGCCTCATAGACATTGGCGTTCTGCGTCCGCTCCGGCGTGAAATCGCGCGGGCCGTCGACGCCGAAATCGATCACCCGATCGCTCTCGGGCTCGTGATAGGGCGTGGTCAGGTGGATCGGACGATCGGCGACGAACCCGCGCCATTCCCTGCTCATCACATAGAGTTCGGACGGCGCGAGCGGGCGATAGCTGCCGGGATCGGACTTCAGCGCCCGTTCGCGGTTGGCATAATAATCCTCGACCGATTCGAACCGCGCGTCGGCCGCGCCGTCGGCGCCCGCATCGCGCACGATCAGGTCATCGGGAGAGAGATGGTCGAACAGGGTCGCCAGCCGCTCCTCGATCAGCGGCAGCCAATGCTCCATGCCGGCGAGGCGCCGTCCTTCGGACACGGCCTGGTACAGCGGATCGCCGGTCGCGGTCGCCCCGAACTTCTCGCGATAGCGGCTGCGGAAGCGCTTGATCCCCTCGGCATCGAGCAACGCCTCGGACGCGGGCAGCAGGGTGAAGCCGTCGACCCGCGCGGTCGTGCGCTGATCCTCCGGATCGAATTGGCGGACGGTCTCGATCTCGTCGCCGAAGAAATCGAGCCGCAGCGCCAGGCTCTCGCCCGCCGGAAACAGGTCGACCAGCCCGCCGCGCACGGCATATTCGCCCGCTTCGTGGACCGTATCGGCGCGGACATAGCCGTTGGCCTGAAGCAGTTCGGCAAGCGCGTCGCGGTCGATCCGCTCGCCGGGCGCGAGCGTGGCGGAAAGCTGGCGGACGCGGAACGGCGTCAGCGTGCGCTGGGTCGCGGCATTGACGGTGGTGACCAGAAGCTGGGGTCCGCCCTTACCGCGCTGGAGCGCATGGAGCGCGCCAAGCCGCTCGGACGAGGCCCGCAACGAGGGCGAGGCGCGGTCATAGGCCAGCACGTCCCACGCCGGATACGTCACGACCTCGATCTCGGGCGCGAAATAGCGCGCATTGTCCGCGAGCGCGCGCATTGCCGCCTCGTCGGGCGCGATGAACACCGCGCGTCCCTTCGCCGCGCGGGCGAGGTCGGCCATCAACCACGGCAGGAAGCCCGCCGGCGCACCCGCCAGCGTCAGTTGCTCGGAGGCTTTGAGGATTCGTTGAAGGTCCGGCATGCACTCTGATCATCGTCGCCCTGCGGAGGCAGGGGCATATCGTCCTCACCGTGGCCATTCCGCTTGAGGGGAGCGGACATGGGCCCCTGCCTCCGCAGGGCCGACGGCTGTTCCGGTCGTCACTTCTCGACGGGCACGTAATCCAGCACGCGCATCCGATCCATCATCGGCCCCTGCCAGCGCGCCGGCACCGGGATCGTTCCGATCGCCCAGCCCATGATGTCGACATCCTGCTCCTCCAACAGCGTCTCGAACCAGTCGAGCTGGGGATCGTCCCATTCGCCGTGGAAGCGATCGAAGAAGCCGCCGAGCATCAGGTCGGCCTCCTTCGTGCCACGATGCCAGGCGCGGAAATACAGGCGCTTGAGACGGGTTTCGCGGTCCATGAGGCTCCATAGGCATTGGCCGGCGGCGCGCGCGGCGCTGTCGGCACGAAAATCCGGGTTGGCCGTGCGCACCAAACCCGTCGAGCGGCCGGTCGTCACGGAAAACGGACGGGGCTTCGACAAGCTCGACCCGAACGGGCTAAGGCTATGGTCATCTAGTGATGCGACCCGACATTCTCAATCCGCTGTTCGCCGAGGTGGAGGCGTTGAAGGGCGTGGGCCCCGGGCTCGCCAAGCCGCTCGGCCGGCTTGGGCTTGCGAAGGCGGTCGACCTGCTCTTCCATCTTCCCACCGGCTGGATCGATCGCAAGGCGGTAGATGCGCTCGACGAGGCGGATGTCGGACGCGTCCTGACGGTCGAAGTCACCCCGACCGAATATCGCATGGGCGGCAGCGCGCGCGCGCCGTCGCGCGTGGTCGCGCAGGATCGGGCCGGCAACGCCGTGAGCCTCGTCTTCTTCGGCGGAAGCTCGGGCTGGGCGAAGAAGCAGCTTCCGCTGGGCGAAGCGAAGGCGGTGTCGGGCAAGCTCGACCGCTATGACCAGTGGCTCCAGATCGTGCATCCCGAGGTGATGGCGCCCGAGGAGGCGGCGGCCTTGCCGGCGCGCGAGGCGGTCTATGCCCTGTCGGAAGGGCTCAGCAACAAGCGGCTGGCGGCGCTCGTCGCGCAGGCGCTGGCACGTGCGCCCGAACTGCCCGAATGGATCGAACCCGGCCTGCTGGCGAAGCAGGGCTGGCCGGCCTGGCGCGCGGCGCTGGCCCGGCTCCACGCCGATCCGGCCGATGCGAAGGCGCGCGCGCGGCTCGCTTATGACGAATTGTTCGCCAACCAGCTCGCGCTGATGCTCGTGCGCGCGTCCGCCCGCGCGCGGCGCGGCGTGCCGCTGGCCGGGGACGGACGGCTGCGCGACGCGCTCCGGCTGCCCTATCGGCTGACCGGCGCGCAGGCGCGCGCCATCGCCGAGATCGAGGGCGACTTGGCGCAATCGTCGCCGATGCTCCGCCTGCTTCAGGGCGATGTCGGCGCGGGCAAGACTTTGGTCGCGCTGATGGCGATGCTGATCGCGGTCGAGGGCGGCGCGCAGGCGGCGATGCTCGCGCCGACCGAGATCCTCGCGCGGCAGCATTTCGAGAATCTGACGCGGCTCACCGCCGGGCTGCCGCTCACGATCGCGGTGCTCACCGGGCGCGACAAGGGACGTGCGCGCGAATCGACGCTGATGGGGCTCGCCGACGGATCGATCGACATCCTGGTCGGCACGCACGCCATCTTTCAGGAGGCGGTGTCCTACCGCCGGCTCGGGCTGGCGGTGGTGGACGAGCAGCATCGCTTCGGCGTGGCGGAGCGGATGCTGCTGACGCAGAAAGCGGAGCGGCCGCCGCACCTGCTGGCGATGACCGCGACACCGATCCCGCGCACGCTGACGCTCAGCCAATATGGCGAAATGGATTCGTCGCGTCTCGACGAGCTGCCCCCGGGGCGGCAGCCGATCGAGACGCGCGTCATCGCCGACGACCGTCTGGCCGAGGTAGTGGAGGGGGTCGGGCGGCACCTGGCCGGGGGACAACAGGCGTACTGGGTCTGTCCGCTGGTCGAGGAAAGCGAGACGAGCGACCTCGCGGCGGCGGAGGAACGCGCCGAGGCGCTGCGCCGACGCTTCGGTGACATGGTCGGGCTCGTCCACGGGCGGATGAAGGGCCCCGAGAAGGATGCGGTCATGGCCGCCTTCCTGCGCGGCGACCTCCGCCTGCTCGTCGCGACCACGGTGATCGAGGTAGGCGTGGACGTGCCCAACGCCACGCTGATGGTGATCGAGCATGCCGACCGCTTCGGCCTGGCGCAGCTTCATCAGTTGCGCGGGCGGGTGGGACGGGGCAGCGCCAAGTCGATCTGCCTGCTGCTCCGGACGGCCGGCCAGCTCGGCGAGACGGCGCGGGCCCGGCTGGCGCTGCTGCGCGAGACCAATGACGGCTTCCGCATCGCCGAGGAGGACCTGCGCCTGCGCGGGGCGGGGGAAATATTGGGCACGCGCCAGTCGGGCGAGGCCGCCTTCCGACTCGCCTCGCCGGAGATGATGGCCGAGCTGATCGCGACCGCCAACCAGGATGCACGCCTTCTCGTCGATCGCGACGGCGGGCTCGCCGGGCCGAGGGGGCAGGCGGCGCGGATCGCTCTTTATCTGTTCGAACGCGACGCGGCGGTGGCGCTGATCCGATCGGGATGAGCGGGCGCACCAATCAAGCTACCAAAGGACGCCCTTGACCGGTTGCAACGGCGCAGGCGCGGGATCGCCGATCGCCTGGAGCAGGTCGATCTCTACCGTGCGGCACATCGCGGCAAGCGGGAGATCGTGCACGGTGTTGGCGAAGGGATCGACTAGATCGTCCCCGATGCGATGCACCGCGAGGAACATGATCCCCGCGAGCGTCGATCCCACCGGCGTCGCCCAGCCGAGCGATTCGACGAGGCCGATCGGCAGCAGGATGCAGAACAGCCGCATGAACAGTTCGGGGAAGAAGCGGT
>NZ_JBMDXG010000287.1:0-2076 GCF_048594985.1 Sphingomonas sp. | reverse complement strand
GATCCGAAGGCAAGGCTCATGGCGCGCCACGCTCGCCTCCGGCCATGGAATATTGGCCTCGCCCGCCCGGCGGCGAGGCCCCGCTCAGGGGCAGGCGCCGGGGGCCCGCGTCTCGCGGCGCCCCCGGCCGTCCGTCACTCTTCTTCTTCGAACGACACCGCCACGGCGGCATTGGCCGACAGGCGAACCTGGTCGCCCTCGACCTCGGCGACCAGCCCGCCCGAAATATAATGATGGTGGCCGCTGTGGCCGCCCTCGGCGCCCTCAATCTCGGCGCTCGCATCCTTCTTGGTCAGCTTGATGCGGTCGCCCTCGACCTTGTCGACCGTGCCGACATGGACCCCGTCCGCGCCGATGACTTCCATATGTTCCTTGATGTTCGACAGATCGGCCATGATGGTCTCCTTTGAGGATTGCCGGCGGGGAACGCGCCGGCCGCTGGAAGGATGCTGACGCCCCGATGCCGGTTTCGCAATGGATCATGCTCGCGCTTGGGCTCGGCTTTGGCGCGCTCGGCCTGCCCGTGCTGCTGCGCGGGGGCGGCGTCCGCCGCCTGCTCGGCCTGCGCGACGCGCCCGAGACGACGTACGTGCTGCGCATCGTCGGCGCGATGCTGTCCGCGCTCGGGCTGATCCTCATCGTGTTCGCGCTGGCTTATGCCAGCGCAAGCGGGGCCTGAGCGCCTCAGCCGTAATAGAGCCGGTAGATCCGCCGGATCGCCACCGCGCCCGCGCCGATCAGCACCGCCAGCGGCAGCCCGATCGAGGCGGCGTTCGACATGCCGAACGCGCGCAGCAATTCCTTGATGCCCATCACCGCCTCGTGCCCGACGAACGCCGGGAAGGCGAGCAGCCCCAGGATCAGCAGCAGCCGCGTCGCCACGATCGAGGCTCGCGCGCTCGCCCCCGCCCGCCAGCGCGACATGCCCGCGAACAGCAGCAGGATCGCGCCGGCATAGCTGACCAGCATCAGCACGTTGGCGGCCATGCCACGCCACGCCGCCATCAGCCCCAGCTCGAACGACAGGACGAGGCCCCCGCCGAGCAGCGCCAGCCCCGCGCGCACCAGCTTCGCGCCCTGGTCGGGCTCGGCCATGCTCTGCTCGATCCAGTAGCCGAGCGCGATGCCGACCATCACCTCCGCCAGCATCGCCGGATAGCTGTATTTCGCGACCAGCATCAGTCGCCCGAGCTCCGCCAGCCCGGTCGCGGGCACATGCCCCAGCCAGAGCCGGAACAGCGCGCTCGCCAGCAGCAGGCCGACCACGCACAGCAGCGCGTCGAGCGCCTGGTGCCGCATCCGCGCCACCCCGCGCAGCACCAGCCCCGCCGACAGCACCATCAGCAGGTAGAAGAACAGCACGTTGTAGAAGAAGCTCGCCGCCCATTGCGGCCCGATCGATCCCTGTTCGATCAGCACGGTCGCGTTGCGCGTCAGGCCGATGATGAACACGCCCACCGCCAGCACGATCGCATTGGTGCGCAGCTTGGCGCGGAACCGGTCGGGATGGCGCCGGAGGCTCGGCAGATAGAAGAAGCTGAGGCCGATGCCGAACACGATCGCGAAGCCCGGCGTGCCCAGGCGGAAGATCGGATTGACGAGCTCCCCCGCCAGTTCGCGGAAGCGCCCGGCGCGGGCGATGAAGAACGGCCCCCAATGCGCCGCGATCACCACCATCACCAGCAGGCCGCGCGTCATGTTGATCGCGTCGCTGGTCCGCGCCTGCGCGCCGACGGCGGCACGCGCGCCCGGCTCCATCGCCGCAATCTCGGCGATGCTGCGCCCTTCGAGCATCGCCTGCGCCATGTCCTTGGCGATCCCGGCGCGCTCCATCTTCAGCATCGCGCCGATCACCGACAGCGAATCGCCGCCCAGTTCGAAGAAGGTCTCGTTGCGGCCGATATGCGGCACGCCCAGCACGTCGCGCCAGATCGCGGCGATCTCCTCCTCGCGCGGCGACAGCGCCGCATCGGTCGCGGCGGCGGCGGCGGAGGGCGCGGCCGTCTTCGGCGCGGCGTCGGAATAGAGTTCGGTCAGGATCTGGCGCCGGACCTTGCCCGTCTCGGTACGCGGGAT
>NZ_JBMDXG010000286.1:0-21169 GCF_048594985.1 Sphingomonas sp. | reverse complement strand
AAATGTTCGGGCGCGATGCCGACGCCGCGTTCCAGACTTGGCATCTCGCCAGCTACGTCGATCGCATCGCCGCCGCCGGCAAGGCGGTCAAGAACCTGCCGATGTTCGTCAACGCCGCTCTGCCCAGCCGCCCGGACGTGTGGCAGTCACCCGACAGCTACGCCTCGGGCGGCCCCGTGCCGGCCATGCTCGACATCTGGAAGGCCGCCGCGCCGAGCATCGATGTCGCCGCGCCCGACATCTACAATCCCGATCACGCCGCCTATCTGAAGTTCCTCGATCTCTATCGCCGCCCGGACAATGCCCTGTTCGTGCCCGAAACCGGCAATGCCCGCGCCTATGCGCGCTATTTCTTCGCGGCGATGGGGCGCGGCGCGATCGGCTTCTCGCCCTTCGGCATGGATGAGACCGGCTACCTCAACTTCCCGCTCGGCGCGGAGAAGCTCGACGACGAGACCGTCGAGGCATTCGCGCTCAACTATCGCCTGTTCGACAAGGTGCGCTCCATCTGGCCCGCGCTCGCGCTGGAGGGGAAAACGCAAGGGGTGGCCGAACCGACCGATCCCGCCGCGAAGCACCGGCAGGAGATGCGTTTCGGCCGCTGGCGCGCGACCGTCACCTTCGGCCGCCCCCAGTTCGGCACCGACGAGCCCAAGGGCAATGCGGTCCCCTCGGGCGGGGCGGTGATGGCGGCGCTTGGCGCGGACGACTTCCTCATCGCCGGCACCCATGCCCGCGTCGAACTCGACCTCGCCGAGCCGCAGCCCGGCGAGCAGACGCAGGTCCTGCGCGTCGAGGAAGGGCATTATGACGCGCAGGGGCACTGGGTGTTCGAACGCGTCTGGAATGGCGACCAGATCGACTGGGGCCTCAATTTCACCGCAACGCCGCAGCTCCTCCGCGTAAAGCTCGCGACGCTCAAATAAGTTCGCCGCAACCGAAAAGGGCCGCCCCATCGGGACGGCCCTCCTCGGCAAACCTATGCGGTCGATTAATTCGTGCCGTCGGCCCCGCCGCGATCCAGCTTGCGCACTGCGTCATAATGCATCTGGATCTTGGGTGCGGTCTCGGCGGCCAGCGTCTTCAGCGCCGGCGTGTCGCCATCGTCGGCATAGCTCTTCATCACGGTCAGCGCTTCCTGATGCGCGGCCGTCTGCTGATCGAGATAGACCTTGTCGAAGTCCGCGGCCGACGCGCTCTTCAGATTGTCGATCAGGCCCTGGCGGCGATCGTCGAGCGCGGTCGGCGGCGTCGCTTGCACGTTCGCGCTGGCCAGCGTCGCCTTCAGCTTGGCGGTGGTCGCGGTATGATCCTTGATCATCATCTGCGCGAACGCCTTCACGTCGGCCGACTTCGACTTATCGAGCGCGATCTTGCTCGCCTCGATCTCGTACATGTCGCTGATCGCGGCGGCGGTCACGAAGTCGGGCGTGCTGTTGACCATCGGCGCGCCGGCGGCGCCCACGCCCTGCGCGGCGGTATCCTCGGCCATGGTCGTGCCCGCGCCATTGCCCATGCCGGTTTCGTTAGCCGGCGTGGAATCGGTCCCCGCGCCGCACGCGGCCAAGGTCAGCGCGGCGGTCGTCGCGAAAAGGAAAGTACGCAGCATCCGGTCCTCCTGTTAATTCCGGCAGCAACGCGGCATCGGCGGCAGCGTTCCGGAAAAGCAGAAAATTCCGATACATAACTTATGTTAGTCCGATACTTGCTCGGCCCACTCCGTTATAAGCAGGCCGTACGTCTCACGGCGCCAGCAGATAAAGCCGCTTCGCGCGGTAATCCCACACCGTCTTATAGTTGCGAAGGAAGACGTAACCGAGCTCAAGCTCGGTATCCTCGGTGATCCCGACCGACTTGGCGCTCGGCGACGGCCCCTCCTCGACCTCGATCGCCGGGAAAGTGGCGGCGGCCATGCCCGCGATGCGGACGCCGTGCAGGTCGAATGCCTCGGGATCCTGCGTCGGCTTGATCAGCCCGGCGGCGACCAGCCGCTGCCGCTTCTCCTCGGAAATTGCGAGCGAACCGTTCATGCCCGTGTCGAGACTGACGATCGCGTCCAGATCGCCGATGCGCGCCGGCAGCAGCGGAATGTTGGGCAGCTTGCGCGTCTCGAACGGCAGCACCGCGATGACCGTCTCGCCCCTGGTGAACGCCTCCGGACCGCCCTTGTAGAAGGTCGCCGTCAGCCGCCGGTAATCGAGCTTCATCGCGTGGCTCGCGAACGCCGCTTGGCCGACCCAGCCGAGGAAATCGGGCGTGATCCGCTCCAGCATCCGCGCGTCCTGGCTCTGCACGTTGGTGACGCGCGGATAACGCAATGCGCCGATGCGGACGCCGTCGACGCCCGCCTGCAACCGGATGTCGAACGTCTGGCCGCTGCCGAAGAAGCCCGTGCCGATCTTCGTGCCACCAGTCATCGGCACGCGATGGTCGTTGATGACGAAGGGTTCGCCCATGCCCGTGTCGAGCATCAGCTTGCCTTTGACCCCGGCGACCTCGCCCTCGATGAACGGATATTCGCGGACCATGACGATCGGCAGGGTCACGATCTCGCCGGCCAGCCGCACCTCCGGCGCATGCGGGACGGCGGCCGACGGCGTATCGGCGGCGGCGACCGGCGCGGCGACCGCTGCCAGCACCATCAGCGCGATCGCCCGAAAGCGGCGGGAAGCGAGCGAAAGAGTGGGGGTTCGCGTGTCACGGATCATGCCGCCGCCCTACCCGCACACCCCGGACTGACAATGCCCGGAACTCCGCGCCGCTGCGGAGGCCGGTCAAACGGCCGGGGCGGCATTCGCCCTCCCGCGTCGTAGCCTTGACGACCGGGCCGACGCTCCACCGCCGACATCCCGATTGCGGCAACCGCGTCCAACAGGCCCCACGCGCGCCGGATCGACGCGTGGAGCCTGCGAACGGCGTTTAACGGGCGAAGCCGTGCATGCGCAGCCAGCTCGCGAATGCCTCGAACCAGCCCGTGCTCGTCGTCTTCTTCGGATACATGCCGAAGCCGTGCCCGCCCTGTTCGTACAGGTGGAACTCCACCGGCTTCTTCGCCTTGCGCCAGCTGTCGACCAGTCCGTAATCGATCCCGCCGAACAGCGGGTCGTCGGCGGCGATCGCGACGAACAGCGGCGGCGCATCGGCCGGAATGGTCACGGCGGACAGCGGTCCGTAAATGTCGCCGATGAAGGCAGGCTTGGCGTCCTCACCCTTCAGCGTGGTCGCGACGGTCAGCATCGCGCCCGCCGAAAAGCCGACCATGCCGATCCGGTTCGGATCGACGCGCCATTCCGTCGCGCGCTTGCGGATCAGCGCGAACGCGGCGCGCGCATCGGCGATCTGCGGCGCCAGCCGATCGGCCGCCGCTTCGGGCGCGGGCCGCGTCCCCGCGACGCCCGCGAACATCGCGCGCATCGATTCTTCGAAACCGGCCATGTCGCGCGGCGTCTGGTTCAGCCGGTATTTGAGCACGAACGCCGCGACGCCCCGCGCCGCCAGCGCGCGCGCCACGTCCCAGCCCTCATTCTGCATCGACAGCGTGCGGAAGCCGCCGCCCGGCGCCACCACCACCGCCGCGCCCGTGGCCTTGGCCGGATCGGGCAGGAACGGCGTCAGCGTGGCCACGGTAACGTTGCGCGCGAAGACGCTGCCATATTGGCTGTGCCAGCTTTCGTTCACGGTCGCGCCGGGCAGCGGGCCGGTATCGAGCGTGATCGCGTCCGGCTGCGCCGGGATCGCGATCGGCGTCATCTTGTCGGCCTGCGCCTGCGCCGCCGGCGCGAGCGCCCATCCGGCCGCGATCGTGGCGGCGGCCAGCGCGATACGCGCACGTCCAAGGGGTCTCGCGCGTTTTCCCGTCTTCATCTCGTTCATGGCCCTCTCCCTTTTTGATGATCGCTGCCGGATCACTTGGCCGGCGGCGGCACCGAAACGCCCGCTTCGGTCTGCGTCACGGGCTTCATCGTGCCGTCCGGATTGTACTGGAGATATTCGACGGTCACCGCGCGCCGGCCGATCGCGCCGCTCATGTCGTCGACCGCCAGGTTCGCATTGTGCAGGAACAGATACCACTGCCCCTTGAACTCGGCGATGCCGGGATGGATCGTGAAGCTGTACTTGCCCGATCCGGTCAGCTCGCCGCGATAGGTCCACGGCCCCTTGATCGACGGTGCCGTCGAATAGGAAATCTTCTCGTCGCGATGCTTGGACCGGTCGAGCGAGGCGTAGGTCAGGTAATACATCTTGCCGCGCTTGTGCAGCCACGGCCCCTCCTCGAAATGCGGCGGCGTGATCTCGGTGATCGGGCCGTCGATCTCGATCATGTTGGGCTTCAGCTTGGCGATGTAGCACTGGCGGTTGCCCCACGCGATCCACGTGGTGCCGTCATCGTCGGTGAACACCGTGGGATCGATGTCCTCCCAGCTGTGCGTCCCCTTCGGGGTCATGTCGTTGCTGATCAGCGCCGATCCCTTGGCGTCGACGAACGGGCCGGTCGGCGAATCCGACACCGCGACCGCGATCGCCTTGCCCGGCTTGGTCGCGTCATGCTCGACCGCCGCGTAGAACCAGAATTTGCCGTTCTTCTGGATGGTCTGCGACGCCCAGGCGTCCTTCTTCGCCCATTTGAAGTCGGTGGCCTTCATGATCGGGCCGTGGTCGGTCCACGTCTTCATGTCGGTGGTCGAATAGACGAGCCACTCGCGCATGTTGAACATCTCGTCGCGCTGCGCCTCGTCATGGCCGGTATACAGATACAGGCGGTCGCCGACGACCAGCGGCGCGGGATCGGCGGTGAACTTGTCGCGGAACAGCGGATTGGAACCGGGCGCGATGGGAGCCGCGGCCTGCGCCGTAGCCGGAACGGCGGATGAGAACGCTACCAGAGACAATGCCGCAAATATTGCTCGCTTGGTCTTCATCGCCACGTCTCTCTCCAGAATGTTTCGATCGACAATAGTCCGACAAATAGGATCGTCAATCGGCGGCTGGACCGGCATTTCGCGCGCCCCCTCGCAAAATCGCGCGGCCGTCGCTATGTGGCGCCCACTCCCATGGCAACGACACTCCCCTCCCCGCCCAAGGTCGGCATGGTGTCGCTCGGCTGTCCCAAGAATCTGGTCGACAGCGAGCGTATCCTGACCAAGCTGCGCGCCGACGGCTATCAGATGTCGCCCGATTATGCGGGCGCCGACGTGGTGCTGGTCAACACCTGCGGCTTCCTCGATTCCGCCAAGGAGGAGAGCCTGGAGGCGATCGGCGAGGCGATCGCCGAAAATGGCCGCGTCATCGTCACCGGCTGCATGGGCAAGGAGGCGGAGCTGATCCAGGCGCGCTTCCCGCAGGTCCTCGCCGTCACCGGCGCGCATCAATATGAGCAGGTCGTCGGCGCGGTCCATGACGCCGCGCCGGTGCCGCCGTCGGCCTATCTCGACCTCGTCCCCCAGGCGCGCGACGACGGCCGCGATCTCAAGCTGACCCCGCGCCACTACAGCTATCTGAAGATTTCGGAGGGCTGCAACCACCGCTGCTCCTTCTGCATCATCCCCGCGCTGCGCGGCGACCTCGTCAGCCGCCGCCCCGACGCGATCCTGCGCGAGGCGGAGAAACTGGTCGCCGCCGGCACGCGCGAACTGCTGGTCATCAGCCAGGATACCAGCGCCTACGGGCTCGACCTGCGCCACGCCGCTTACCCGCTGAAGGGCGGTGGCGAGGTGCGCGCCGACATGACCGATCTCGCCCGCAATCTCGGGCAATTGGGCGCGTGGGTCCGTCTCCACTACGTCTACCCCTACCCCCACGTCGACCGCGTCATCCCGCTGATGGCGGAGGGGCTGGTGCTCCCCTATCTCGACATTCCGTTCCAGCATGCCAGCCCGCCGGTGCTGCGCGCGATGAAGCGCCCGGCCAACGACGCCAAGGCGCTCGACCGTATCCGCGGCTGGCGCGCGATCGCGCCCGACATCGCGATCCGCTCGACCTTCGTGGTCGGCTTCCCCGGCGAGACCGAGGACGATTTCCGCTACCTGATGGACTGGCTGGAGGAGGCGCGGCTCGACCGCGTCGGCGCCTTCCGGTTCGAACCCGTCGAGGGCGCGGCCGCCAACACCCTGCCCGGCGCGGTGCCCGAGGAGGTGAAGGAGGAACGCTACGCCCGCCTGATGGCGCTCACCGCGCGCATCTCGGCCGAAAAGCTCGCCGCCAAGGTCGGCCGCACGCTCGACGTGATCATCGATGCCGCCGATGCCGTCGGCGGCGCCTCCGGCCGGTCGATGGCCGACGCGCCCGAGATCGATGGCGAGGTCCTTCTGCGCGACACGTCGGGCCTCCAGCCGGGCAATGTCGTCCGCGTCCTTATCGAGGATGCGGACGAGCATGATCTGTTCGGCGTCCCCGCCTGACCGCGCCTCGGTTCGAACCGCGCGCACCTGTCAACTTCGTCAACTTCGCCCGCCAATCCGGGCCGGATGGAAACCGCCGCTCGTCCTTCCTACATGCCCGCTATGACCTCTTCCCCCATCGATCGGACGCTGGCCTTCACCATCCCGGCGCGCAGCGCGCGCGGCCGGCTGGTCCGGCTGGGCTCGACGCTCGACGCGATCCTTTCCGCGCATAACTATCCCCCCGCGATCGAGCGTGTGCTGGGCGAGGCGCTGGTGCTCGCCGCTCTGCTCGGCGCGACGCTCAAGGATTCGACCGGCCAGCTCACGCTCCAGGCGCAGACCGAGGGCGGGGTGATCGAATTGCTCGTCGCCGATTATCGTGGCGGCGAACTGCGCGGCTATGTCCGCCACGATCCCGATCGGCTGGGCGAGCTGCCTGCCGATCCCTCGCTCTTCGCGCTGTTCGGCAAGGGCTATCTCGCGATCACCTTCGATCAGGCGCTGACCGGCGAGCGCTATCAGGGCATCGTTCCGCTCGAGGGCACGTGCCTCGCCGATGCGGCGCAGGCCTATCTCGCCCAGTCCGAGCAGATCCCCAGCCTGATCCGCATCGGCGTGGCGCGCACGCCGGCCGGCTGCGTTGCGGGCGGGCTCATGCTCCAGCATTTGCCGGAGGGCGAGGAGGGGCGCGAGCGGCTGCACGTCCGGCTCGATCATCCCGAATGGGAGCATGTCGCGGCGCTCGGCGGCAGCGTGCGCGAGCCCGAGCTGGTCGATGCGGACCTGCCGCTCGAAACGCTGCTGTGGCGGCTGTTCAACGAGGAAGAGGTACGCACGCAGGCCGGCCCGACGCCGGTCAAGGGCTGCCGCTGCGATCCCGATCATGTCGCGAGCGTCATCGCCCGCTTCCCCGAGGATGAGCGATTGGCGATGGCCAATGAGGCGGGCGTGATCGAGGTCGATTGTGAATTCTGTTCGAAGCGCTTCGCGATCGAGCCGCTGGCCGCATGACCGTTAACCGCGCGTTTAGAGCGACCGTCGTACAGACGAATCGTGCCCTTTCGGCACTGTCCTCCCTAGAGGCCCCATGGGCCAAACTTCGGGCCGTCTGTTCAGGCGGCCCTTTCTTTTGCGCGGGCGCTCTCGATCGCCTATCCGTCGCATCATGACGACAGATGCGGCCGATTCCGCCGCCGACACCGCGCTGGTGCTGGTGTCGGGGGGACTTGATTCGATGGTGGTGGCGGGCCTCGCGGTCGAGGCGGGCCTGCGGCTGGTCGCGCTGACGATCGATTATAACCAGCGCCATCGGGTCGAGCTTCAGGCGGCGGCGCGGATCGCCGCGCATCTGGGGGCGGTGCGCCATGTCGTGCTGCCGCTCGATCTCACCCGCTTCGGCGGATCGGCACTGACCGATGCCGGGATCGCGGTGCCGAAGGAGGGCGTCGGCCCCGGTATCCCCTCCACCTACGTGCCCGCACGCAACACCGTCTTCCTCAGCCTGGCGCTCGGCATGGCCGAGGCGAGCGGCGCGCGCGAGCTCCACATCGGCGTCAACGCGCTCGATTATTCGGGCTATCCCGACTGCCGGCCCGACTTCATCGCCGCGTTCGAAGCGATGGCCAACCTCGCCACCAAGGCGGGGGTCGAGGGCGATCGCTTCCGCATCCGCACCCCCCTGCTCGCCATGACCAAGGCCGACATCGCGCGTGAGGCGGCCCGCCTCGGGCTCGACGCGGGGATGAGCTGGTCCTGCTACGATCCGCAGCCAGGTGAACTGCACTGCGGGCGTTGCGACAGCTGTCGCCTGCGCGCCAAGGGCTTCCGCGAGGCGGGGCTGGCCGATCCCACCCGCTACGCCGTCGCGCCGGAATAAGGCGCCGCACGATGAGCTACGCGGTCAAGGAGATGTTCCTGACGCTGCAGGGCGAAGGGCTGCAGGCGGGCATGCGCGCGGTCTTCCTCCGCTTCGCCGGCTGCAACCTCTGGTCGGGGCGCGAGGGCGATCGGGCCCGCGCCGAATGCACCTTCTGCGACACCGATTTCGTCGGCACGGATGGGGACGGCGGTGGCCGCTTCGCCGATGCCGATGCGCTCGCCGACCGCGCTTGGGGGTTCTGGTTGCGCGACCTGGATGCACCCGGCGGGCAGCCGCTGGTCGTCATCACCGGCGGCGAGCCGATGCTCCAGCTCGACGCTCCGCTCGTCGCCGCGCTCAAGGCGCGCGGTTTCCGCGTCGCGATCGAAACCAACGGCACGCTGCCGGTGGTGGACGGGGTCGACTGGATCTGCGTCAGCCCCAAGGGCGGCACCGCCATCCGCCAGCGTTCGGGCGACGAGCTCAAGATGGTCTGGCCGCAGCCCGGCCTGGACGTGGCCGAGATTGAGCGGTGGGATTTCGCGCATCTGCTGGTCCAACCGCTCGACGGGTCTGACCCTCGGGCGGCGCACGCCGCCTGCGTCGATTTCGTGCTGCGTCACCCGCGCTGGCGGCTATCGCTCCAGACGCACAAGATGATCGGGCTGCGCTGACCTTCCTCAGGCGTTGCCGCTGACCGACGCCAGCAACCGCACGTCGATCCCGGCCGAGGCGAAGGCGCGCAACCACCGCTCCGGAGCCGCCGTCGCGAACATCAGTTCCTCGTCCCACGGCACGGTGAGCCAGCCATGGCGCCGCATCTCCCCGTCGAGCTGCCCCTCGCCCCAGCCGGCATAGCCCAGCGCCACCAGCCATTTCGCCGGCCCCTCCCCCTCCGAGATTGCCCGCAGCACGTCGAGCGTCGTGGTCAGGCCGAGATCGTCGGTCACGCTCACCGTATCCTCGCCCTGCCAGTCGGACGTATGCAGGACGAAGCCACGCTGCGGATCGACCGGCCCGCCGACATGCACCGGCGCGTCAGGGGCCACGCCGGGCGCGATATCGAGCTGCTTGAGCAAGGCGTGGAGCCGCAGCCTCGGCACGATCTGGCCGATGCCAATGCCCATCGCGCCGTCGGGATGATGCAGGCACAAAGCGATCACCGCCTGCTCGAACCGTGGGTCGCCGATGCCGGGCAAAGCGAGCAGGAATTGTCCAGACAGCGAGATGAAATCTTCCTGTGGCACGGCAGCAGTATAAACCCGACACCCGGCGGGTCCACCCACCGCCGCCGCCCTTTCGACGAGACGCCGCCGCTGGTAGGGCGGTACGAATGACCGAGGAGACACGGACGATGACCATCGCGGCAGGCGACACGCTGCCCCCGGCCACGCTCACACGGATGACCGCCGCCGGCCCCGAAAAGGTCGAAACCCAGGCCTTTTTCGCCGGACGGCGCGTCGCCCTCTTCTCGGTACCCGGCGCGTTCACGCCGACCTGCTCGGTCCGCCATCTGCCCGGTTTCGTCGAGCAGGCAGACGCGCTGCGCGCCAAGGGGATCGACGAGATCGTCGCCACGGCGGTGAACGACGTCTTCGTGCTCGATGCCTGGGGCAAGGCGGCGGGGGCTGAGGGCAAGGTGACCATGCTGGCCGATGGCAATGGCGAGTTCGTCCGCGCGCTGGGCCTCGATTTCGACGCCTCCGCTTTTGGCATGGGGCGGCGCGGACAGCGTTTCGCGATGGTCGTCAACGATGGCGTGATCGAGCATCTCTTCGTCGAAGCACCGGGCGAGTATCGCGTCTCGTCCGCCGCGCACCTGCTCGGCGCGCTCTGATCGGCATGGCAACCTCCGCGAGCCTCGCCCATGTCGATGCGCTGGAGGCGATCCACCGCGAGTCGGTGAACGCGCTTCGCACCGCGCTGTCGCGTTATCTGGCCGATGGCGAGCGGCCCGACCCGGCCGATCGCGCCGCCGGGCGCTTCTGCTACCCGGAAATCCGGGTCCGCTATGATGGACGCCGCGCCGCCTCCTCACCCGGCCGCGCCTTCGGCCGGCTGCACATTCCCGGCGACTATGCGGTCAGCGTGACCCAGCCGGCGCTGTTCCGCGATTACCTCGCCGAGCAGCTCGACTTGCTGATCGAGGATTTCGGGGTCGAGATCACGGTCGGACGCAGCGACGAGGAAATCGCCTACCCTTACGTGCTCGACAGCGAACTCGACCTGACCGGCGCGGCTGCGGCCGAGCTGGCGCGGATTTTCCCGGCGACGGAGCTGCGCCATATCGGCGACGAGATCGCCGACGGCATCGACACCGCCGGTCCTGGCGCGCCGCGCCCGCTTGCCTTGTTCGAAGCGGGCCGCGTCGACTTCAGCCTCGCCCGCCTGCGCCATTATACCGGCACGCCGCCCGCGCACCTGCAGAAGTATATCCTCTTCACCAACTACCATCGCTACGTCGACGAATTCGTCCACTGGGCGCATGCCGAACTCAATGCCGGCAAGGGCTACACGCTGCTGAGCGGCGCCGGCGGGATGGAGATGCGCCCCGGCGATGCCGATCCCGCCGCCGCGATCGCCGACAGCGCGTGGCGCCGCCACCAGATGCCGGCCTATCATCTGGTCGCGCCCGATCGATCGGGCATCAGCCTGGTCAATATCGGTGTCGGGCCGTCGAACGCGAAGACGATCACCGATCATCTCGCGGTGATGCGGCCGGAGGCATGGCTGATGATCGGCCATTGCGGCGGATTGCGGCCAAGCCAGCGGATCGGCGACTATGTCCTGGCGCACGCCTATCTGCGCGACGACCATGTCCTCGACGATGTGCTGCCGCCCGAAATCCCGGTGCCCGCGATCGCGGAGGTGCAGGTGGCGCTCGGCCGCGCGGCGGAGGCCGTTTCAGGCCAGAGCGGCGACCAGCTCAAGGCGCGGCTGCGCACGGGCACGGTGGTGACGACCGACGATCGCAATTGGGAGCTGCGCTACGCCAGTTCCGCATTGCGCTTCAGCCAGAGCCGCGCGGTCGCGATCGACATGGAATCCGCGACGCTAGCGGCGCAGGGTTTTCGCTTCCGCGTCCCCTACGGCACTCTCCTGTGCGTATCGGACAAGCCGATCCATGGCGAGATCAAGCTGCCGGGGCAGGCCAATCGCTTCTACGAACGCGCGATCGCCGAACATCTCCAGATCGGCATCGCCGCGCTGGAGGAACTGCGCCATGTCGGCCACCAGCTCCACAGCCGCAAGCTGCGCGCGTTCAACGAGCCACCCTTCCGCTAGGCAAGCGTGAGCCGGTTTCGTCCTTCGGCCTTGGACCGGTAAAGCGCCGCATCCGCCCGCCCCAGCAAGGTATGCAGGTCGCGATCCTCCTCACGCAGCGCCGCCAGACCGAAGCTTGCGGTAACGCGGTGCGCGTCGGGAAGGTCGGGGGTCAGGCCAGCGATGCGCAGGCGCAACTCTTCCATCGCCCGGCACGCTCGCACGGGATCGGTGTCGGCCAGCATCATCGCGAACTCCTCGCCCCCCATGCGCGCGACGATCGCGCGCCGGTCGGCCCCCGGCATCAACGCCTGGGCGACCTGACAGAGCAATCGGTCACCGGCGGGATGGCCGAAGCGGTCGTTGACCAGCTTGAAACGGTCCAGGTCCATGAGCACCAATACCAGCGTCCGCTCCTGTGCCCGGGCGCTTTCGAACAGGGCACGGCCCCTTTCCTCGAACCCGCGCCGATTGAGGAGGCCTGTCAGCATATCCGTCGCCGCCAGCCGCCGCGCGCGATCGGCGAGATCGGCGGCCAGCAGGATGATCGCGAACAGGCCGATGCCGACCAAAGCGGCGGGCATGACGAGCATCGCGCTTTCCACCACGACGCGCGCGTCCATCGTCACGTGTTCCACCACCACGCCCAGCAGCAGCAGCGCGGCGGCGGCACTGGCAACGGACAGCAGCAGAAGCCCGCCTTCGGCGACGCGTTCGGCCACGCGCTCTCCCCGCCGCCGTCCGCGCAAGGGGCGCGCCGCGAGCCACAGCATCACCGCGTTGAACAGGTTGAGCGGGATCAGCATTTCCGCCAGCCCGGCGCCGGCCAGCACCAGGGCGATCTGCACCGCCGCATGCCCCGCCGCGGCCGGAATCATCCAGCGGTCGTGCCGTGTCGATCCCGACCGCGCGCGAAATCCCATCGTGTTGAGCAGCGACGCGAAGCCCATGACGGCGAACATCACGGTGCGCAGCCAGTCCCATGAAGGTCGGGCGAGCACGATCAGCCCGATCAGCCAGATAATCGTCGCAAGGCCGAACGCCCCGGCCCACATCGCGATATGACGGGGCCGATCGAAGTCGCGCCATGCCAGTGCCATGACCAGGGCCATCGTCATCGTCGTAGAGACCAGCGCCACCCGGACGAACAGAGCGGTGTCCATCATGCGCTGTCGGGCGCCTGCGTCGTCCGGTCACGCCCGGCACGCTTCGACAGATAGAGCGCGTGATCGGCGCGTTCGAGCATGGCTTCGATTGATTCGTCGGGCCGCCAGTCCGCCACGCCGAAACTCGCGCGCACCGCCAGTCCCGGATGGCCGTCGATCGCGAGGTCGCGCATCCGCTCGCGCAGCGAGTCGATCCGCTCGTGGGCCGCAGGCCCATCCATGCCGGGAAGCAGCATAGCGAACTCCTCCCCGCCCACGCGGGCGACGCAATCCTCAGGGCGTAGCCCATCCGATACTTGCCCGGCGAAGCGGGCGAGCACCGCATCGCCGGCCGCGTGCCCATATGTGTCGTTGATGTGCTTGAAATGGTCGATGTCCGCGACCGCGATCGCCAGCGGCCGCCTGCCCCTGCGCTGGAGCCGTCGGATCGCGTCGTCAAATCCAAGCCGGTTCAGCACGCCGGTCAACGGATCGGTATGGACGAGACGTCGGAGCTCGACCGAGAAATCATGCGCGGTGAGGAGCAGCGTGAACAATGCGATCGCGGCACAGGCCGGCGCGACCGTAACGGCATAGAGCAATACATAGGCGCGATGCCCTGCGAGCCAGCCGATTTGCTCCGCGCCCGCCAGCGAGGCGGCGATCAGGTGGACGCTCACGATCGCGCCCAGAACGCCGGTCATCGCCGCCTCGATCGTGAAGTCGTGGCCGTCGCGGCGACGCACCATCGTCGCGGCCCACCCCAAAGCGGTCGCGGCGAGCAGCGGGTTGATCGCGGCACGGATCGCCACGCGCGGCGGCGGCGCGGTCGCGATCAGCAGGGTCGCGCCGATCATGGCGATTGCCGGCAAGACCCACGGCGCGTGCAAATCCGCCCGGCGCCGGAACCCCTCCGCGAAGAGCAAGGGGCTCGCCATGCCGAACAGATCGGCGATCACTCCCCCGTGAAGCGGTCGCCCGGCGAAGATCCCCTGCCCGGTCATGATCGCCCATTGCATGGCCCCGGCCGCGAACGCCGCCGCCCAGAACAGGCCGTGGCGCGCGCGGCTGAGATAAGCATGGACCAACAGTTGCGCGATGGCAGCCATCGCCATCAGCAGGCACGGCCCCACGGCGATCAGAAGAGAGAAAATCGACATCGCGGAGTCGCTGCGCCCCCCGCTTGCCCCCTTACGAAACAGGAAAAAGCCGCAAATGTCCCAGTCGTCAAGCGCGCAGGACCGCGCCTGACCGATCAGGCCGCCAGAAGAAAACGGGAGATTTCGGCCCCGAGGCCGGGCTGCAGCACCGCTGTCATGTGGTTGCCGGGTATCTCGGCGAGTTGCCCCCGCGCCAGGCTGCGCGCCAGGTCGGCGGCCGAGCCGTTATCGTCGTCATCGACACCGCACAGGACGAGGATCGGCGCATCGATCGCCGCGAGCTCCCCCGCTTCGCTATCGACGAAACTGTCGAGCAGCGGCCGCATGGCGGCGGGATCCCCCCCGGTGCTCTTCAGGAACGCTTCCGCCATATAGGCCCCGGAACCGCGTGGATGCGTTCCCAGGCCGGCCAGCATGTCACGAAAGAAGTCCGCGCGCAGGTGCGTGTCGAGCATGCCGCGCAGCCCCATGCCCGCAACCACCGCGCGGCGCGGCGCGGCGCCCGCGATCATCATGCGCAGCGTAGTCCGCCCGCCGAGCGAATAGCCGCCCAGATCATAGTCGCTCAGGTTCAGATGCCGCACGAGCGCCGCGCCGTCGCGTGCCAGCACGTCCGGCGGATAAGCGGCGGCATCGTGCGGCGCCTCGCTTTCGCCATGGCCGCGCAGGTCGGGCATAATCACGCGAAAGCCGGCCCCGGCCAAAAGCGCGGCATGCCCGTAGCGGATCCAGTTAACCCAGCCGTTCGAGAACAGACCATGGATCAGCACCAGCGGCCGACCGGTCCCCAACTCGCGATAGGCGAGGCGGACACCGTCGTCGGCCTTGAAATATTGAACCGGGTAATCAGTCGGGGAGCTTGCCAACGTGCTTCATCCAGCGATCGACGACGGAGGAGTTTTCGTCCGAGCGTAGGCCCGGAAGGTGCGACGTGTCCTGCCATGCGGGCAGGATGCTTTCGGACGCATAATTGTGGACCGGCCTGAACCGCGCCGGGTCATCGAACGATCCCAGCGTCAGATCGATGTTGGTCGCATCCTCAACGAAGCGGAAGCCGAGCGGCGTGCCGCACCCCGCGCAGAAGGGACGCTCGGCGATCGGCGAGGATCGATACCAGTCGGGCTCGCTGTCCCACGTCACCGCCGTGATGGGCAGGTTGACGAACGCGATCGAGGCGCCGCCGGTCGCGCGGCGGCACATCGTGCAATGGCACAGATAGGCGTCGTCGCTTGCGACCTCGGCCGAATATCGGACGCGCCCGCACTGGCATCCGCCCGTCATCGTCTTGACCATGGGCCCACCTTTCGGCTTGGGCGATTGCATGGGATGGTGCCGCTGGCAAGGCGGGCCGGGAGAGATGCCGAGGGCTGAGGGAGCCTCGCGTGCCGCACAATACCGATCTGTTTTCGGACCAGACCGCACAGCGGCACACGCGCGCGGAGGACATCTACGCGCTCTTCATCGGCTGCGCGCTGATCGTCCTGGGGATCGTGTGCCTCCACGCCGCCGGGCTCGTCACCGGCGGGGTTGCGGGCGTGGCGCTGCTCGTCTCCTACATCGTGCCGCTGTCGCCCGGATGGCTGTTCACGCTCATCAACCTGCCATTCTTCCTGCTCGCGCGCGCGGCGATGGGCACGGGCTTCATGCTCAAAACCATCGTGGTCAGCACGGGCGTTACCGTGCTGACTTTGCTCAGCCCCAGCCTGCTGCGGTTCGACTTCGTCGATCCGCTGTTCGCGGCGCTGTTCGGCGGCACCGTGATCGGCATGGGCGTGCTCAGCCTCGCGCGGCATCAGGCGGGCGTCGGCGGGACGGGCGTACTCACGCTCTGGCTGCAGAAGAAGCGCGGCTGGAATGCCGGGCGCACGCAGCTCGCCATCGATTGCTGCATCATGGTCGTGGCGCTGTTCGCGCTGCCGCCGGCACAGGTGCTGCTGTCGGCGGTGAGCGCGGCGGCGATGTCGAGCGTGCTGATCACCTTCCACCGCCCCGGCCGCTACACAGGCTATTGATCGGCGGTCAGCGGGCCCTCAGCCAGCGCCGTGCCGCGAACGCCACGCCGCCGATCGCGCCGATCCCGGCCAGCGCGGCCAACAGAAATCCGCCGCCAACCCATAAGGCGGCCCCGACCAGCATCAGCATGAATTCGCCGATCGCGAGCGTCGCGTTGACCATCAGTCGTCCGGTCCGACGAATTCCGCCACGATCCGTCCCCCATCCGGAAGCAGCGTGCCGCCCGCATGCAGCCGGCAGGCCTCCTCCGCCTCCTCGGGCGTCGGACAGACCTTGATCTCGCGCCAGCCGAACCAGCGCCGGGTCTGCGCGATGTACCAGTCGCGGTAGGCACGCCCGGCGAACATCGCCTCGATCGCGCCCTTGCGCTGGTGGATCACACGGTATCGGGTCGCCATCTCTACTCCGCCGCCAGCAGCCGTTCCGCCCCGCCCAGATCGACCGAGACCAACCGGCTGATACCCCGTTCGATCATCGTCACGCCGAACAATCGGTGCATCCGGCTCATCGTCACCGCATTGTGCGTGACGACCAGATACCGCGTCTCGGTCTCGCCCGTCATCGCGACGAGCAGGTCACAGAAACGCTCGATATTCGCATCATCCAGCGGCGCGTCGACCTCATCCAGCACACAGATGGGCGCGGGATTCGTCAGGAACAAGGCGAAGATCAGCGCGACCGCCGTCAGCGCCTGCTCGCCGCCCGACAGGAGCGTCAGGCTCCCCAGCCGCTTGCCGGGCGGCTGCGCCATGATCTCCAGCCCCGCATCGAGCGGATCGTCGCTGTCGATCAGCGCGAGATGCGCCTCGCCGCCCGCGAACAAGGTGGTGAACAGCCGGCGGAAATGGCCGTCGACCGCCTCGAATGCGGCGAGCAGGCGCTGCCGCCCCTCGCGGTTGAGGCTGCCGATCGAACCACGCAGGCGATTGACCGCCTGATGAAGCTCGTCGCGCTCGGCGATGCTGGTCGCGCGCGTCCCATCCAGCTCGGCCAGTTCGCTTTCGGCGACGAGGTTGACGGGGCCGATCCGCTCACGGTCGGCAACAAGTGCGTCGTGCCGCGCCGCCTCCTCCGCAGCCGATCGAAGCGCGGTGGGATCGAATCCCACCCTGTCCGCCAGCACGGCGGCGGGGCATTGGAAGCGCTCGCCCGCCTGCTGCGACAATTCGGCGCGGCGACTTTCCTGATGCTCGGCGCGTGCCTGCGCACCTGCACGCGCCTCGCGCGCGGCGGCGAGCGTTTCGCCCACGCCCGCCACCGCCGCCTCGATCCGGCGCAGTTCGGCTTCGCGGGCAAGCTCGGCCTCGCGCGCGAGGCGTGCCGCCGCTTCGGCTGCGTCGGCTTCCCCCGCCAGCGCGGCCAGCGCGCGTTCCAGCGCGGCCGGACGGTCGGCCAGCGTCCCCTGTTCCTTGGCGATCGCCTCGCCCCGCTTGGCCATCTCGGCGATGCGGCGCGCGGCGTCGCCCGCGCGCGACTTCCAGCCCTTGGCCTCGGCGCGCGCGGCCTGCTGCCGGCGCAGGTCATGCTCGATCGACTGCGCCAGCGCGAGCGCTTTGCCGCGCGCCTCGGCCAGCCGTGCCCGCGCCGCCTCGGCCAGTGCACCCAGCCGCGCTACCTCCGCGCGGGAGCCAGCGCCATCGGGGAGCGTCGCCCGCGCCGCCTCGGCCGCCACGAGCGCATCCCGCGCGTCCGCCTGCTCCTGCTCGATCGGGCCACACCGGCTTGCGAGCGCGGCGGCGGCGGCACCGCGGCGTTCGATCGCCGCTGTCGCCTGATCCTCGTAGCGCCGCGCCTGGCGCAGCGCCTGTTCGGCGGCCGCGATCGTCCCGCGCGCCGCATCGATCGCACCACGCGCTTCGGCTTGCGCCCGCGCGGCGGCGTCCTGCGTCGCCCTAGCGGCCTCGACCGCGTCGCGGGCGCTGGGCAGTTGCGCGGACAGTTCGGCGTGGCGGTTGGCGCGGATAAGCCGCTCCGCCGCCGCAGCGCCGACATCGTTCGCGAAATAGCCGTCCCAGCGCCGCAGCCGGCCGTCGCGCGTCACGATCCGCTGGCCTACCGCGAGCGGGACTCCCTCATCGACGTCGACCACGCCGACCTGCGCCAGCCGGCGCGCGAGCGCCTCGCCCCCCTTAACGTGGAGCGCGAGCGCCTCGACACCCTCGGGCAGCGGCGGATCGGCGGGATCGGCCGACGCACCGGCCCAGCCACGCGCCCCGCCGGGCGCCAGCGGGGCGTCGAGATCGTCGCCCAAGGCCGCCGCCAGCGCCCGTTCATAACCGGGGGCCACGGTCAGCCGGGTCAGCGCGCGGTCGCCCTTCACGTGCGACAGCGCGCTTGCCAGCGCCCGTGCCTCGCTTTCCAGCCCGGCCAGCGTCGCGCGCGCGGCGGCGCTCGCGCTTTCGGCCGCCTCGCGCGCCTGCGCAGCTTCGTCGCGCCGCGCTTCCGCATCCGCCAATGCCTTCGCCAGTACCCCAAGCTGCGCGTTAGCCCGCGCATGCGCGTCACGTGCACTCTCCAGTCGCGCGAGCAGCGGGGCTTCGCTCTCGAGCGCGGCGGCTTCCCGATCGATCTGCGCGACCGCCGCATCGGCGCGCGCCGCGCGCTGGCGAGCAGCGACGACCGCGCTTTCGGCTACGCGCATCTCGGCCTGCTCGGCGGCAGCGGGCGCCATCGCCTGCGCGGAGGCTACGTCGGCATCGCGGGCGGCGCTTTCCGCCTCGCCGACCGCCGCATTCATCGCGTCCTTCTGATCCTCGGCAGCCGCCAACGCGCGGGCGAGATCCCGCTCTTCGCCCGCGAGCCGTTCGAGCGCGGCAGCGGCATCGACCGCCAGCGTATCCTCACGCGCGCGATCCCCCGCCAGCGCCGCCGCCTGTCGGCCGAGTTCGTCGAGGCGGCGCTCGACCGAGCGTTTCTCCTGCTGCACGCCGTCGACCTTGAAGCGCGCGCGGCTCGCCGCCTCGCGCGCGGTCTCGGAGCCGGACCGCGCCTCCGCCAGCGCGGTGGTCGCGGCGGTCGAATGTGCGGCGGCGGCGCGCTGCGCCTCGCTAGCTTTTGCGACGGCCTCCTCGGCGGCATTCGCTTCGGCCCGCGCGGTTTCGGCGGCTGCGGCGGCCTCGCGCCAGCGCGCGAACAAGGCACGCGCCTCGGCCAGGCGGATCTCCTCCGACAGCGCGCGATAGCGTGCGGCGGCCTTCGCCTGCCGTCGCAGCGCCGCCATCCGCGTATCCATCTCGCCCAGCAGTTCATCGAGCCGCTGGAGGTTGGCATCGGTCGCGCGCAGCTTGATCTCCGCCTCGCGCCGGCGGACGTGGAGCCCGGCAATGCCCGCCGCCTCCTCCAGCATCTGGCGGCGCTCGACCGGCTTGGCGGCGATCACCCCCGCGATCCGCCCCTGGCTGACCAGAGCGGGCGAATGCGCCCCCGTCGCGGCATCGGCGAACAGCAAGGCCACGTCGCGCTGGCGCACGTCCTTGCCGTTGATGCGATAGGCGGAGCCAGCGCCGCGCTCGATCCGGCGGACGACCTCGGTCTCCTGGCCGTCCTGATCGGTCAGCAGCGACACCTCGGCAAAATCGCGCGCGGGCCGACTGGCGGTGCCGGCGAAGATCACGTCCTCCATCCCGCCGCCGCGCAGGGACTTGGGGCTCCCCTCGCCCATCACCCAACGTATGGCCTCAAGCAGGTTGGATTTGCCGCAACCGTTCGGGCCGACCACACCGGTCAGCCCGGGCTCGATCAGCAGTTCGGCCGGTTCGACGAAGCTCTTGAACCCCGCGAGCCGCAGCTTCCTGATCCGCATGGCCCCCGCCCCCGGATCCGTGACGGCGGCTTAAGCGCCGAGCGCCTGACGCAGCAACGGTTCGAGCTGCTCCCAGCTTGCCGTATTGGCCTGGAGCTGGCCGTTGATCAGGAAGCTCGGCGTGCTGTTGACGCCCAGCTCGCCCGCCTGCTGCTGGTGCTGGGTCAGCGCGTCGAGCGCCTTCTGGTCGGACAGGCAGGCCTGCGCCTGCGGGCGCGACAGGCCGCGCGCGCCGAAGAAGCCGAACGCCCCGGTCCGATCGGCGAGAATCTGGAATTGCGTGGCCGGCGGCGCGGACTGGAGCATGGTCTGCAGCGCCTGCTGCTCGGCCTGCGGCAGCTTGGTCAGCTTATCCAGCATCTCTTCCTGCGCGGCGAACAATTGCGGCTTGAGCGTGAAGAACGGGTCCGCACCGCGACAGTTGATCAGCAAGGTCAGCGGCGCGTCGGGCGCGTGCAGGAGGAGCGAGCGATATTCCCAGCTCACCCGGCCCGACTTGACGTATTTCTCGATCAGCGGGGGGGCGCCCGTCTCCTCGAACACCTTGCAATGCGGGCAGGTGTAGGACGCATATTCGATCAGCTTCACCGGCGCGTCGGGATTACCCATCCGGAAACCGCCCTCGGGCGTGACCGCGACGACATCGCTCCACGCCTTGCCGGCCGGCGGCGGCACCGCCGCGACGGGGGTGGCCGGCGCGGTGACCGCCGACTTGTCGTCCGAGCAGGCCGACACCGCGAGCGTGGCGGCGGCGAGGAAAGCGAGAGTGCGGATCATCGAGCTGTTCTTTCCGTGGGTGTTATTTGAGTGCGGCCGTGAGCGCGCTATCGAGCGTGGCCCAGTTGGTCACGCCGGTCGCAAGCGTGCCGTTGATGAGGAAGGCGGGCGTTCCGGGAAAACCGGGCCGCTTCCACGCTTCCTCTGCCTGCGCGACAAGCACCTTCTGTTCAGAGGCGTTACCGGCGCAATCGCGCACTTTCTGCGGCGTGAAGCCCCGGCCAGCCAGCATCGTCGCGAAGCCCGCGCCATCGGCCAGCAGAGGCAGGAGCCGCTCGGGCGGCAATTGCTCCTTGGGGGCTGACTCGCGCGCCCAGGCGGCGCTTTTCTCCATCCACGCCTGCTGCTGCGCGAACAGCACCGGCGTGAGGTCGAAGAACGCCGCCGGGCCGTTGCAGCGCGCCACCATCGACGCCGCGAAATCGAAGCCGTCGCGCAGCGCGTGGCGCACCTCGTAACTGACCATTCCGGTACGGATATATTTGGCGGTGAGCTGTGGGATCGCCTCCCCCTCCACCGCCGCGCAGTGCGGGCAGGTCAGCGAGAAATACTCGACCAGCTTCACCTTTGCGGCGGGATTGCCCTGCACGAACGCGCCCGCCGGCGTACGCGACGTCACTTTCGACCAGTCGCGCGCCGGGGCGGCGGGGGCGGGCGCCACCGCCAGTAAGATGGTGGCACACGCAGCGGCGGCGTTGCGGAGCAGGCTCAATCGTTCCGTCCCTTGATCGTGGGCTCGCCGACCCTGGGCGGCCCGCTGCTCGCCGCGA
>NZ_JBMDXG010000285.1:0-5510 GCF_048594985.1 Sphingomonas sp. | reverse complement strand
CGATTTTTCTGGAATGGATTCCGACATCCAGTAACCGTGCTTCCTCGCTGATCTGGCTCGCCGACAAAGCGTTGCTGCCAAACATCTTCACTAGGAAGCAAATTGCACGGGTCGAGATTGTGATGAGGCCATCAACCTGTGAATCGTAGCGCGCGAACTGAACGGGTATGTCCTGGGGCCAGTGCCGCAGCAGTTCGCACACCATACGCTGGATGCCCGTCCGCAACGGGTTGCCGTAGAATTCCCCGATATCGACGATGACTGGTCGCACGGGATCAGGCCTGCTTCGCGACGTCGAAACCGAGCGCTTCCATCATGCGGATCGCATAGCGATCGAGCGAATGATCGACCGCAAAGGCGCGTGCCTCGTTGATCGGTCGCGACAGATGCTCGCCGGAACGGATAATGTCTAGGAAAGCCTCGGCGATAAGGATCGGGGAAAGATTATCGCTGACCCGATGCACGAAAGACGGCGCGATCGAGGATTGTGCCAGATGGTCGTTTGCGACGCATGGTATTCCGGCGGCAATGCAGTCGTTGAGCGCGCCTGAAAGTCCGCCCATGAAGTAGGTCCGCAACTGGATCGCGGCATCGGTTGCGACGAGATGATCGATATACGTCTGCTCGGAGGTGCGCCTTTCAAAGAACGTCACCGAATCCTGTAGACCAAGATCATCGCGAAGCTTGTAGAGGTCCGCCTCGATATTGTCCGCGACGAGGCCGCACAGGACGAGATGGGCGTTGACGTTCCAAGTTCGCAGGAACTTGATCGTCCAGATGAGCAGCTCAGGGGCCTTGTCGGGCGAAACGAAACCGAACGAGGTGATGACGAACCGGTCGTCGGGCCAGCCCAAGTGTTCGCGGCGCCTGCGCCGCTCCGCCAGCGTCATCATTTCCAGCTGCATCGGTCGATACTGGGCAAAGGGCAGCACTTTCGGCCGCACACCATAGAGCTTTTCGATACCGTCGGCAGAAACAGCGGAATGAACGAGCAGCGGATCGGCGGCCTTGGCGATCTCGGACAGGAATAGTACAGGAAGATCGCGCTGGTGCGTGAGCCAGTGCACGATATTTGCCGGTGCCAGGGGCTTGCCATACTCGGAGATCGCGATCTCCAGGGTACGGTCCATCCCCAACTCGTGAACATAGAAGTCGATCATTCGCGCATCATGGGCGAGCGCGGCGCCACCATAGTCGAGAAGATATTTGAAAGTGGTTGTATGGAAATGGGAATTTCCAAGCACAGATAACCGCTGATCAAAGTTTTTCAGCGAATATCCTGCGGCGCTGATTGGTGAGATAGAAGAATAGGCCGGTTTCGGCTCCATGCCAACACTGTCGGTGAAGATATGAAGATCGGCATGTTTCGCAAGCGGCTGCAGCGTGGCGTCGGAATAATCCGCCACGCCAGACTGCGCCGGCGGCAGCGGCGTGACGATCGCCAGCTGAGGACGGGCATTGCGCCGGATCGCGGGTGCCTCGACAGGCTTGATGGCGGTCTGCCGCGCGAGCACGGCTTCGAGAAAGCGCCTGCCGACCTCTTCTGTCGTATAGCTCTTCCAGAGTGGTGCGATCGCTTCGAGCCGGCGCGACCATTCGCCCTCGTCCCCCACGGTCCGCGCCATAATCCGGCTGAGCTTCTCGGGATCGTCCGGACCGAACTGCAGATCGGGATCGGCGACGAGCTCGGGATGCGCACCGACGGCCGAAACCGCGACAGGGGTGCCAGCGGCGGCACTTTCGATGATCGGGATCGAGAAGCCCTCGGCCCGCGAGGGCACGATCGTCATGATCGCGTGGCGATAGAGCTGGCGCAGCTCCTCGTCGCCCAGATGCTTCGGGAAGAACAGAAGTGTGTTGTCGCCGCCTTCCTCAGCAAAGATCCGGCGGAAACTTTCCTTCATGGTGCCGGGATAATTTCCGAAGACGTGGATCGGCACGCCTCGGCATTCGGACGTCCGCGCATGGGCGGCAAGCGCGCATTCGGGATTCTTGCGCGGGTCGCCGCCGCCGGCAACCAAGATATGGCGGCGCTCGGATCGCGGCAGCGGCACTTCGCCGTCCGGCGGCTCCAGCGAGCGACGGACAGCGACGCCCGAGACATAGACCTTGGCCGGATCGATGTTGCGGTGATGGATCAGGTCGTTGCCGCTGTCAGCGGAAATCGCTGCAAACGCGTCGTAGAAGCCGAGCCAGGCGAAGGCGTTCATGAAGGTCGTCCGCCATTCCGCGACGTGCAGATAGCGGTTGGGGAATTTCAGCTGGATGAGATCGTAAAACAGGGTGATCTTGAAGATCGTGGGATCGAACAGGAATTCGGAGGCGACGAGCGGGTCGTGCGTCATCGGCGACAGCGTCACGAACCAGTTGCCCTGGCCGGCCGACCGCCAGCTTCCCGTCTGCACCTTGTCGAAGAAACGGCCATGTTCGGCGTAGAGCGGCTCGCGCTTTGGATCGGCAAGCGCGACCATCTCAGGGCGGCGCTCGCCCCAGTCCCACTGGCGCAGCGCCGTCAGCAGCGAGGTGCTGTGCTGGCCCACGCCGCGGAAACGATAATCGGGATCCTGGAGCGGCCTTACGTCCACATAGATGATGTTCGGAGAGGTCGGCACTGAGGGATTACCTGCGGTTCTGCCGGTGGGGCCGGCGCGTGCGGGGAGCCTTTTCGCTATCGACACTGTCGCTTGACCGTAGTCAATCCGCGATGCGCCGGCGCGATCGAGCGACGAGTGGATGCATCGGCGCCAGAGCGTCCACCGGAAGGGAAGGCAGCCACCGCCGGCGACAGCAAGACGGGCCTGGGCGACGCACCGCCCGGCCCCCGCCCGGGCGTCAAATGATCTCGATCTCGGGGAAGGGGAAGATGAACTTGCCCCCCTTGGCGATATACTCCCTCTCGCGCTGGAGGATGCCTTCCTTGAAGTGCCACGGCAGGACGAGGAAGTAATCGGGCTCCATCGCGCGTGCCTCGGCTTCCGAGACGATCGGGATCTTGGTGCCCGGCGTCACCCGGCCGAATTTCTCCGAATTGACCTCCGCGATCACCGGCAGCTCGGCGGCGGTGATGCCGCAGAACTGGAGCGTCACGTTGCCTTTGGTGGAGGCGCCGTAGCCGAACACTTTCTTGCCGTCCGAGGCCAGCGCCTTCAGCAGGCGGACCAGATCCGACTTGTGGCGGAAAACGCGATCCTCGAACTCGCGGAACGGGCGGACCGTATCAAGGCCCATCCGCTCCTCCTGGCCGAGCAGCCAGTCGATCACCGGCGCGTTGGGCGCCCAGTGGGAATTCTTGTGCGCTGCGGTCACCGCGAAGCTGCCGCCGTTGATGCCGTTCATCTGGACATCGACGACCTTCATGTCGGCCGCATCTAGGATCTGCTTCACCACGTCGAGCGAATAATATTCGAGATGCTCATGGCAGACCGTGTCGTAGGAGACGGTGCGCAGCATCGCGGGCATGTAGCTCTGCTCGAAATGCCACAGGCCCTCGGGGTGGAGGACGGCGGCGATGTCGCGCGCGAAGGCGATCGGATCGTCGAGATCGTAGAACATCGCGATCGAGGTGATGATCTTCGGCCGCGGCTTGCCGAGCGTGGCGAACGCCTTGGCCGAGAAGAAGTCGGGCACCAGGCTGATATCGTCAGGATAATATTCGCGAAACTTCGCGCCGGTCGGGTCGATGCCCATCCGGATCAGCGACGGCGTCTGATAGGCCTTAAGCGAGGTGGCGTCGTTCGAACCGATGTCGAGCACGGCATCGCCGGCCTGCAGCCCCGCCTTCTTCTCCAGAGTCTGGATCTTGTTGGTCAGGTGGCGGACCATCGACTGGTTGAGGCCCGAGCGATAGCCGTAGTTATCGCCATACATCTCCCCCGGATCGTAGGAGTGGGCGAGCTGGAGCAGACGGCTCTCGGGGCACCAGACGAGTTCGAGCGGGCCGTTAGTGACGGGCTCGTCCGGGGTGCGCGGGAACACGCCCGTCAGATCCTGATGGCCGAGGTTCAGGACGGAGACGAGGTTCTTGCTGCCACTGACCCGGCACCGTTCGAGAGGTTGGTAAGAGCCCGTCATTTCTGTCTCCGAGGAAAATTGGCGCATCAATAGCCGGTTCGCGTCGAGACCGACGGGCCGCAGGACCCGTTCCAACTTGGGCGAAATCGACCGATGGCGTTGCACAGCCCGTGCCTTGTCATGATGCGCTGCGACATTCTCAAAGGCTCGAGTAGGAACGCGGCTTGCTATCGCCGGCTCGGGCGAGACGCAAGTTCCTTCCATCACGGCCATCGCGGGACTGTGGGGCGATCGCCCGGTCGCAGCATTAGGCCCCACTGGTCTGCCCGCCGCAACGGGGCTAGCATTTCATCCGGGAAACCGGTTGATCCGCTGATGCCGCCATCCGCCCGGCCAGAAGGAGAAGCAGACTGTTCTATCCGTGGCGATCGCCGTTGAAGCATGCCCGTCATGCTGCGCGATCAGGGCAATGGGCGGATGCCGCCGTCGCCTATCAGGCGCATGTGGCGCGGTATCCGGCGGACGGCGCGGCCTGGCTCCAGCTCGGCCACAGCCTGAAGGAGGCGGGCGCGCTGGAGGAGGCGGCCGCGGCCTATCGCACCGCGGCCGGGCATCTGGCGGGACAGGCGGATGTGTGGATCCACCTCGCCTATCTCGAACGCCGGCTGGGGCGACGCGAAGCGGCGATCGCGGCTTTGCAGGAAGCTCTCGCGATGGCGGACGGCGCGCGCGCGGCGCAGGCCCTCATCGACATGGGCGCGCGCGAGCGGCTGCCGCCGGTGGTGCAGCGGGCGATCGAGGCGGAGAGCGGCGACCATGCCCTGTCGCGCTATCCGGCCTGGGCGGCGGCCGGCGGGCGCCCCGCCCCTCCCTTCCCCGCTGGCGCCCGGCTGCTGGCCCTGATCGACGCTCGCGGCGCGGATCCGGCCTATGTCGCCATCACGCGCGAGACGCTGAGGGACATTCCATGCCGCGTGATGACGGAGGGCGCGGCACCGGTTGCGGCGGCAGGGGCGGACTGGCTGGTGCTGGTGGAGGCCGGCACGCGGCTCGCTCCCGATGCAGCCGTGCGGCTTCACGCCGCCGCCACGTGCACCGGCGCCGGGGCGGTCTATGCCGATCACGATCACTGGACCGCGGCAGCGGACGGCATCGCGCATCACGATCCCTGCCTTCAGCCGATGGCCGATCCCGTCTGGTTCGCCCGCGCCGCAGTCCGTCCGCCCCTCCTGCTGCTGCGCGCCGAGGCGGGTGAAGCGGCGGACGATTGGGGAGGGCTGACCACGGGACGGATGGCGCTGCCGCTGCGCTACGCGCATGTGCCGCTGGTGCTGGCCAGCCGGGCGGGCTCGGCGCCCGCCGATCCCCCCCGCCCCGCCCCGCCGCATCCGGCGGCAGCGGATCCCGCCCCCATCCAGATCATCATCCAGACGCGAGACGCGCCGGGCCTGCTTTCGGCCTGTATCGACAGCCTGCGCCGCACCGCCGCACGGCCGGAT
>NZ_JBMDXG010000284.1:0-6789 GCF_048594985.1 Sphingomonas sp. | reverse complement strand
CGCTCCACTTCATTCCCTCCCACTCTCTCTGTATCGTTCCGTCAGCCGAGCTTGGCCACGTGACCCGCCAACCCCGCCACGCCGGCGTCGAACGCGAACAGATTCCCGGCGAGAGGTTGGCCCTCCAGCGCGGCGGCGTCGAGTCCCTTTCGCGCGGTCGTCGCATAGGCGGTCCGCAGGTCGGGCCCGCCGAACGCGATCTTGGTAACGTTGGCGCAGGGAAAGCGCACTTCCGTCACGACCTTGCCTGCCGGATCATAGCGTCGCGCACGCCACCCGCCCCACAGTCCGATCCAGATATGGCCGTCCGCGTCGCAGACCGATCCGTCCGGCCAGCCATCCGCTTCGTCGATCTCGGCGAAGACGCGCGGTGCGCCAAGAGTGCCGTCGTTGTTGATCGGGCACGCATGGATCACCCGCCCGAGCGTGTCGGTGTGGTAAAGCGTCTTTCCATCAGGGCTGATGGCGGGTCCGTTGGTGATGCAGACTGGGTCGAGCCCCGCATGACGCGCCTCGCCCTCTTCGAACGCATAGAGGTGACCGCTATCGGCGCCCTCGCCATCGTCCATCGACCCGAACCAGATCCGCCCCGACGCATCGACCGCCGCGTCGTTCAGCCGGTTGCCGGGCAGGTGCGTCTCGGGCGTGGCGACGACCGCGAACGTCCCCGTGTCGGGATAGAAACGCGCAATCCCCTGCTGCAGCCCGACGAGGAAGGCGCCATCGTCGGCGGGAAGGATCCAGCCCACCTGGCCCGGCGCGGTCCAATCGCGATGATCGCCCGTTGCGGGATCGAAACGGTGGACGCGATGCTGCTTGATGTCGACGAAATACAGCGCCTGCTCGCGGACGACCCAGACGGGTCCCTCGCCCAGCGTCGCCTGGACGCTCAGGATGCTGGTTGGTTCGGTCGTCATCTCAACGCCACCCCGCATCGACGAAATAATCGTGCGCGGTGCACATCCGCGCATCGTCCGATGCCAGGAACAAGGTCATGGCCGCGATGTCGGACGGCTGGATACGGCCGTCGATGCACTGCGCCGCGACAATTTCGGCCTCGCCCTCGGGCGTGTACCATTTCATCTGGCGCGGCGTCTGGACGTTGCCGGGCACGATCGTGTTCACGCGAATATTGTCGCGCCCCAGATCGCGCGCCAGCGCGCGCGTCATGCCCTCGATCGCGGCTTTGGCGGTCTGGTAGAGGACGAGGTCGGGCAGGCCGAGGTGCCAGCTGATCGACCCGAAGTTGAGGATGACGCCGCCGCCCGCGCGCTTCATCGCGGGCACGACGGCTTGCGCGGCGAAGAAGAGGTGGCGGAGGTTCACCGCCATCCGGTCGTCCCAATATTCGGGCGTGACCTCTTCCACCTCGTGCCGGTCGTCGTTGGCGGCATTGTTGATGAGAATGTCGATCCCGCCCAGCGCGCCTTCGATCTCGGCGAGCGTAGTCCGAAACGTGTCGAGGCTGGTCAGGTCGCAATGCCGGAAGATCGGAACGTGCGCGCTGTCGGCCAGCCGCTCGACCAGCGCGCGGGAGGGATCCTCGGCGATGTCGATGAAGGCCACACGCGCGCCCTGTCGCGCAAACCCTTCGACGAGGCCCTCGCCGATGCCACTGCCGCCCCCGGTGACGAGGACGCGCTTATCCTTGAGACTGGGATAGACCGCGCGCGCGCCGCGCTCAGTCTCCGACATAGACGGTCTTCATCTGGGTGTAGAATTCGACCGCGGCAAAGCCCTGTTCGCGCGCGCCATAGCTCGATCCGCGCGTGCCGCCGAACGGCACATGATAATCGACCCCGGCGGTCGGCAGGTTGATCATCGCCATGCCGGCGCGAATGTTCTTCTTGAAGTGGCGCGCATGCTTCTGGCTGTTCGTGACGATGCCGGCTGACAGGCCGAAATCGCCGCGATTGGCGAGCTCCAGCGCCTCTTCGTAGTTCTTCGCGCGCACGGTCGAGACGACCGGCCCGAACACCTCCTCGGTGTTGATGCGCATGTCGGGATTGGTGTCCGCGATCAGCGCGGGGCTCATATAATAGCCGGGCGTGTCGAGCGTCAGGCGATCACCACCGGTGACGAGACGGCCGCCTTCTTCCCGCGCGATGTCGACGTAGCGCAGGTTCTGCTCATACTGCGTGTCGGACGAGGCCGGGCCGACCTGCGTCGACGGGTCGAGCGCGGGACCGACCTTGAGCGCCTTGGCGCGCTCGGCCAGCGCCTCGACGAAGCGATCGTGGATGCCGTCCTGCACGATTACCTTGGACGATGCGGTGCAACGCTGCCCGGTCTGGAAGAAGCCGCCGTCGAGCGCGATCGCAACCGCGCGATCGAGGTCGGCATCATCCAGCACGACCAAGGGGTTCTTGCCGCCCATTTCCAGCTGCACGCGCGCCTGGCGCGTCACCGCCGCGATCGCAACCTTGCCACCGACCGACTGGCTGCCGGTGAAGGAGATGGCGTTGACGTCGGGGTGCTCGACGATCGCGGAGCCGACGCCGCCTTGCCCCAGGATGAGGTTGAAGATGCCGGCGGGCGCCTTTACCGCCTCGGCCGCCTCGTGGATGATCTTGGCGAGCGCATGGGCGATGGCGGGCGTCGGATTGGCCGACTTCAGCACCACCGTGTTGCCGAAGGCGAGCGCCGGCGCGGATTTCCACGCGGGGATCGCGATCGGGAAGTTCCACGGCGTGATCAGGCCGTAGACGCCGACCGCCTCGCGCCACACCTCGACATCAAGGCCCGGCCGGGTCGATTCGAGCGTCTGGCCGTGACGGCGCAGCGCCTCGCCCGCGAAATATTTGAAGATGCGCGCAGCGCGCATCACCTCGCCCACGCCCTCGGGACGGGTCTTGCCTTCCTCGCGGCTGAGCAAATCACCGAGTTCGGCGGCGCGGGCGATGATGGTCGTCCCGACCTTGTCGAGCAGATCCGACCGCAGTTCGGGCGAGGCGCCCGACCAGGCTGGGACAGCCGCGCGCGCGGCGGCGACGGCGGCATCCACCTCGGCCTTGCCGCCCGCCGGATAGGAGGCGACCACCTCGTTGGTGTCGGACGGGTTGATGCTGTCGAACGGCGTGTCGCCGCCGACTTCCTTGCCGCCGATGAAATGGGTGAGCTTCATGATAGTCCTTAGGCCGCGATCAGGCCGCGTGCATGGAGGTTCTGGAACAGTCCGGTGATGCCGAGCGTCCACGCGGGCGCCGACTTGGAATGGACGACGCGGTTGACGAGGCGGCCAAGCTTGGGCGTCGAGATCGTGACCACGTCGCCCACCTTGTGGGTGAAGCCACGGCCCGGCTCGTCGCGGTCCTGCGTCGGCGCGAACAACGTGCCCAGGAACAGGATGTAGCCATCGGGATAATGATGCTCGCTCATCGCCTGGGTAACGAGATCGACCGGATCGCGGCTGATCTGATCCATCGAGCTGTGGCCCTTGAGGACATAGCCGTCCTCGCCCTCGATCAGCAGGTCGACTTCGGCCGCGCGGACATCGTCCATCGTGAAGCTGTCGTCGAACAGGCGGACGAATGGCCCGAGCGAGCAGGAGGCGTTATTGTCCTTGGCCTTGCCGAGCAGCAGCGCCGAACGCCCCTCGAAATCGCGCAGGTTGACGTCGTTGCCCAGCGTGGCGCCGACCGGCTCCCCGTGCGAATCGGCCAGGATCGCGATTTCGGGCTCCGGATTGTTCCAGCTCGAATCCGATCGGATGCCGACATCCGCGCCCCAGCCGACCGTCGACAGGACGGGGGACTTGGTGAAGATTTCGGCGTCGGGACCGATCGCCACTTCGAGATATTGCGACCAGACGCCCTCTTCGATCAGCGCGTCCTTGAGCGCCATCGCTTCGGCCGAACCCGGTTTCACGCCGCGGATGCCGCCGCCGATCCGCGCTTCCAGCCCGGCGCGGAATTCCGCCGCGCGGGCAAAGTCGCCGCGCGCGCGCTCCTCGATCACACGCTCCAGCGCGGAAACGGCGAAGGTGACCCCCGCGGCCTTCACGCATTGCAGGTCGACCGGGCTGAGCAGCTTCGGCCAGCCGGCGTCGCCGCCCAGCTCGCCCAACGCCCGGCCAGCGGCGGCGTCGAACGCACGATCGGCAACCAGCTGCGAGGCAGTCGGCGCCACGCGGCTCATATCATGCAGCACGCCATTGGAAACGAGCACCGGCGACGGGCCTTCCGGCGTTTCGATCCGACCGAGGAACAGGCCGTCCCGCCAATCCTCCGCCAGCATGGTCGCAGGTTCGAACGCCGCCATTCCGATGCTCTCCATTTCTGTTAGCGCTAACAGCGCGTGATAGTGCCCGCTGTCAAGCGGGCGGCTATCAGTTACGCTCCTTGTCGACCAGCTTGTTCTTCGAAATCCACGGCATCATCGCGCGCAGCTCTGCGCCCACTTTTTCGATGCCGTGCTCCGCCTGCAGCTTGCGGCTGGCCTTCATTTCCGGATTGCCCATGCGGTTGTCCATCATGAAGCGCTGGACGAAGCGGCCGCCCTGAATGTCGGCGAGGACGCGCTTCATTTCCGCCTTGGTCTCGTCGGTGATGAGGCGCGGGCCGGTGTGATAGTCGCCATATTCGGCGGTGTTGCTGATCGAATAGCGCATGTTGGCGATGCCGCCCTCATACATCAGGTCGACGATCAGCTTCACCTCGTGGAGGCATTCGAAATAGGCCATTTCCGGCGCATAGCCCGCCTCGACCAGCGTATCGTAGCCCGCCATGATAAGGTGGCTGAGACCGCCGCACAGCACTGCCTGCTCGCCGAACAGGTCGGTCTCGCACTCTTCCTTGAAGGTCGTCTCGATCACGCCCGAGCGGCCGCCGCCGACCGCGCTGGCATAGGACAGCGCCACGTCATGCGCGTTGCCGCTCGCATCCTGATGGATCGCGATGAGGCAGGGGACGCCGCCGCCCTTCACATATTCGCCGCGCACCGTGTGGCCAGGCCCCTTCGGCGCGATCATGAAGACGTCGATGCCCGCCGGCGGCTCGATCAGCCCGAAATGGACGTTGAGGCCGTGGGCGAAGGCGATCGCCGCGCCGTCGCGGATATTGTCCTTGATGTCCTTTTCCCAGATGCCCGCCTGATGCTCGTCGGGGGCCAGGATCATCACGATGTCGGCCCACTTGGCCGCATCGGCCACGGTCATCACCTTGAAGCCCGCCTCCTCGGCCTTCTTGCCCGAGGCCGAGCCCGGACGCAGGCCGATCGCGACTTCGGCGACGCCGGAGTCGCGCAGGTTCTGCGCATGGGCGTGACCCTGGCTGCCATAGCCGACGATGGCGACCTTCTTGCCCTTGATCAGGCCGATGTCGGCATCGGAATCGTAGTAAACGCGCATTGATCTGCCCCTTCGATTGAGCGTGTCCCGCCATCGCGGAACCGGACTTCGGTTGAAAATCTGCGGCGGCCGCGCGCCGCGTCTACATCTGGATCAGTCTACCTTGTGGCCGCGCGCGATCGCGGCGACGCCGGTGCGCGCGACCTCGATCAGGCCGACCTCGCGCATCAGCTCGAGAAACTTGTCGACCTTCTCGGTCCCGCCCGTCACCTCGAACACGAAGCTGGAGATAGTCGCGTCGACCACGCGCGCGCGATACACCTCGGCCAGGCGCAGCGCCTCGATCCGGTGGTCGCCCGTGCCCTTGACCTTCACCAGCGCCAGTTCTCGCTCGACATGCGGCCCTTCGGCGGTGAGGTCGTGGACCCGATGCACCGGCGGCAGCCGATCAAGCTGCGCGATGATCTGCTCCAGCATCGCGGGCGAGGTCTGCGTAACGATCGTGATGCGGCTGACCGTTTCGTCCTCGGTCACCTCGGCCACGGTCAGGCTCTCAATATTGGAGCCGCGGCCGGCGAACATGCCGGCGATCCGGGCGAGGATGCCCGGCTCGTTGGCGACGGTGACGGCGAGCGTATGGCGCTCGATGACTTCGGTGCGGATGTGCATCATCATGGTCCTGCGAAAACGGAGCGTCAGATCGGATCAGACGAGCGCCTTGGCCTCGTCGTCCATCTCGCCGGAGACCTCGTTCGCCTGCAGGATCATGTCGGTGTGCGCCGCGCCGCTCGGGATCATCGGGAAGCAGTTGGCCAGCTTCGCCACGCGACAGTCGACCATCACCGGGCCGTCATGCGCCAGCATCGCGGCGATGCCGTCGTCCAGCTCGTCCGGCCGCTCGATGCGGATCCCCTTCCACCCATAGGCCTCGGCCAGTTTCACGAAATCGGGCAGCGAATCCGAATAGCTGTGGCTGTGGCGCCCCTGATAGGTCAGGTCCTGCCACTGCCGGACCATTCCCATATATTCATTGTTGAGGATGAAGATCTTGACCGGCAGCGCATATTGCGACGCGGTGCCGAGCTCCTGGATGTTCATCTGGATCGACGCTTCGCCGGCAATATCGATCACCAATGCGTCGGGATTGCCGATCTGCGCGCCGATCGCGGCCGGCAGGCCATAACCCATCGTGCCGAGACCGCCCGAGGTCAGCCACTTGTTCGGATCCTCGAAGCCGAAATGCTGCGCGGCCCACATCTGGTGCTGGCCGACCTCGGTCGAGATGATCGGCGCCTTGTCCTTGGTCGCTTCGTACAGCGCGCGGATCGCACGCTGCGGCATGATCTCCCGGCTGGAGTCCGGGAAGTCGATGCAGCGCATCGCCCGCCATCCCTCGATCCTCCCATACCAGTTGGCGAGGTCCTTCTGCGCATGGCCGCGTTCCTTCCTCAGGTCGACCATCGCCTCGATCGCGCGACCGAAATCGGCGACGATGCCGAGTT
>NZ_JBMDXG010000283.1:0-4809 GCF_048594985.1 Sphingomonas sp. | reverse complement strand
ACGCCTTCCAGGATGCCTTCGGCGCGGTCGACGAGGCCGAGCGTGCGGTCCATCTGGCGTCGCACGCGGCGGCGATGAAGGCGCATGTCAACACGCTCGGCTCTAAAGCATACCAGACGCGCTTCGCCGACACGGCCGATTATGTGGTCATGTTCGTGCCGGGCGAGCATTTCCTGTCGGCCGCCCTCGATCACGATACGCAGCTGTGGGATTATGCGTTCGAGCGGCGCGTGCTGCTGGCGACGCCGACCAACCTGATCGCGATCGCGCGCACCGTCGCGGCGGTATGGCGGCAGGAGCGGCTGGCGACCGACGCGCGCCGGATCGCGGAACTTGGCAAGGAATTGCACGAGCGGCTGGCCAAGGCGGCCGGCGACCTGCGCAAGGTGGGCGGCGGGCTGACGAGCGCGGTCAACAATTACAACGCCTTCGTCAGCAGCTTCGAAAGCCGGGCATTGGTGACTGCGCGCAAATTCCGCGATCTCAACATCGATTCCGGCGGGCGCGAGATCGAGGACGTGGCTCCGGTCGAGGCGCTGGCGCGCTACGGTGAGACCAATGAAGCGCTCCCGGCACCGATTGAGGCTCGCGCAGCCGAATAGCCTCGGATCCTCCGGCGCGTCACGAATGTGCGGTGCCGGTGGCGCGGCCTCCCCAGCATTTACGCAAAATATGTGCGTATCTCCGCCTGAATTGGCATTTTCAGGATGGGTTAAGATCGTTCAGACGATGGGCAGCGGGAGCGCGTAAAGGGGATACTATATGATTGCGGCGGCCCGTGAATTGGAGGATGCCACAAGCGCTCCCCACCGCCCGTCCCCGGTCCGTCCGTAAAGGCCTGTACATGAACGAACACAGCCCCCTGCCGGTCGAGACGATCGAACGGTCGCCGCGCAGCCGGCGCAACGCGCTGCTGACCGTGCTGGCCTTGGTCGCGGTCGGCATCCTGGCCTGGTTTCTCACCCGAGGAGGGGGCGAGCAAGGCGGCTTTGGCGGGCGTCGGGGCCGTCCCCCGACGACGGTCGGGATCGCCAAGGTGGTCGGCGCCGACGTCCCCCAGTCGTTCGAGGCGATCGGGACCGTCCAGCCGGTGGTGGCGGCGACCGTGCGGCCTCAGCTTGCGGGCACGATCTTCAGCATCAACTTCACCGAGGGGCAGAATGTCCGCGAGGGCCAGCTCCTCGCGCAGATCGATCCGCGCCCGTACCGGCTCGCGCTCGCGCAGGCCGAGGCCAATCTGGCACGCGACGAGGCGCAGCTCAACCTTGCCCGCACCAACCTCCGCCGCTTCCAGACGCTGCTGCAGCAGGATTCGATCGCGCGGCAGGAGGTCGACACGCAAGCCGCATCGGTCAAGCAAGTCGAGGGCACGGTCGCGGCCGACCGCGCCGCCGTCGGCACCGCGCGGCTCAATCTGCAATATACGTCGATCACCGCGCCCGTTTCGGGCCGGATCGGCCTGCGGCTGGTCGATCTCGGCAATTACGTGACCCCGGGCGACGCGAACGGCGTCGCGGTGATCACGCAATCCAGCCCGATCGACGTGAGCTTCGCGGTGCCGCAGGGCAATCTGCCCGGCATCCTCGCCAAGCGCGGTGAGGGCGAGAGCCTGCGCGTGACGGCGCGCGATCAGGGCGGGTCGACGGTGATCGGCGAGGGGCGCTTCCTGACCTTCGACAACCGGATCGACGCCGCGACCGGCACGGTGCTGGCCAAGGCGCGCTTCGCAAATGCCGACGGGCGGCTATTCCCCAGCCAGTTCGTCAACATCAGCCTGGCGGTCGATACGCTGCGCAACGCGGCGACCGTTCCGGTGACGGCGGTCCGCCACGGCACGCAGGGCGATTTCGTATTCGTGCTGCAGGCCGACAAGACGGTGAAGATGCGTCCGATCAAGGCGGGGCCGACCAGCGGCACGCGGGTCGCGATCCTCGACGGACTGAAGGTCGGCGAAACCGTCATCACCGAAGGCGCGGATTCGCTGGAGGACGGCGCCACGGTGGTCCTCCCCGGCGAGGCCCGCGAGATGCGGCGCAGGGAGGAGAAGGGCTTCTTCGGGCGGCTGTTCGGCGGCGGCGAAAGCGCGCAGCCCCCGGCGGCTGGGCAAGGTGCCCGGAACGGACAGGGCGGCGAACGGCGGCAGCAGCAGGCCGGCGGCAACGCCCGGTGAACGACGCGCCGACCAGCCAGGGCGGCACCAGTCTCGGCGCTCCGGACGAAATGCTGGGGGCCGAAGGCGTCAATCCGTCGCGGCCGTTCATCACGCGGCCGGTGGCCACCACCCTGTTCATGATCGCGATCCTGCTGGCGGGGATCGTCGGGTACCGGTTCCTGCCGCTCGCGGCCCTGCCGCAGGTCGACTATCCGACCATCCAGGTCCGCACATTGTATCCGGGCGCGAGCCCCGACGTGATGAACCTGACGGTGACGGCGCCGCTCGAACGCCAGTTCGGGCAGATGGCGGGGCTGACCCGGATGTCGTCGGTGTCGAGCGCGGGCGCGTCGGTCATCACGCTGCAATTCGACCTCGACCTCGCGATCGACGTGGCCGAGCAGGAAGTGCAGGCGGCGATCAACGCGGCCAACACGTTGCTGCCGTCGGACCTGCCCGCACCGCCGATCTACGCGAAGGTCAATCCGGCCGACGCGCCGATCCTGAGCCTGGGCGTGACGTCGCCGACGCGCACGCTGGCCGACGTGCAGAACCTGGTCGACCAGCGCGTCGCCAACAAGATCGCACAGATTCCCGGCGTGGGGCAGGTGTCCCTGTCCGGCGGGCAGCGGCCGGCGGTGCGCGTGCAGGCGAACGTGCAGGCGCTGGCGGCGCACAACCTTTCGCTCGACCAGCTCCGCAACGCGATCACCGCCGCCAACGTCAACGGTGCGAAAGGCAGCTTCGACGGGCCGACGCGCAGCTGGTCGATCGAATCGAACGATCAGCTCGCGAGCGCGGACGAATATCGCAACCTGATCATCGCCTATCGGGGAAGCGCGCCCGTGCGCCTGTCGGACGTGGCCAACGTCGTCGACAGTTCGGAAAATACGCGGATCGGCGCGTGGATGAACCGCACGCCCGCCATCGTGCTCGACGTGCAGCGCCAGCCGGGCGCGAACGTGATCGGGACGGTTGAGGCGATCAAGGCAGCCCTGCCCACGCTCGAGGCGGCGCTGCCCGAGGACGTCCACGTCACGCTCCTGACCGACCGGACGATCGGCATCCGCACCTCGGTCCACGACGTCCAGATCGAACTGGTGTTCGCAGTCGTGCTCGTAACGCTCGCCATCTTCCTGTTTCTGGGTTCGCCCCAGGCGACACTGATCGCCAGCCTGTCGGTGCCGCTGTCGATCGTCGGCACCTTCGCGGTGATGCACCTGATGGGCTTCAGCCTGAACAACCTCACGCTGATGGCGCTGACCATCGCGTCGGGCTTCGTGGTCGATGACGCGATCGTCGTGACCGAGAATATCGCGCGCCATATCGAGGAGGGGAAGAGCCCGTTCGCCGCCGCCCTGATCGGCAGCCGCGAGATCGGCTTCACCATCATCTCGCTGACGGCCAGCCTGGTCGCGGTGCTGATCCCGCTCTTGTTCATGGGCGACGTGGTCGGGCGCCTGTTCCGCGAATTCGCGATCACGCTGGCGATCACGATCCTGATCTCGGCGGTGGTCTCGCTGACCCTCGTGCCGATGCTCTCGGCGCGCTGGCTGAAGCCCGAGCTTGAGTTGAAGAAGCAGCGCTTCGTCGAGTTGACGATGGAGTGGTTCGACCGGCTGTCGCATCGTTATTCACGCTGGCTCGACTGGGTCCTGCTGCGCCAGCGCGCGACGATGTTCGTCTTCCTGGCGAGCGTGATGCTGACGGGCGCGCTGTTCGTGCTCATCCCGAAGGGGCTGTTTCCCGAGCAGGATACGGGCCAGCTTCAGGCGGTGGTGGTGACGGGGCAGGGCGTGTCGTTCGGACGGATGTCCGAGCTTCAGGGCAAGGTTGCCGAGGCGCTGCTGGCGGACCCCGAGGTAGAGAGCCTGAGCTCCAACGTGGGCGTCGATGGGCAGAATGTCGCGCTCAACCAGGGGCGCATGCTCATCAACCTGCACGAGAAGGAAGATCGCGGCAATCAGTCGAGCCTCATCCGGCGCTTGCAGCAGCGCGCGCGCGACGTGGCGGGGGTGACGCTCTACGTCCGTCCGGTTCAGGATCTCACGATCGACGCCGAAGGCGGCCCGACCACCTATCGCTTTGCATTGCAGGGCGCGGATCAGGCCGAGGTCGAGAAGTGGGCGGCGAAGCTGTTGGCCGAACTGCGATCGGTGCCCGAGGTGCGCAACCCCGTGTCCGACGTGCATAACCAGGGCGGCGCGGTCACCGTCGAGTTGAATCGCGACGTGGCGGCGCGGCTGGGGATCAGCGCGGCCGCGATCGACAGCACGCTCTACAATGCGTTCGGGCAGCGCATCGTATCGACCATCTTCACCCAGTCGACGCAGTATCGCGTGATCCTGGAGAGCCAGCCGGGCATGCTCACCAGCCCGCAGGCGCTCAACCAGCTCTACGTGCAGACCTCCACCGGCAGCGCGGTCGCGCTGTCGGCGGTGGCGCGCTTCGTTGAAGGCCAGGCGCCGCTGCAGGTGACGCGCGTGTCCCAATTCCCGGCGGCGACGCTGGGGTTCGACCTGTTCGTGTCGCCGGATGGCGAGCGCTTCCGGGCGATCACCGCGTGCGCGGTGGCGTCCGGCACGGATGCGTACGAACGCTGGCCGGAACGCGCGGCCTGGATCGCGCTGGCCAACGTGCGCGTGGCCGAGGCCGGC
>NZ_JBMDXG010000282.1:0-2317 GCF_048594985.1 Sphingomonas sp. | reverse complement strand
ATGCGGGCGGGGCGATCCCGGTCGCGATCCTCGCGGCGCTGCTGATCACCCTGATCCCGACCACGATCGCCGCGCTTCTGTCCGCGATCGGCATTGCCGGCATGGACCGTCTCGTCCGCTTCAACGTGCTCGCCAAGTCGGGTCGTGCGGTCGAGGCGGCGGGCGACGTCGACGTGCTGCTGCTCGACAAGACCGGCACGATCACGATCGGCGACCGCCAGGCGAGCGAGTTCCGCAGCGTCGGCGGCACCAGCGACGCCGAACTGGCGGAGGCGGCGCTACTCGCGAGTCTGGCCGACGAAACGCCGGAAGGCCGCTCGATCGTCGTCCTCGCACGCGAGAAGTTTAACTTGCAGCGCCCGATGCCCGATGGCGCGGAGGTGATTCCCTTCACCGCGCAGACCCGCGTTTCCGGCGTCCGCTTCGGCGACACGCTCATCCAGAAGGGCGCGGTCGATTCGATCCTGCGCGCCAACGAAGGATCGGGCAGCACCGCAGCTGCGACCGAACTGCGCCGCATCACCGACGAAATCGCGCGCGCCGGCGGCACCCCGCTCGCGGTCGCGAAGGACGGCCGCCTGCTCGGCGCGATCTTCCTGAAGGACGTGGTCAAGGCGGGCATCCGTGAGCGGTTCGGTGAGTTGCGCACGATGGGTATCCGCACGGTGATGATTACCGGCGACAACCCGCTCACTGCCGCCGCCATCGCCGCGGAGGCCGGGGTGGATGACTTCCTCGCCCAGGCGACGCCGGAGGACAAGCTGGCGCTGATCCGGAAGGAGCAGCAGGGCGGCAAGCTGGTCGCGATGTGCGGCGACGGCACCAACGATGCGCCGGCGCTCGCGCAGGCCGATGTCGGCGTGGCGATGAACACCGGTACACAGGCGGCGCGTGAGGCTGGGAACATGGTCGACCTCGACAGCGATCCGACCAAGCTGATCGAGGTGGTGGGGCTCGGCAAGCAGCTGCTGATGACGCGGGGGGCGCTGACCACCTTCTCGGTCGCCAACGACGTGGCCAAGTATTTCGCGATCATCCCGGCGATGTTCGTCGCGCTCTATCCCGGGCTTGGCGTGCTCAACGTCATGGGGTTGGCGACGCCGCAGTCGGCAATCTTGAGCGCGATCATCTTCAACGCGCTCATCATTCCGCTGCTGGTGCCGCTGGCGCTGAAGGGGGTCGCCTACAAGCCGATGGCGGCCGGGCCGCTGCTCGCGCGCAACCTCGCCATCTATGGCCTCGGTGGCCTCATCGCCCCCTTCGTCGGCATCAAGATCATCGACCTCGTGGTCGGCGGGCTCCGGCTCGCGTAAGGAGACTTCATCATGGGCAAGGACTTCACTTCCGCGCTCCGTCCGGCGATCGTCATGACGATCCTCTTCGCGGTGCTCCTTGGACTGGCATATCCGCTGGCGATGACCGGCATCGGTCAGGCGCTTTTCCCCTCACAGGCGAATGGCAGCCTGGTGCGCGACGAGGGCGGCAGGGCGATTGGCTCGACGGTGGTCGGACAGGCATTCACCGCCGATCGCTATTTCCGGACCCGCCCCTCGGCCGCCGGCAAGGGGTATGACGGTCTCGCGTCATCGGGGTCGAATCTCGGCCCGACGAGCCAGGCGCTCGTCGACCGCATCGCGCCGGAGGTGGAGAAGCTCCGCCGCGAAGGCGTGACCGGCCCGCTGCCGGCCGCGCTGGTCACCGCCAGCGGCTCCGGCCTCGATCCGGACCTGTCGCCGGAAGCGGCATTGGCGCAGGTGCCTCGGGTCGCTCGGGCGCGGGGCCTGGCACCCGGGCACGTGCGGCAGCTTGTTGTCCGGAATACCGAGACCTCGATCTTCGGCGAGCCTCACGTCAACGTGCTGGCGCTCAATCGGGCGCTGGACGCCGCGACGCGCACCGCCGCAACCGAGGCGCCTCCGCGCTGATGCCCGTTTCCGGCTCGGGACTGGACGAGGGGCGACCCGATCCCGACGCCCTTCTGCGCGCGGCGGCGCAGGAGGGAAGAGGACGCCTCAAGATCTTCCTCGGCGCCGCACCCGGTGTCGGCAAGACCTATGAGATGCTCTCGGAAGGCGCGGCGCGAAGGCGGGACGGGGTCGACGTGGTGATCGGCGTGGTCGAGACGCATGGCCGCCCGGAAACCGAAGCCTTGATCCGCGGCCATGAGGTCGTTCCACGCCGCGAAGTGCCCTATGAAGGCCGCACGTTGCGCGAGATGGACCTCGACGCCATCCTCGCGCGCGCGCCCCGCCTCGTACTGGTCGACGAACTCGCGCACACCAATGCGCCGGGCAGCCGCCATCCCAAACGCTACGGC
>NZ_JBMDXG010000281.1:0-14676 GCF_048594985.1 Sphingomonas sp. | reverse complement strand
AGACGAGCCAGGCCGCACCGTCACAGAAGCCTTCTACGGATTTGATCACCACGTCGGCCGGGTGGTTGCCCCGATCCACGTCGCCACAGAGCGCAACGAACGTGCCCGCCTGCCGCTGGCGGGCGTGCTCCCGCGCGTCGTGCCCGCAATAGCTGCTCGGGATGCAGGCGGGGCTATGGCGCTTGTCGCGCGAAGCCGGCGGCATCGCAAACACCTCAGCGAGCGAAATGGTGGGATAGTCCTCGCCCGTATCGATGTGCGTATCGTGCTGGCCGTTGAACACCGCCACGCGGTGAGCCGTCCACGCCTGGCTGCCCGGATCGGTCGGAATCTGAGCCGTCGCCATCAGAGGTCCACCACCATGATCGTACCCAGGTCGGGCGTCAGGGAGGAAAGGAAGCGGTTTCGGGCAGCCTTGTAGGCTGGCAAAAGCTGGCGGCCCCGCCGGCCGTGAGGCACGCGAGGGGACCACACGGCGTTGAGCTGTCCGTGCTGGAGCTTGAACTCGACGGAGAAACCTCGGCCGAGATCATAGGGGCGCGAATGTGCGACGGGCCGGGTCATGCCGCCTCTCCCGTCTCATCGCGGATGGGCCAGCCGTGCACGTTCTTTGGGCTGTCGGCATATCGCGGCGCCTCGCGCAGGGTCGGGCGTTCGGTGTTGCAGTTCGACCAGGCCCGACCCGGCTCAACGGTGATGTCGAAACCGACGCCGAAGGGTTCGGGGCGGATGAAGATGACGTGATCAGCCACAGGCCGCCTCCCCGATTTCAGGGCGGAGCCAGTGCGTCGCGATGATGCGACCCGGTTGCGATTTCAGGGTATCGAGAGTATCTGTCGAAGCGTTGGTGTTGAAGAAGTTCACAGTGCCCCGTTCGGTCTGGCAGGACCGGCGGGGCGCTTCGCTGTTAGGCCGAAGCGCACCCCACATGACGGAGATGAGCAATCACGCAGCCTGATCCACCAGAGCGCGGATGCTGTCTGTGCGGATGAGTGTGCGTCGCCCGATCTTGACCGTGCGAAGCCTCCCCTCGCCGATCAGCTCATAGATCTTTGTATTGCCGATGCCGAGGGCCTTGCGGGCGCCTTCAACGGTCACGGTTACAGGGTCCATCTGGTTTGCCTCCTCCATGCTGACGGACGTCAGCGGGTGAAGGCGAACATCGGTGAAAAGGCGGCCTTTTGACGGGAGCCTACTTTTGCGAAGCGGGGGTGGATTCTTGCGAGTTTCCAGCAGTTAGCATGAACCATCGCGTATCCGCAGGTGGCTGCACGCCCCGCTGTCGCGGCAGCACGATGCGGGCCTGCGACGCCTTAACGGCGTGCCCCAGCCAGCTATGATCATCGAATAGAAGGTCGCGAACCTGCTCAAGTTGAACTGATCGCGGGAAATTGCCCGCTTCAAAGTAGCGTCCACGTCGCGTTTTTAGCATCGTCTCGCGAAAGCCTGCTGCCAAGTGGGCTACAGGCAAATACGGTTTCCAAACCGTCTTCTTGTCTCGTTCTTTAAGAGACGAGGCAAGCGATCGGGCATAGTCCCGAGCTGCTCCCGAATGATCGAAATCAGACTTCACGAGGTTCGCGAACATCCGATCAAACCAATCCCCAACCTCGATAGCGTGACGTAGCTGCGTCCAAACTGTCGACACCGCGTCGAGCACCTGATCTCGGCTCCGATTGTTAAAGGGGCGCTCACCCTCCAGGACAAGATGAAAATCGCGGAGCTTCTTCATCCCTGCCACGACGTTGGTCGGCTTGGCGATCTGGGCCAACAGACGCGCAGCTCCCTCGCTGTTCTCAGGTATGGATACGAGAGACACTTTGATCTTGAGCTCAGCCATCAGGGAGCGCTCCGGTGTCCGCTGGCGAGATGCTCTGCCCACGCATCGAGCAGCTTCCGCCGCATCTCAACAAAGCTGGTCCGCTTGTAAGCTCGAACCACCTTGTCGGGCACGACATGCGCAAGAGCAGCCTCGGCAACGGGATCAGGTATCTCCGGCATCTTCTCCGCAGCCCAGTCGCGGAACGAGCTGCGAAAGCCGTGCGCGTTATAGGGCTGCTTGGCGTCGCGCAGGACCTTGTTCATCGTCATGTCCGACAACATGCCGCCCTGCGGCCCAGCGAAAATCAGCTCGTCGGCTTTGGGCTCCCTGGCGCCCTTCATCTCCTTGAGCAGAGCGACGGCGGCGGCGTTGAGCGTTACCGTATGCGGAGGAGCGTCAGTGCCCTTCATCAGCTCGGCGGGCCGTCGCCACTCCTTCTTATCGAAATCGATCTGTCCCCAGCGAGCGCCCCGGACCTCGCCCGGCCGCGCGGCGGTGTAGATCTGGAAGAGCAGCGCTCGCCGTCCCGTCGAGGCCGGCTTGCTGGTCAACTCCGCGACGAACGCGGGAAGCTCGGCATAAGGCATCGCGTCATAGTTTCCGCCCTTGGGCTGGCGGGGCAAACCGACCGTCACCGATCGACCAGGCGCCTCGGTCGGCCGCCACCCCTTTCCATGAGCGAAGTTCAGCACCGTACCGATCCGCTGCCGTACTTTCCGAGCCATGTCGGGCTTCGCTGTCCAGATCGGCGCCAGCACGGCGGAAATGTCTGCGGCGGTTATCCCGTCCACGCGCTTATTGCCCAGGCCATCGAAGGCGTGGTTCTCAAGGGAACTGAGGAAGGTCTGCGCGCCCTTGGCGGTCCATCCGCTCTTCAGCGCCGCGTGCGCTTCCTTGGCGGCATCCATGAACTTGGGGATGGAGCGACGCTCGCGGTCACGCTCGAGAACCGGATCGAGCCCGGCTTTTGCGGCGGCACGCAGGATGTTCGCCTTCTCCCGCGCCTCGCCAAGCGTGAGGAGCCTGCGATGAAGTATGGGTATCGCGATCGGGGACGGATCACCCTTGCCGGTTGCTCGTGAGGACAGGTCAGCGGTGCCAAGCCCAACATCGCGGCGCTTACCGTCGGCCTGGATCCGGAGCAGCCATGACCGCGCGCCCGTTGGCTTGACCAGAAGGTACAGGCCGCCGCCATCGGCATGGCGACCTGCCTTGGCGTTCTTCACTGTCAGGGCCGTCAGCTTAGCCATTCCGCTCCCTAGTCCGTTCCCACACTTTGACGCGGCTAGAGGCGAACGTCAACGAACAGTTACGGAACATATGGGCGCTTTTCGTTCCGCTCTCCTTAGAGAAAACGATCATCGGCGAACAACCACGAACAACTAGTTCGATGCTGTCCCTGGGCACCATTCCGCGTATCGCGCCGCAATTCGCTGATCCTTTCGCGCCGATTTTGCGATCCAATTTCAATTGGAAAGCAAAATTGCGTAAAAGGATTGGAAACCATCCTTGGTTTACCTTTGGCGCATCTCGCGTTATAGAGCAGCCCCAGAAATATGCGTTCGATTGCCTCCACTAGCGCCGATCAAGTCGGCGCGCAGTCGCTTCCAGCGCATAACAGTTCTTTTGATCATCGATCCGATCCCGAAATCGATAGCATCGTCGAATTGGCGGCATCTGTTTTTCAGTCATCTGCCATTTTTGTCTCGAAAATTGAACATGAGCGGCACTCGGTTGCGGAGTGTCCCGAATTCGAACGTGATTTCGACCTCGCGACAACGCCGTTGCTGCAACATTTGTTGGATCACGACGGGATGTTAGTCGTGGAAAATGCGCGCCGGGATATGCGCTTCTCGGCCGATCGTTTCGTTTTGGGCGCTCCGAATGTTTCCTTCCTTGCCGCGGTGCGACTGCGGGCCGCGACGGGCCCCATATTAGGCGCGCTGTGCGTATTCGGGCCCGAGCCGCGCATGTTTGATGCGGCCCAGCGTCGCCAACTCGACGGCCTTGCACGCCTCCTCACCGAACGGCTCGTGCAACGGCATGCGGCGCGGCTTCGTGATCAGGACGAGGAGAGGCTCGCCCGATTGGCGCATTTCGACGCGCTGACTGGCTTGCCGAACCGCGCATACTTCCTGGATGAGGCGAGGGCGCTGATCGGACGGCAGCAGTCCGGGGCGGTCCTGCTGTTCGATCTCGATGGCTTCAAGGACGTGAACGATTCGCTCGGGCATGGGGTCGGCGACGCGCTGTTGGCCGTCATCGGCGATCGGCTTCGTCAGGAGGCCGATCCCGGTCACCTGCTCGCACGCCTCGGCGGTGACGAGTTCGCGCTGCTGGTTCCGGAGCTTGCCGACCCGCGCGAGGCCCATCGTATCGCGGTCGACTTGCGCAACGGCTTTCGCCGCGGCTTCGCGGTGGATGACGAGCTTCTCCGGCTCGATACCAGCATCGGGATCGCGGTCGCACCCCATCATGGCGATACGATCGACGCGCTCCTCGCCGCCGCCGATCTCGCGCTTCGTCAGGCGAAGGAGAAGGGCGGCGGTGCGGTCGGCTATTACGAGCCGCACATGCGCCATCAGGTCGAATCGCGACGGCAGCTTCAGGCGGAGCTTCGCCGCGCGTTCGACGAAGCGCAGTTCGAAGTCTATTATCAACCGCAGATCGATCTCGCGACGCGCCGCGTCACCGGCGTCGAGGCGTTGTTGCGTTGGCGTCATCCTGATCATGGCATCCTGCCGCCGGCGCAGTTCCTCGACGTTCTCGACCGGATGCCGCTGGCCGCGGCCGTGGGTCACTGGGTGTTGCGCACGGCGGTCAGGCAGGGGGCGGCGTGGCGACGGGCAGGAACGCCGCTGCGCGTGGGCGTCAATCTGTTCGCCGCGCAATTCCGCTCCGGCAGCCTCGCCGATCGCGTCGCCAATGAGTTGCGCGACCACCAGCTTCCGCCCGACTTGCTGGAGATCGAGTTGACCGAAACGGTCGCGGTCAAGAACCGGAATGTGGTGATGGGCACGCTGGCGGCGCTCAGGCAGCAGGGCGTGGGTGTGTCCCTCGACGATTTCGGGACAGGCTACGCCTCGCTCAGCCTGCTCAAGGAACTGCCGGTGACGCGGCTGAAGATCGACCGCACCTTCGTGCGCGATCTCGCGCCCGACACGTGCGACGCGGTCGTCGTCGATGCGATCCTCCGCATCGGCCGGACGTTCGGACTGGGGGTGGTCGCCGAGGGCGTCGAGACCCCCGATCAGGAAGTGTGGCTCGAACGCGCCGGCTGTCAGGAAGTGCAGGGCTACCTCCATGGCAAGCCGATGCCGGTGGAGACGCTGACCGCCCTGCTCGCGCCGCAGCGGGCCGAGCCTGTCGGAAAGTCCGCCTGACCCCGCGCGCGGACGCGCCCCCGGTCCGTTGGCGGCGGGCATGCGGGGTCGCGACGCCTTTCGTTACGGAACCAACCCTGTTCGCGCGCTTTCCGTGACCGTTCGCGGCTGCGGGAGGATCACGTGAAGGGTACAGACCTGATGACGCATCTGGACGTCATCCTTCGTTCGGATCCCTCGCGCACCGTCGTCCGCCCGTTCGAGCCGGGCGATCCCGAAGGGTTCGTAGATCCCGACCGGCCGCGCGCGGCGCGCATCGCCGAGCGGATCATGACCCTCGACGAAGACGGGCTGGATGCCGAACTCAATCGGATCAAAGGCTCCTTCTCAGCGCCGAGCGAGCGGTTGCGCCAATATCTCCTCGATCGGCTCAACGAGATCCCCGGCCTGGGCGTCGACCGCGCCGCTTTGTCGGAGAAGCAGGCGCTCGTGATCGGCGGCTATTTCTGCGAGGAATATTCGTTCGAGGCGGCGGCCCTGTTCAACCCAAGCGTCGTGCTGTGGCCCGATCAGTCGGGCGTGCCCGAAGGCTCGCTCCGCTTCGTCATGGCGCTGCGCGGCATTGGCGAGGGGCACATGTCGTCGGTCACGTTCCGGACCGGCACGTGGACGCCGGGCAAGTCGCTGGAGGTCGACAAGCCCAGTCCGATGGCGATCCCCCCGCACGTTCGCAAAAGCGACGGCGACGCGGTCCGGCAGCATGTCGTGATGGACTGCGGCGGCAGTCACGACGTGTCCGAAACCGTGCTGTTCCCCGTCACGAAGGCGCAGTCGCAGGGCGTCGAGGATTTGCGGCTGGTCCGGTTCGAGGAGGAGGACGGCGGGATCAGCTATCTCGGCACCTACACCGCCTTCAGCGGCGCGTCGGCCCGGTCGGAGCTGCTGCGGGTCGGCCCGGACTTCAAGACGTTCGAGATGACACCGCTCACCGGCGCGCTGTCGGGCGGCAAGGGCATGGCGCTGTTTCCGCGCATGATCGACGGTCGCTACGCGATGCTGACGCGCCACGATAACGAGAATGTCTGGCTGGCCTATTCCGACGACATCCTCGTCTGGGACAAGGCGGAGAAGATCCTGATCCCGCCGCGTTTCTCGTGGGAATTCGTCCAGATGGGCAATTGCGGGTCGCCGATCGAGATCGACGAAGGCTGGCTGGTGCTCACCCACGGCGTCGGATCGGTGCGCAATTACTGCCTCGGCGCGAGCCTGCTGGACAAGAAGGATCCGGGAAAGCTGCTCGGGCGGATGCGCCTGCCGCTCGTCCATCCCAGCCCCAAGGAACGCGACGGCTATGTCCCCAATGTAGTCTATAGCTGCGGCGGCCTGGTCCACGGGCGGACGCTGCTGCTGCCCTACGGCGTCGCCGACAGCTTCACGACCTTCGCCACGGTCGAGGTGGATGCCATACTCGACGCGATGGTCTAGCGGCGCGCGATCGCCTAAGTCCTGGCGCATGGAGATGCGGGCATGGGCGTGATGCGGGGTTTGTGGCGGCTGCTGGTCGGGGTGAAGGACGCGCTCGTCCTGCTCCTGCTGCTCCTGTTCTTCTTCCTCCTCTATGCCGCGCTGTCGGTCCGGCCCAACCCGACCCTGCCGGCCAGTGGCGCGCTGCTGCTGCGGCTGAACGGCGCGATCGTCGAGCAGCCCGAGGATGCCGATCCGCTCGCGCTTCTGTCTGGCAACGGCCCGGCGACGCGCGAATATCGCCTGCGCGACGTGGTGCGCGCGATCGAGGTCGCGACCAGCGACACGTCGATCAAGGCGATCGTGCTCGACCTCGACCGCTTCACCGGCGGCGGCCAGGCGGCGCTGGCGACCGTGGGCGACGCGCTCGACAAGGCGCGGCGCGCGGGCAAGCCGGTGCTTGCTTACGCCACCGGCTATGCCGACGACGGCTATCTGCTCGCCGCGCATGCCAGCGAGGTTTGGCTCGATCCGCTCGGCGCGGTGCTGATCCAGGGGCCGGGCGGCCCCCGGCTTTATTATAAGGGGCTGCTCGACAAGCTCGGGGTGACCGCCAACGTCTACCGCGTCGGCACGTACAAATCGGCGGTCGAGCCCTATATCCGCAGCGACCAGTCGCCCGAGGCGCGGGCCGCCAATCAGGCGCTGGCCGACGCGCTGCTCGCGACGTGGATGGACGATGTCGGGCGCGCGCGGCCCAAGGCGAAGCTTGCCGATTATGTCCGCGATCCGGCGGGCGTGCTGGCGGCGGCGGGCGGCGACAGCGGGACGGCCGCGCGTAACTCCGGGCTGGTCGACGTGCTGGGCCCGCGCGCGGCGTTCGAGCAGCGCGTGGCGAAGCTCGCCGGCCCCGCGTCCGATGGCACCTATTCGGCCGTGAGCCTGCCTGCCTATCTCGCGGCCAAGCCCGCGCCCGCCGCCGGCGGGGTCGGCGTGCTGACGGTGGCGGGCACGATCACCGACGGCACCGCCGGGCCCGGCACCGCCGCCGGCGATACGGTCGCGGGGTTGCTGACCGAGGAGCTCGCTCGCAAGCGGATCAAGGCACTGGTCGTGCGCGTCGATTCGCCCGGCGGATCGGTCACCGGGGGCGAACGGATCCGCAGCGCGATCCTCGCTGCCAAGGCGCAGGGGCTGCCGATCGTGGTGTCGATGGGCTCGGTCGCGGCGTCGGGCGGCTATTGGGTGTCGACCCCTGGCCGGATGATCTTTGCAGAGCCGTCGACCGTCACGGGTTCGATCGGGGTGTTCGGCGTGATCCCCACCTTTGCCGGCGCGCTCCAGAAGCTCGGGCTGTCGGCCGACGGCGTCGCCACCACGCCGCTGTCGGGCCAGCCCGACGTGCTGCGCGGCACCTCGCCCGATTTCGATCGGCTGGTGCAGACCGGCGTCGAGAATATCTACGCCCGCTTCGTCGGCCTCGTCGCCGAATCGCGTCATTTGCCGCGCGAGCGCGTCGATGAGATCGGGCAGGGCCGCGTCTGGGCGGGCGGCACCGCGCGCCAGATCGGGCTGGTCGACCGGTTCGGCGGACTCGACGACGCCATCGCCTATGCGGCCGACCAGGCGCACCTCGTCGGCGGGGCGCGCAACCCCCGCTGGATCGAGCGCGAGCCCAACAGCTGGAAGGCGGTGCTGCGCGACTGGACGCAGACGCAGGAGCGTGGCGACGCTCCTGCCGATGCCTGGACCCGCATCGCGCAGGCACCGCAGGACTTACTGCTCCGCGCGCTGGCCGATGCCGAGGCGGTGGCGCGCGGCCCCGCGATCCAGGCGCGCTGCCTCGAATGCGGGCCGGTGGCGACGGCGGGCCCCGCATCGGGGATGGCGCGCGCGCTGGCCCGCCGGCTCGGCCTCTGACGCCCCTCGCGCTCGCCCGCGCAATCCACTAGACGCGCCGGCCAGATGGCGAAGATCGAGACACCCCGGCCCGTCCGCGGCACCCAGAGCATGATCGGCGAGGAGGCGCGGCGCTTCACCCACGTGGTGGAAACGTTCGAACGCGTCCGCCGCCTCTACGGCTTCCAGCGGATCGAAATGCCGGTGTTCGAGGCGACGGCGGTCTTCTCCCGCTCGCTCGGCGAAACCACCGATGTCGTCTCGAAGGAGATGTACACGTTCGAGGATCGTGGCGGCGACAGCCTGACGCTGCGCCCCGAATTCACCGCCGGCATCGCGCGTGCTTATCTGAGCGAGGGGTGGCAGCACTATGCCCCGCTCAAGGTCGCGACGCACGGGCCCCTGTTTCGCTACGAACGCCCGCAGAAGGGGCGCTTCCGCCAGTTCCACCAGCTCGATGCCGAGGTGATCGGCGCGGCCGAGCCGGCGGCGGACGTCGAACTGCTCGCTTTCGCCGACCATCTTCTCCACGAACTCGGCGTCGCCGACGGCGCCACGCTCCAGCTCAATACGCTGGGCGACAGCGCCACGCGCGAGGCATGGCGCCAGGCGCTCGTCGCGCATTTCGATGCCCATCGCGGCGACCTGTCCGAGGAGAGCCAGGACCGGCTCGCCAAGAACCCGCTCCGCATCCTCGATTCGAAGGATCCGCGCGACCGCCCGATCGCCGATGCCGCGCCCGAGATCGATGCGCATATGTCGGTCGAAGCGGGCGCGTTCTTCGAGGCGGTGACGAAAGGCCTCGATGCCGCTGGCGTGACGTGGACGCGCAACGCGCGGCTGGTGCGCGGGCTCGATTATTACCGCCATACCGCGTTCGAATTCGTCACCGACCGGCTCGGCGCGCAGGGCACGGTGCTCGGCGGCGGCCGCTATGATGGCCTGATCGAGGCGCTCGGCGGCGCGCCCACCCCTGCGGTCGGCTGGGCGGCGGGGATCGAGCGGCTGGCGATGCTGGTCGATACGCCGCGCCGGACGATGCCGGTTTTCGCTGTGCTTGCCGATACGCCAGAGGATGAGGATCGGGCTGCCCGCGTCACGCGGACGATGCGCGATGCCGGATATGAAGTGCGTAACGGATACGCCCCGAAGGTGAAGCGGAAGGCCGAACTCGCCCGCAAGGCGGAGGTCGATGCGCTAATCTACGTACGCGGGCAGCCCGACCAGGATGCACGGATCAATGTCAGTTCGGGTGGGCGGACGGACTTTACGCTGGACGCGCTTGACGGGATCGTGCGGCAGGCGATCGATGGGGCGGCGCGGTGATTGATGGCGATCGTCATCCCGGACTTGATCCGGGATCCCGCTGCCTTTTTCGGTCGCTTGAAAAAGCGGGACCCCGGATCAAGTCCGGGGTGACGGGGATGGGTTGGATTGCGAGGGACGCGGCATGATCACCATCCCGCTCGACCGCATCCGTCAGATCGAGGCGCGGCGCGACGAATTGTCGGCGCAGATGGCGCGCGGCGATCTCGCGGCCGACCAGTTCGTGAAGCTATCCAAGGACTATGCCGAGCTCGAGCCCGTCGCCGATGCGGCGGCCGAGGTGCGGCGGTATCGGCAGGAGCTCGACACGCTCGCCTTCATCATCTCCGACGAGGATGCCGATCCCGAACTGCGCGTGATGGCCGAGGCCGAGAAGATGGAGCTGGGCGGCAAGCTGGCCGATGCCGAGCGGCGGCTGGCGCTGGCCCTCCTGCCGCGCGACGCGGCCGACGAGCGTTCCGCCATCCTCGAAATCCGTGCCGGGACGGGCGGCGACGAGGCGGCCTTGTTCGCGGGCGACCTGTTCCGCATGTACCAGCGCTATGCCGACACGCGCGGCTGGCGAACCGAGCTCATCTCCGCCTCGCCCGCCGAGCTGGGCGGCTTCAAGGAGGTGGTCGCCGCGATCACCGGCGCGGGCGTGTTCGCGCGTCTCAAGTTCGAAAGCGGAGTGCACCGCGTCCAGCGCGTCCCCGTGACCGAAAGCGGGGGGCGCATCCACACCTCCGCCGCGACCGTCGCGGTGCTGCCGGAAGCGGAGGAGGTCGACGTGCGGATCGACGACAAGGATCTGCGGATCGACGTCTACCGTTCGTCCGGGCCCGGTGGGCAGTCGGTCAACACCACCGATTCGGCGGTGCGTATCACCCACCTGCCGACCAACACCGTCGTCATCCAGCAGGACGAGAAGTCGCAGCACAAGAACAAGGAAAAGGCGATGAAGGTGCTGCGCGCGCGCCTGTACGAGGCGGAGCGTGCGCGCCTGGCCGACGAGCGCGCCGGCACGCGCAAATCCATGGTGGGTTCAGGCGACCGGAGCGAACGTATCCGCACCTACAATTTCCCGCAGGGCCGCGTGACCGACCACCGCATCAACCTGACGCTCCACCGCCTGCCCGAAATCCTGGAAGGCGGCGGCCTCGACGAGCTGGTCGGCGCGTTGATCGCCGAGGACGAAGCGGAGAGGCTGGCGGCGCTGGCCGAATAAGGAAGGCGTGAGGCGCGGGGCGATCATGGTTCGGTTTGGCTTCTCCCTGACGATCTCTCCTCCGGACGCCGGGACCGAAGGCACGGCCGGACGCGCATGATCGCGGCGTTGCTCCTGCTCGCGGAGGTCGCGGCGCCGCTGCCGAAGACGGGTCCGGTCGAACATCTCAAGAAGAGAGTGGTGGAGGCGATCCGCAACTGCCCCGGCGCGCGCGCCGGTGAGGTCGTGGTATGCGCCCCCGACCGGGGCATCGCCGAGGGCTATCGCATCCCCAAGCTCGATCCGCGCTTTGCTTCAGGCGAATTGCGCGCCAGCGGGCGCGGCGAGGTGAAGAGCGGGGTCGGCGCGGCCGGGATCGGCTCCTGCTCGTCGACCGGCGCGGGCGGGGCGGTCGGCTGCGCGCGGCGCGACTACGAGGCATGGGGTGCCGAGCGTCGCCGCCAGCGCGCGGAGAAGCCCGAATGACGCTCGGCCCCGTTTTGGCCGACGCCGCGCGCCGCCTCGCTGCGGTGAGCGAGACGCCCCGGCTCGACGCGGAGCTGCTGATGGCCCACGCGCTGGGCGAGCCGCGCGAGGCGATGCTGCTGGGCGCGCGCGACCGGCCCGTGCCGCCCGGCTTCGCGCCGCTCCTCACGCGCCGGCTGGCGCGCGAGCCGGTCGCCTACCTCGTCGGCCGCCGCGATTTCTGGACGATCACGCTCCGCGTCACGCCCGCGGTGCTGATCCCCCGGCCCGACAGCGAGACGCTGATCGAGGCCGCGCTCGCGCATTTCGGCCGCGTCGGCCCGCGCCGCGTGCTCGATCTGGGCACGGGATCGGGTGCGCTGCTGCTCGCGGCGCTGGCGGAATGGCCCGAGGCGACTGGGCTCGGCATTGATCGGAGCGAGGCCGCGCTCGCCGTCGCGGCGGACAACGCCGTCGCGCTCGGCATGGGCGACCGCGCCGCCTTCGCCCATGCCGGCTGGGAAGCGGGGGCGGCGGGGGACTATGACCTCGTTCTCTGCAACCCGCCTTATATCGGCATCGACGAGCCGCTGCCGCCCGAGGTGCGCGACCACGAGCCCGCCAGCGCGCTGTTCGCCGGCGCCGACGGGCTCGACGATTATCGCGCGATCGCGGCGCAGCTCCACCTGCCCCCCGGCGGCGCGGCCTGTATCGAGATCGGCGCCACGCAGGCGGCGGCGGTGTCCGCGCTGTTCGCCGCGCGCGGCTTCCGGACCGTGCTTCGCCAGGATCTCGCGGGACGCTACCGTTGCCTCGTCGCGACGCCGGATGCCTGACTTTCCTCTTGGAAAGCCGCGTGCGAAGCCTTACATGGACATCACGGATAGGGACATTGCCGAACGCTTCGGCCCGATGTCCCGCCCGAACCCCCCAGGGCTAGGCCGCCGGTTGCGGCGTCTCGGCGAAGCGGCGGACGCGGGACTCGCGAGAGTCTCGATCGCGTCACGCATCGCGAGGATCAGGGGGTAGCGGGCGAAAACAGCCGGGCGATGCCCGGACGCGATCTTCCGGGAAAGGCCCGGAATGGAGTGGTGAAACTGATCACCAGTGACGAGGACTAGACCAACTTGATGAACAACCGTCAGAACGGTCGCCGTCGCGGCCGTGGGGGCCAGCAGACGCGTAGCGGTCAGCCGGGTGGTCCGAACAATGGCAGCCGGGTCGACAACCGCGCGCGCGGCAACGCCGCCCAGCTTCTCGAGAAGTACAAGAATCTCGCGCGCGACGCGCAGATGAGCGGCGACCGGGTCAACACCGAATATTATCTCCAGTTCGCGGACCATTATTTCCGCGTGCTCAACGAGAATCGCGCCCGGTTCGAGGAACAGCGCCCGCAGCGTCCCGATTATCGTGACGAGTTCGGCGACGAGGACGGCGGCGATACCGCGCAGTCGCGTGCCGAGGGCGGCGACAATGGCTGGGACGACGGCGAGGGCGATGTCCAGCCGCAGCAGCGCAGCTACGCTCCGCGCGCGGAACGGGCCGAGCGTCCGGATCGGGTGGAGCGCGCCGCCAACGGTCGTGAAGCCGGCGAAGGCCGGCGCGAGCGTGGGCGTCGCAACGGCACGGTCGCGCCGGCCCCGCTCGTCGAAAGCGATGCCGACGGGCAGAACGAGGCCGCCGGCTTCGCCCCCGACTTCATGAGCCAGCGGATCGCGGCGCCCGCGCCCGATGCCGCCCCTCCGCAGCTGGCCGAGGACGTCGCCGAGGCGGCGATCGAGCCGGCGGTGGAGAAGGCGCCCAAGCCGCGCCGTCCGCGCAAGCCGCGCGCCGAAGCGGTGGTCGAAGCCTGATCCGTCCCTGAACCCCGCGGGCGTGCGAGCGCGCCCGCGCCTTTCCTTCGCGCGCCCGAAGTGGGATGATCGCGGCGAAGCCCGACTCATGGAAGATCGGGCACGCGAAGGAGAGGCGACATGACGCTCGCGACGATTCTTCAGGGCCGCGACGGCCCCGTGGTGCAGGCGGCGCCCGACACACTGGTCCGCGCCGTCATCACCCTGCTTTCGGACAACCGCATCGGCGCCGTCCCCATCGTGGATCAGGATCGGGTCGTCGGGATCATGTCCGAACGCGACGTGGTCCATGCCCTCCGCCGCGATGGCGCCGCGATTCTCGACTGGCCGGTCGAGCGCGTGATGACCCGGCCCCCCATCACCGTCGATCCCTCCGTCACCCCGCTTGCGGGCCTGTCGCTCATGACGCGCCGGCGAATCCGTCACCTGCCCGTGATCGCGGAGGGGCGGATGGTCGGCTTCCTGTCGATCGGCGACCTCGTGAAGGCGCGGATCGAGCTGATCGAATCCGATGTGGAGGCCATGCGCGCCTACATTTCGGGCTGATTCGAGCCTCGGGAGCCCGTGATTCGGGCCCCGGACCGCTCAGCTCATCGCAACATGTCATTCAAAAACGGCGGTTTTTCGGGGGTTTCGGGGGCGGCGCAACAAAATTGCAAAATCTCGGTTGACGGCCCGGGCGACCGGACATAGATAGCACCTCGTCAACGGCGCTTCGCCACGGCGAAACGCGGTTCACCGCTACATCGGCAGCTTCTCTCCCCACCTGGCAACAGGGAGGAAGGAAAGTTGCCGGCGCAGCGGTTCGCTCTTTCTCATTGTCGGTTTGATGAAGGGACATGTGGGCGGCGGCTCCACATCCAACGGCTTCAAGGCGTTGGTCATGTGGTTAAGCAATATGCCGTTCCACGAGTTCCATCCAGGCAGGGCTTCGGCTTTGTCGGGTGAGAATTCAATGTCCCAATACACACCATGTATTGTGCAGGAACGGCTCCTTGAAGTGCGGCCACCTGCGTTCGGGCATTCCCCCGGGCGCGATTGGTCGTTCAAAAACTTGAGAGTTTGATTCTGGCTCAGAACGAACGCTGGCGGCATGCCTAACACATGCAAGTCGAACGAAGGCTTCGGCCTTAGTGGCGCACGGGTGCGTAACGCGTGGGAATCTGCCCTTAGGTACGGAATAACTCGGGGAAACTCGTGCTAATACCGTATGATGTCGCAAGACCAAAGATTTATCGCCTTTGGATGAGCCCGCGTAGGATTAGCTTGTTGGTGAGGTAAAGGCTCACCAAGGCGACGATCCTTAGCTGGTCTGAGAGGATGATCAGCCACACTGGG
>NZ_JBMDXG010000280.1:0-1551 GCF_048594985.1 Sphingomonas sp. | reverse complement strand
CGGGCACCTGCGGTTGAACCGGGGCAAACACTACCAGCTTGATAGACTTTAACAAGATACTAACCCTGCCGCTACAGGCGAAAGCGGGAAACGCTTTGCCCAAATGTGACCGTTTTGTGAAACGGCTTGGCGCGCGATCGGCGGGATGGCCCGGCTGGCCTGAGCCAAACGGGCATACAGACACTGTCATCTCCATTGCCTAAGGTGGGCGCGCGAGTCACCGGGGAGCACGGCATGTCGAATGCAATCGAAGCGCACATCCTAGCGCAGGCGAATTCGAGCGCGATCGACGATCCCAGTCTCAGGCTGATGCTGGCACGGGCCATTGCGGCTATCGATCCGGATGACCTGGCGCGGCAGGATCCCACGACCCTGATCGGCGCGTTGACCACCACGCATGCCCGCCTCATCGCCGCGCCAGTGGACACAACACGCGTGCTCGCCACGCGCCCGGCACCGCCGGGAGAGCCGCTGGTCATCGACATCATCGGGCCAGACATGCCCTTTATCGTCGACAGCGCCCTCGCCGCCCTGCGCGCGGCCGGCGGGGTGATCAGGCTTTTTGCCCATCCGGTGCTGCACGTTTCTCGCGGGCAGGTGGTCAGCGAAGGCGGCGCGGCCGTCAGCATGCTCCATATCCAGTCGGACCCGGTAGCCGACGTCGATGGCCTTGTCGCCGAACTCGAGGCAACCCTGCGCGACGTGGCGCGGGCCGTTGCCGACTGGCAGCCGATGCTGGAGCGGGTGAGAAAAGCGGTGTCCGGATTGGGCGTGCTGCGCCCGGCGCAGCGCGATGAAGCCGCCCACTTCGTGGAATGGCTGACCGAGCACAATTTCACCTTCCTGGGCATGCGCGAATATCGGCTCGATGAGCACGCGCTGGAGCCGGTCGCAGGCAGCGGGCTGGGCATCATGCGGGACGACGACCTGCGTGTCCTTCGGAGCGGCCCGGACTTCGTGGAAAGCACCCGGCAGCTGGTCGACTTCGTCGAAGGGCCCGATCCGGTGCTGGTGACAAAGGCGAACCTGCGCTCGCGGGTGCATCGTCGCGCGCACATGGACTATGTCGGCATCAAGCTGTTCGATGCAGCCGGCGAGGCCTGTGGCGAGTTGCGCGTGGTCGGTCTCTATACCGCCCAGGCGCTGGCAACGCCCCATACCGACGTACCGCTGATCCGGCGCAAGATCGCCGAAGTGATGCGGCAGTCCGGGGTCGATCCGCTGGGACATGCGGGGCGCACGCTGCTTGGGGCACTCGACAGCTATCCGCGCGACGAACTGTTCCAGGTGGATACCGAGCAGCTGGCCGAATTTGCCGAGGCGATCGCCGGGCTTTACGACCGACCCCGGGTGCGGGTGCTGCCACGCATCGACCGGTTCGACAATTTCGTTTCCATCCTCGTCTATGTGCCGCGAGACCGGTACGACGGTGCGGTGCGCGCGCGTATCACGCGCTATCTTGCCGAGGCCTATGATGGCCGGGTTTCCGCCTTTTATCCGCATTTCCCGGAGGGAGAGCTCGTCCGGGTCGACACGCAGCCCCTGCTCCAG
>NZ_JBMDXG010000028.1:0-5598 GCF_048594985.1 Sphingomonas sp. | reverse complement strand
GCGACTGGCCGGTGCCGAAGCTCTCCGCGCGCTTTATCTTCTCGATCAGGGCCGGCGGGATGACGGCGCCGGTCTTGTTGTGGCGGGCATAGTTGGCCAGCACGCGCGGCTCCAGCGCCCAATGCTCGTTGAACTGCGACGGAAACTCCACGAAGTCGCGCGCCGTGTTGGTGCCCGAGATGGTCGGATAGACCTGATCCGCGAACAGGCCGTGCAGCGCGTGGCCGAATTCGTGGAACATCGTATTGACGTCGTCCCAGGTGACGAGCGCGGGCTGGCCCGCGGCCGGCTTCTGGAAATTGCCGACATTGTAGATGACCGGCTTGGTGCCGAGCAGCTTCGACTGGCCGACGAAGTTCGACATCCACGCGCCGCCATTCTTGTTGTCGCGCTTGAAATAGTCGAAATACATCAGGCCCAGCTCGGACCCGTCCTGTTCGTAGACGGTATAGACCATCACGTCGGGCTGATAGACCGGGATGTCGGTGCGGCGTTTGAAGGTCAGCCCGTACAGCTGCTTGGCGGCGAAGAAGACGCCGTCCTCCAGCACACGCTTCAGTTCGAAATACGGCTTCAGCTCGTTCTGGTCGAGGTCGTACTTGGCCTTGCGGACCTGCTCGGAATAGCGCGTCCAGTCCCACGGCGCGAGCGTGAAGCTTTCACCGCCCTTGGCGATCACCGCCTGGATCTCGGCGGCCTCCTCCTTCTGGCGCGCGGCCAGCGGCGGGACCAGCTGGCCCATGAAGCGCTTCGCCGCCTCGGGGTTCTCGGCCATCTGGTCGGCCAGCTTGTAATGCGCCCAGGTCGGGAAGCCGAGCAGCTTGGCCTTCTGCGCGCGCAGCCAGGCGATCTGTTGCAGCGTCGCGCGGGTGTCGTTGGCGTCGCCCTTCTCCGCGCGGCTCCAGCTCTGCTTGAACAGCGCCTCGCGCGTCGCGCGGACGCTCAGGTTCTGGAGCAAGGGCTGCTGCGTCGTGTTCTGCAGCGGCAGCACATATTTGCCGGCGAGCCCGCGATCGGCCGCATCCTTCGCCGCCGCCGCGACTTCCGCCTCGCTCAGGCCGGCGAGTGCGGCCTTGTCGTCGACCACCAGCGCGCCCGCCTTGGCGGCGGCCAGCAGCTTCTGCTGGTAGGCGGTTTCCAGCGTGGCCAGTTCGGTGTTGAACGCGCGCAGCTTCGCCTTGTCGGCGTCGTTCAGATTGGCGCCCGCCTGCACGAAGTCGCTGTAGATCACCTTCAGCAGCTGCGCCTGTTCGGGGGTAAGCTTCAGCGACGCCGCCTTGTCGTGCAGCGTCTTCACCCGCTGGAACAGGGCCGCGTTGAGCCGGATTGCGTCGGAATGCTGGGTCAGCTTCGGCGCGACCGCGGTCTGCACCGCGTCCAGCGTCGGGTTCGTGTTGGCGGCGACCACGCCGTAAAAGGCGGATGTCGCGCGGTCGAGCAGCCGCCCCGATTTCTCCATCGCCACGATCGTGTTGTCGAAGGTGGGCGCGGCGCGACTGTTGGCGATGCGCGTGATCTCCGCCAGCTGCTCCGCCATCCCCTGCTCGATCGCGGGCTGGTAGTCGCTGTCCTTGATCTGGTCGAAGCGCGGCGCCTGGAACGGCAGCGTGCTGGGTGTGAGGAGCGGGTTGGCGGCAAGCACGGGGGTGGCGAGCGCGATCAGCGCCATTGCGACCGCGGAGGCGAGCGGCCGGGAAGTGGAAAGCATGAAAGCGGAGTCCTTCGTCCGAAGCATTGGCGGAATGCCATGATGCCCCAAGGGTGGAACGCGCGCGCGGCTTTGCCAAGCCCCTTGCGTCGCCCGGTGCATCGGCGCTCTATCGCGCGACCAACAAGGGGTTTTCGATGCTGCGACTGACTCTTGCCGTCCTCCTCGCCACGGCCGCTCTGCCCGCGCTCGCCGCCGACGCGACCGGCCCTTCGCGCCTGTTCACCGGCGCGGACCTGTTCGACCTCGAACAGGCGAGCGATCCGCAGATCAGCCCCGATGGCGCCTGGGTCGCCTATGTCCGCCGGTCGGGCGACGTCATGAGCGATCGGATGCGCTCGACCATCTGGCTGGTCGATACGAAGACGGGCGCGCAACGCCCGCTCGCCGCCGGCCCCGGTTCGCACAGCAGCCCGCGCTGGTCGCCCGACGGCGCCCGCTTGGCCTTCGTGTCCGCCGCCGAGGGCCAGTCGCCGCAGCTCCACGTCCGCTGGATCGCCAATGGCGAAACCGCGCGCATCACCGGCCTGCCCGACAGCCCCGGCGCGATCGCCTGGGCCCCAGACGGCCGCCAGATCGCCTACACGATGCGCGTCCCCGGCGATCCTGTCACGCTCGGCAAGGCGCCGCCCAAGCCCGAGGGCGCGAAATGGGCCGAGCCGCTGCGGGTGATCGACCGTGTCACCTATCGCGCCGATGGCGCCGGCTATCTCCAGCCCGGCAGCGAGCATCTGTTCGTCGTCGCGGCCGATGGCGGCGCGCCGCGCCAGATCACCTTCGGCCGCCAGGACGATGCCGGCCCGCTGTCCTGGTCGAAGGATGGGCGCACGATCCTCTTCACCTCGAACCGCCGCGCCGACTGGGAACGCGAGCCCAACGATGTCGATATCTATGCCGTCGATGTCGCGAGCGGCGGCCTAACCCAGATCACGAAGCGCTACGGCCCCGATTTCGCGCCCGCTTTGTCACCCGACGGCAGCCGGATCGCCTTCCTCGGCAGCGACGACAAGTATCGCAGCTTCACGCACAACCAGCTCTACGTCATGAACCGTGACGGCTCGGGCGTCCGCCCGCTCACCCCCACGCTCGACCGCGACGTCGAGACGGCGTCATGGTCGAAGGACGGCCGCACGCTGTTCATCTCCTATGACGACCATGCGAAGAAGAAGGTCGCCCGCGTCACGCTCGACGGCCGGCTGACCGTGCTGACCGATGCGCTCACCGGCGGCCAGCTCGACCGCCCCTACACCGGCGGCAGCTACAGCGTATCGGACGGCGGCAGGATCGCCTTCACCGGCAACGGCCCGTCGCGCCCGGCCGACATCTATGTCGACGGCCGCCCGCTCACCCACCTCAACGAAACGACGCTCGCTTACAAGGCGCTCGGCCGCGTCCAGCCGCTTGCGGTCACGTCGAAGGACGGGCGCCCGGTTGAAAGCTGGCTGGTCCTGCCCCCCGATTACCGGCCGGGCACGCGCGTGCCGCTGATCCTGGAGATCCACGGCGGGCCGCACTCCGCTTACGGGGCCAGCTTCTCGACCGACTACCAGCTCTATGCCGCCGCCGGCTATGCCGTGCTCTACACGAACCCGCGCGGCAGCACCTCCTATGGCGACGATTTCGCCAACCTGATCGACAAGAAATATCCGGGCGAGGATTATGACGACCTGATGGCGGCGGTCGATGCCGCGATCGCCACGGGGGTCGCCGATCCCGGCAATCTGTTCGTCACCGGTGGTTCGGGCGGCGGCGTGCTGACGAGCTGGATCGTCGGCAAGACCGACCGCTTCAAGGCGGCGGCGACGCAGAAGCCCGTCATCAACTGGATCAGCGAGGCGCTGACCATGGACGGCACCGGCTTCACCTCGCGCTACTGGTTCGCCAAGCAGCCGTGGGAAGACCCGATGAGCTACTGGAGCCGCTCGCCGCTCAGCCTGGTCGGCAACGTCAAGACGCCGACGCTGGTCGTGGTGGGCGCGGAGGATTACCGCACGCCCGTCAGCGAGTCCGAGCAATATTATGCCGCGCTCCAGATCCGGGGCGTGCCGACCGCGATGGTGATGGTGCCGGGCGCCAGCCACGGCGGCATCGCGGCCCGCCCCTCGCAGGCGGCGGCCAAGGCAGCGGCGATCCTCGCCTGGTTCGACCGTTACCGGACGGGGGCGCGGCCGCCGCAGGAATAAGGCAGCCACCTAAACACGCCCTGGGTCGATCAACATCCAGTGAGGTACCGCGAACACCGTTCGTGCTGAGCTTGTCGAAGCACCGTTCTTCGCGCCAGTGCGAAGGCAAGGACCGCACTTCGACAAGCTCAGTGCGAACGGGAAGACTGAATGCCGATCGGGTCGAGGATGTACCTTACGCCAGCCCTTCCGCTGCGCTAGCGACGCGCCTGGACGCGATTCCATTCGTCGGGGGAGAGGCGCACGTCGAGGTGGATCGTCTCCCCGTCGGCGGCCTGATCCAGCACTTCGCCATGCTGGTGCAGCCACGCGATCGCGCCGCCCTCGCCCGCCGGCAGCGCGATGCTGTGGACGCGCGCGCCGGCCAGCAGGCGTTCGGCAACGCCCCGGCGGAGGTCGTCGACACCCTCCCCGGTCAATGCGGACACCGCGATCACGTCGTCGGCGCGCTCCGCCTCGGCCAGCACGCGGGCGTGCGCCTCGGGATACAGCGCGTCGAGCTTGTTCCACACCTCGATGATCGGCGCGCTCTCGCCCGCCTCGCCGTCGATGCCGATCTCCTCCAGCACCGCGAGCACGTCGGCGCGCTGCGCCTCGCTGTCGGGATGCGCGATGTCGCGGACGTGCAGGATCAGGTCCGCCGCCGTCACTTCCTCCAGCGTCGCGCGGAACGCCGCGACCAGCTGCGTCGGCAGGTCGGATACGAACCCGACCGTGTCGGACAGGATCACCTTGTCGAGCCCGGGCAGCGACACCTGCCGCATGGTCGGGTCGAGCGTCGCGAACAGCAGGTCTTCCGCCATCACGCCCGCGCCGGTCAGGCGGTTGAACAGGGTCGATTTGCCCGCATTGGTATAGCCGACCAGCGCCACCACCGGCCACGGCGCGCGCTCGCGCCGCGCGCGGTGCAGCCCGCGCGTCTTGCGCACCTGCTCCAGCTCACGGCGGATCTTCGCCATGCGGTCGCGGATCATCCGCCGGTCGGCCTCGATCTGGGTCTCGCCCGGACCGCCAAGGAAGCCGAAGCCGCCGCGCTGCCGCTCGAGGTGGGTCCAGCTCCGCACCAGCCGGCCAGCCTGATAGTCGAGATGCGCGAGTTCGACCTGCAACCGCCCCTCGGCGGTCGCCGCGCGCTCGCCGAAAATCTCGAGGATCAACCCCGTCCGGTCGATCACCTTGGCCTCGGTCGCCTTCTCCAGATTCTGCTGCTGGACCGGCGTCAGCGCCGCATCGACCACCACCAGCTCGGCCTCGTGCATCCGCGCCGTCAGCGCGATCTGCTCGACCTGGCCCGACCCGAACAGCGTGGCGGGCTTCGGCGCGCGCAGGCGGAAGGCCACCTTGTCGCGCACGTCGAGCCCGATCGCCGCGGCAAGCCCCGCCGCCTCCTCCAGCCGCGCGTCGCTGTCGCGCAGTCCGCTATTCAGTTCGGGCAACGCGATCACCGCGCGCGCGCCATGACGGACCTCGTCCGCCTCTTCCCTGGAAAAACCGCTCATTCCGTCCGATATGGCGCGTCGGCGACGGAATTACACCCCGTCCTGATCGTCTTCCGCGCCCTCTTCGTCATCGTTCATCAGGTTGAGCGGGCGCATCGGCTGCACGGTGGAAATGGCGTGCTTGTAGACAAGCTGGCTCATCCCGTCGCGCCGCAGCAGCATGCAGAACAGGTCATAGGCTGCGATCTAGCCCTGCAGCATCACGCCG
>NZ_JBMDXG010000279.1:0-3321 GCF_048594985.1 Sphingomonas sp. | reverse complement strand
CTGATTGGGGCCACCGCGCCTCACGCCGGCCGGCGCGCGCCGCGATAGACATGGGTCCCTGCCTGCGCAGGGACGACGATCGATGGGACGTCACTGGTTGATCATGTCCCACAGGTCGCGCCAGTCGGGGTTGGCCTTGCCGATCAGGTTGAGTTTCCAGGCGCGCTTCCAGGCCTTGAGTGCCTTTTCGCGCGCGATCGCTTCGTCGATGCGGGCGTGGGGCTCGGTATAGATTAGTTGCGTGAGCTTGTGTCGGCGGCAGAAATCGGAGCCGGTGCCGTTCCGATGCTGACCGACGCGCGCGACGAGGTCGCTTGTCACCCCGATATAGAGCGTCCCGCTCGGCCCGTTGGTCATGATGTAAACCCAGGCGCGGGAGTCCATGCGGTCAGGCTATCATGCGGGCCGTGCCGTACAAGCCTCCACGATCCGTCGCCCCTGCGAAGGCAGGGGCCTATCGCTCGGGCGTCGCGTGGTGCCGCCCGCTAAGCCACCGTGCCCCCGCCTATCATCGCCTACCGCACGAGACATGGATCCCTGCCTGCGCAGGGATGACGGGAGAAAGCGCTGACCGTCGTCCTTTGCAGGAAGGACGAACTCTGCGGTTCGGTTGTCATCGCCGGCCAGATGACCGGGCGCGCGGCGTCTTACTCCGCCGCCACCCCAGTCGGGCCGAACAGGCCGCCGCTTTCGCCGTCCTCCTCATTCGCGGCTTCGCTCGCGGCCTTGGCGGCCTTGCGGCGGTCGAAGCTGTCCCACACGTCGCTCCATTCGCCGCGCGTCGCCGCCTTCGAATATTCGGTCGCGCGGGTTTCGAAGAAGTTGGCGTGTTCGACCCCGTTGAGCAGGGGCGCGAGCCAGGGGAGGGGGTGTTCCTCGATCATGTAGATCGGCTTGAGGCCGAGCTGGCCCAGGCGCCAGTCGGCGATGTAGCGGACATAGCGCTTGATGTCCTTCGGCGTCATGCCATTGACCGGGCCCATTTCGAACACCAGGTCGATGAACGCATCCTCGATCTGCACCGTCTTGTGGCACATGTCGGTGATATCCTGCTTCACCGCGGGGGTGAGGCAGCCGCGTTCCTGGCAGAAAGCGTGGAACAGGCGGATGATGCCCTCGCAATGGAGCGTCTCGTCGCGCACCGACCAGCTGACGATCTGGCCCATGCCCTTCATCTTGTTGAAGCGCGGGAAGTTCATCAGCATCGCGAAGCTGGCGAAGAGCTGCAGCCCTTCGGTGAAGCCGCCGAACATGGCGAGCGTGCGGGCGATATCCTCGTCGCTGTCGACGCCGAACTGCTGCAGGTAATCGTGCTTGTCCTTCATCTCCTTATACTGGAGGAAGGCCGAATATTCGCTTTCGGGCATGCCGATCGTGTCGAGCAGGTGGCTGTAGGCCGCGATGTGGACCGTTTCCATGTTGCTGAACGCGGTCAGCATCATCTTGACCTCGGTCGGCTTGAACACGCGGCCGTATTTTTCGTGGTAGCAATCCTGCACCTCGACATCCGCCTGCGTGAAGAAGCGGAAGATCTGCGTCAGCAGGTTGCGCTCGTGATCGGTCAGCTTCTGCGCCCAGTCGCGGCAATCCTCGCCCAGCGGCACCTCCTCCGGCAGCCAGTGGAGCTGTTGCTGCCGCTTCCAATATTCGTAGGCCCACGGATATTCGAACGGCTTGTAGGCGCGGGAGGCCTGGAGGAGGGGCATGAAACGGGCTCCTTAGCGAATCGGCGGCCCTAAGCGAACAGGGCGGGAACGACACAAGATATATGGGTAAGGCTACGCCCATCCGCCACAAAGTCTAGGCTTGACTTGCGCCTTATCCACAGCCGTTTTGGGGCGTTCGCACATGCGGCAAGCCGGTTGGCGGGGCCCGCCGAAACGGGTAGGACCATGCGCGATCGAACAGGCCTTTCCGGGGGTAAGATGACGGGTGGAACGACGGCGCGGGTGATCGCGCTGCAGAAGGTCAGTTCGCCGGATTACCTGCGGACCGTCTTCGCCGCCTGGCGCGAGCATGCGGTGATCGCGCCGACCGACACGCCCGAGACGCTGACCCTGCCCGGCATGGCGGTGACCGACCGGGTGACGGTGCGGCCCGGCGGCGGCTGGTTCGACGAGCGGATCGCGCTGGACGACGACCCCGCGCCCGCGCAGATCAGCTTCACCTCGGGCACGACCGGCACGCCGAAGCCCGTGCTGCTGAGCCGGCGCGCGCTGAGCGACGTGACGCGGCGGCTGAACGCGATCATGGCGATCGACGACACGATCCGCGAATATGTGGGCGTGCCCGTCACCTTCTCGTTCGGGCTGGGGCGCGCGCGCGCGATCGCGGTCGCGGGCGGCAGGGCGTACCTGCCCCCCAACGGCTTCCGCCCCGACGAATTCGCGTCGATGCTGGCCGATGGCGAGGTCAACGCGCTGTCGGCGGTGCCGACGCTGCTGCGCCTGCTGATCCAGCAGCGCGACCTGTTCGTCAGCTGCGGGGCCAAGCTGCGGTGGGTCGAGATCGGCAGCCAGTATATGAGCGCGGACGAGAAGGAGGCGGTCCGCGCGATGTTCCCCAACGCGCGCATCGTCCAGCATTACGGGCTCACCGAAGCCTCGCGATCGACCTTCCTGGTGGTGAGCGAGACGAGCGGCACCGCGCTGGAGAGCGTCGGCCGGCCCGAGAGCCCGGACGCGATCCGGATCGACGACGAAGGGCGGATCGTGGTGCGCGGGCCGCACGTCGCCGATGGGATCATGACCGAGACGGGCGTAACCCCGTTCGCCGACGCGGACGGCTGGCTCACGACGAGCGACCTGGGGGCGATCGACGCCGACGGCTATGTCTATTTCAAGGGGCGCGCCGACCACCTGCTGAACGTCAGCGGGATCAAGGTGCCGGCCGAACTGTTCGAGCAGCGGCTGGCCGAGGCGCATGGCGACGCGCATGCGATCGCGGTGGCCGGGCGGCGCGATCCGCTGCGCGGCGAGGCGGTGATGGTCGCGCACCTGGCGGGCGTCGACGCGGCGCGCCTGCGCGAACGCGCGCGCGGCATCGCCGCCGGCTTCGGGCTGGGTGCTGCCGACGTGAGCCTGGTCGAGGTGCCTGAAATCCCGCGTACCGAGACGGGCAAGGTCCGGCGCCAGATCCTGACCGAACTCTATTCCGATGCCGCGCCCACGACCTCCGCGCGGCCCGCCGTGCCCGCGGCCGGCGCGGCGCTGTCGCCGCGCGAGGAGGAGATCGCGGCGATCTGGCGCGACGTGCGGGGCGTGCCGCATATCGGCCGCAACGAGACCTTCTTCGAACTGGGCGGCGATTCGCTGTCGGTGA
>NZ_JBMDXG010000278.1:0-4863 GCF_048594985.1 Sphingomonas sp. | reverse complement strand
CGGTGCCCAGCGGCAGCACGGCAAAGACCGCATCGGTCCCGACGAGATGATCGACCGAGGAGGAGAGCGATCCGTCGCCGCCGCCGATGATGACCATCGGCGCGCCGTCGCGCACCACCTCGCATACCGTCTTCACCAACTGATCCGGTTTGGGCACCGGGTGCGCGGAGATCAGTTCGACGCCAGCCTCCCGCAACAGGCGGCAGGCATCGCGAAACGCGTCCTGCCCCCTGCGGGACTTGGTGTTGACCACCAGCGCGGCCGAGCGGGGAAGCGTGTCCACGCCCCCCTCAATGCGCGGCCGGCACAGTCGTTTCAAACAATCAGATGGAAAGCGCCGCCGGACCGAACGTATTCCACGCCGCATAACCCAGCAGCAGGACCGCCATCGTCGCGGAAAGCGCCATCAGCGTCAGGCCCAGCAGCGTCAGGAGCGGTGGATTGCGCCGCTTCTCGCGGCGGTTGCGACCGGCGCTGGCCATGATGAAACTGGCCAGCACGCCGTAAGTGAGCGCGGCAACTTCGAACATTGATCCCCCCGGATCGCTGAATGAACGGGATCGACGTTACGCCACCCCCCTTACCGATGCTTTAATGCTGCAGCGCAATCAAGATCGTCCGCCATCGGTCCGCCGCGTTTCGATTTCGCGTCGCGGCAACCATTCTCCTGGCGCGCGATCGGTTCTAAAGCCGGCCCATGTCAGCCGCCTATCCCGCCCTTCGCCTCCGTCGAACCCGCAGCGCCGCGTGGAGCCGCGCCATGGTCGCCGAAACTACGCTATCGCCCGCCAACCTCATCTGGCCGCTGTTCGTGACCGAGGGCGACGGGATCGAGGAGCCGGTGGCGACGCTGCCCGGCGTGTCGCGCTGGTCGGTCGATGGCATCGTCGCCCGCGCTCGCGAGGCGCAGGCGCTGGGCATTCCGTGCGTAGCCCTATTTCCCAACACGCCCCGGGCGCTGCGCAGTGCCGGCGGCGAGGAAGCGCTCAACCCGGACAATCTGATGTGCCGGGCGACGCGCGCGATCCACGACGCGGTACCCGATATCGGGGTCCTCACCGATGTCGCGCTCGACCCCTATACCGAGCATGGCCATGACGGGCTGATCGACGATCGCGGACGCGTGCTCAACGACGCGACGATGGCGGTGCTGGTCGAGCTGGCGCTGGTGCTGGCGCGGGCCGGCGCGAACGTGATCGCGCCCTCCGACATGATGGACGGCCGCGTCGGCGCGATCCGCTACGCGCTGGAGCGCGAGGGCTTTCACGACGTCCAGATCATGGCCTACGCCGCCAAATATGCTTCGGCCTTCTACGGCCCTTTCCGCGATGCGGTGGGCTCGGGTGGGCTGCTGAAGGGCGACAAGCGCGGCTACCAGATGGATCCCGCCAATGCCGAGGAGGCGTTGCGCGAGGTCGCGCTTGATCTGGCCGAGGGCGCGGACAGCGTGATGGTCAAGCCGGGCCTGCCCTATCTCGACATCGTCCGCCGGGTGAAGGAACGGTTCGAAGTGCCCGTCTTCGCCTATCAGGTGTCGGGCGAGTATGCGATGATCGAGGCCGCGGTCGCGGCCGGCGCGGGCGACCGCGACGCGCTCGTGCTGGAAACGCTCCTCGCATTCCGGCGGGCAGGCTGTTCGGGTGTGCTGACCTATCACGCGGCGCATGCCGCGCGACTCCTCGCCAGATAAACGGAGCCGCCCGACGACTCAGTGGAGCCGGGCGTTCAACTCGCCGAGCGTTTTCGCCTGTTCGGAGGCGATCGCTTCGATGCGGGCGGAGGCTCGCTCGATCGCCTCGCGATCAGCCGGCCCGGCATTGGCGGGGTCGTTGCGCAGGTCGTCCAGCGCTGCAGCCTGTGCCTGGAGCGGCGCCCGCGCAGCTTCCAGCGCGCTCAACGTCTGCTGCGCGTCGATCCATGCCTCGTCGCCCTCGCCGGCCCCAGCGGCCCGGGCGACCGAAATGGCGGCGGCGGAGCGGGCGCGTTCGAAGTCCGCCCTTGCGGCAGCGGCGCGCGCTTCGATGGCGGTCAACCGCGCGGCGAGCGCGGGGTTCGCCTCGGACGCCGGCTCCGAAGCGGGAGCAGGCTCCAGGATCGGCATCCGCTCCACGGGCCGGGGGGCGAGCGAGGGTGCCGCGATATCGCCACGGCATGCCCCCAGGCAGGCCGCAACCGCTGGACCAAGCAGGAACCATAACCCGAAGCGCATTCCCGGCCCCTAAGCCGCGAAATCTGTTTCCACAACGCTTGCGCAATCCAATTCGAGCCGCTAGTTGCGCCCACCTGCCACCGAGCAGTGCGCGCCCGTAGCTCAGCTGGATAGAGCATCAGACTACGAATCTGAGGGTCGGACGTTCGAATCGTTCCGGGCGCGCCATTTCTTCCTTTGCCGGAGGGCTTAAGCTGCCGGGAAGGACCACCCAGCCTAGCTGCGAAACTCCTTCGTCCTCGCGCCGAGCAATCGAGTTCATGTGGTCTTTGTCGACGGCGGCCGGACCTTCAGCGGCAGCATGCAGATCGCGGTTTTGCGCCATTACCCTCCGGTTCGAGCGCGCTGGCAAATGGAACGGCGTACGCCCTTCGATTTGGGTCCTTGCGCCCAGGCGCTTCGTATCCCCTATTTCTCACGACGGCGACCGTCGACGCGATGTCGTGGTCAAAGCATACTGACGCCGTTCAATTCGGTAGCAGGCAAGCTAGCCCATGCAACTAGCTCGGCAGATCGCCGTCACTCCCATGGCATTTTGATCGACGCTACGGGCCGATCGGGTCGGGCCGGCCTTGCTTCAACCAACAATATTGAACGGAGAGAGTTCAATCCCGTAAGTTTACGATCATTGTTGATCGGCCCAGATGCTCGCCGATGGCACATGCAACATTGATCGTCCTGCCGCGGCGGCACCTATTTCGATCGCGACCATTACGTCGACGTCCATCTGCCCTCGGCGCTCGCCCACTGGCAGCGGCACGGGCTGGAGAGCGCCGCCGCCCCTTTCCACATGACGTCAGCGCCGCGGAGGTCCGTCGGCATCTACCGTTTTCGCGACAGGAACGCGCTGCTCGCCGCGCTCGCATCGGCGGAGACAGAGGCGGTGATGGCCGATGTTCTCCGATTTATCGACGCGACCGTGTCCCGGGCCGTGGGCACGCCGCTCTGACCACATACCGGGAGTCGCTTAGGCACCCCTTGAACGGGCACTCGCCAACGGACTTCCTTCTCCAGTTGGAGGGACAAGCACGATGACATTTTCTGATCGCAAGGTATTCGTCGTCGGCGGCAGCCGCGGCATCGGGGCCGCGATCGTGCGGCGTTTCGCCGCCGCCGGTGCATCGGTCATTTTTACCTATGCCGCGTCGGCTGGCGCGGCCGACCAGCTCGCCGCCGAAACCGGCGCGCGGGCGCTACGGGCGGATGCTGGGGTGCGGGACGAGCTGATCGCGGCGGTCCGTGACGCCGGCGCGATCGACATCTTCGTCTACAATGCCGGCCTTCTGATCTTCGGCGATCCCCTGACGCTCGATGCCGACGCGGTCGACCGGATGATCGATGTCAACGTCCGGGGTGCCTATTTCGGCAGCGTCGAGGCAGCGCGCCTGATGCCCGATGGCGGGCGCATCATCGTCGTCGGGTCCGACACGGCCGACAGCATGCCGTTCCCCGGCCTTGCGGCCTACGTCCTGACCAAGGCGGCGATGCAGGGGATGGCGCGCGGGCTGGCACGCGACCTGGGTCCACGCGACATCACGGTGAACGTGATCCAGCCCGGTCCGACCGATACCGACATGAACCCGGCCAATGGCCCGCGCGCGGCGGGGATGCTCGGGCCGATGGCGATCAAGCGCTACGGCACCGCCGACGAGGTCGCGAGCCTCACGCTCTATCTCGCCGGGACGCAGGCACGCGGAATCACGGGCGCCATGCACACGATCGACGGCGGCTTTGCCGCCTGATCGAGGCGCGACCGCCACGACGGCAGCGCATCGCCTGAGAACGGTCCGGAGAAGACATATGAAAACCTGGCTCATTACCGGCTGCTCGAGCGGCTTCGGCCAGCGGCTCGCGCTTGCGGCGGCACGGCGCGGCGACCGGGTCGTCGCCACGGCGCGCAACGTCGAGGCGATCGCGGCCATGGCCGAGCCGTTCGGCGGCCGGATGCTTGCCTTGCCGCTCGACGTGACCGATGCCGCTGCGGCCAAGACGGTGGTCGCGCAAGCGGTCGAGAGCTTTGGCGGGTTCGACGTGCTCGTCAACAATGCCGGCTACGCGCTGTTCGGCGCAATCGAGGAAGCCACGCGGGAGGAATATCGGCCAATGTTCGAGGCGAACGTCTTCGGACTGATCGAGACCACCAGAGCCGCACTGCCGGTCCTGCGGCGCGCCGGAGGAACGATCGTCAACATGTCGTCCGGCGCGGGCATCGAGGGCCGTGGCGGCGGAGGCTATTACCATGCCGCCAAATTCGCGGTGGAAGGGATCTCCGAAGCACTCGCCGGCGAGCTGAAGCCGTTCGGCATCCGCGTGCTGATCGTCGAACCCGGCCCGTTCCGAACCGACTTCCTGGGCCGTTCGATCGTCATGGCAGCCAACGAGATGCCCGAATATGCTGCGGCCTCACGCAAGCATTATCGCGACACCAACGACGGCAATCAGGCGGGCGATCCCGAGAAAGCGGTCGCAGTGATCCTGCGGGCGGTGGATGCCGAGGACGCTCCGCTGCATCTGCCGCTCGGCCCGGCCGCGCACGCGATCGCCGAGCGGAAGCTTGCGGCCTTCCGTCGCGACATCGACGCCTGGCGCGACATCACGATCGCCACCGATTTCGATCGGGCCTGAGCGCGGCGCGCTCCGTTTAAACATCCTTA
>NZ_JBMDXG010000277.1:0-5158 GCF_048594985.1 Sphingomonas sp. | reverse complement strand
GAGCGGGCGCGCGCCGGGTCACTATGCGGCGCGCGCCCGCAATCGTCAAAGCGGGTTCCCGCATGATGCTAGGCGCGCAGGATGCCCTGGGCGATGCCGCTTATGGCCTGGCCGCGATCGTCATTGCCGCATCCGCTGCCGCCGTCCTGCGCGCCCGGCGCCATCGCGCGCCGCGCATCCGGGGGGAATGCGCCCATGTCTGATTGGCCCCGCTGGGAGGTTTCGGCCCTCTCCCCCCTCGTCGGGGTAGAGCGCGTCGCGCCCGATCTCGTCCGCAACATCGCGATCTTCCCCATCGCCGAAGCCGCCGCGCTGAAGTCGGCCGCCGGGGAGGCGGCGCGCGCCCGCACGCGCCTCGCCATGTCCGCCCCCTATCTCGCCGCCGCGCTGGAGGCGGCGTGCGTCGCCCTCCGCGGATTCGAGGACGGCACCGCCACGCCCGATCTGGCCGATACCATCGCCTCGGCCGGCGAACAGGTCCTCGCCGCCGCCCGGGGGGAGCTGGGCTGATGCCGAAACCCAACGCGCACCTGCACGCCCGGTCCTTCAATATCGAGGGGCGCCAGATCCTGGCGATGCTCGACCGGGACGAGGGCGGCAACGCCTGCCTCACCTTTCGCGGGTGGAGCGACGTCGTCGACGGCCCCGTCTGCTGGTCGCTCCGCATCGTCGCCGATCGCGACGCGCCCCACGACCTGTTCCTGCGCCAATGCCGCGCCATGCTCCGCGACACGACCGAACATTCGGTCCGCACCGCGCTCCAGATGGGCGGCTTTTTCGATCAGCTCAATGCCTTGGAGGGCCGGAATGTCTGACACGATCGCCGCCGATCAGCTGCGGCTCTTCATCGAACGCATCGAACGGCTCGAGGAAGAGAAGAAGGGCATGGCCGACGATATTCGCGACACCTATCAGGAAGCGAAGTCGCAGGGCTACGACACGAAAACGATGCGCGCCATCGTCCGCCTGCGCCGCCTCGAAAAGCACGCCCGCGAGGAAGCCGAAGCCCTCCTCGAAACCTACAAGGCCGCGCTGGGGCTCGGTTGATGGCGCCGCTCCGCATCTGGAACCGCCGGCAGTTCCACGGCGATCGCTTCGGCCACCGCTGTCGCCAGATCCGGCTCGTTGCGCCCTACCGCGCCGAGTTTCTGTTCGAAGACGGCCTGGTGGTGGAGGCCGACACGTTCGCCACGCGCGCGCTGAGGCGACGTCGTGGGTGACGTCGTGCCCCTCGTTCTATCTGGGCGCGATGAATGTCGGTGCGGCCGCTGCCGCGCGTTGGCGCGGCGTTTCCCGAACGATCCGCCCCAGCTCGTCCCGCCCCTGCTTTGGCCGGACAGCGCCGTGGTCGAGGCGCGCGCATGACTGCGATTCCCAGCATCGTCCACCTCGATCGCAAGCTCTGCCGCGCGGCCGAGCTCGGCAAGGGCATCGGCCTCACCAGCGCGGACCTCGACTTGCTCGTCCGCCTCGGGCTGATCGACACCCTGCACGCCGCCAAGGCGGAATTTCTGAAGGAAAAGGCCCGGTGTCGGGATACGAGACTGCGATCTATCGAAGAGGCAAATACTGGCTCGGCTGGGACAGGAAGGCGGACGGCACCCTCCGCAGCCCCTACCTCGCCATCTTCTGGTACGACCGCGCCGCCCGACGCACGAAAAGCGCTTCGACGGGCACGGATGCCGAGGAAGAAGGCATGATCGCCCTCGATCGGCGCTACCTCGCCGATCGCGGCGAAGCGCCGGCCTACTGCCCGCATTGCGGCCAGCCCATGGCGCGCGCCGCCGCCTATCTCCTGACCGACGCGATCGCCGACTATCGGCTCGAAATCGGCGACGAACGCGACTCCGCCGATTCGATCGCCGCGCGCCTCAAGCATGTCGTCGACTTCCTCGAGGTCGAAGGCCTGATCGAAACCAGTTGCGCCGAAGCGACCACCGCCCTTTTCGCCGATCGCTTCCGCGCCTGGTCACGCGCCCAGCCCGTCGTCTATCGCAACAAGGCGGGCGAGGTGACCGGCTCCCGCCCCCGCTCGCCCGCGACGACCGAGGAATCGGTGCTGCAGCTCGCCGCCGTCCTCAATCACGCCGCCAACGCCGACCGCTCCGATGCCCGCCCGAAATTCAGGCCGCTTGCCCGCAAGCAGGTCAGTCAGGCGCGCCGCGTGCGCGTCGACGTCGCCGTCCTCGCCGATATGCTCGCCTACGCGGCCGAGCCTGCGAAGCGCCGCACCGCGCTCCATGCCTTCATCGTCGCGTCGATCTGCACGCTCGCCCGGCCCGATGCGATCGTCGACATCGCCACCCTGCCCGGCCGGCGCCAGTGGTGGCCGGGCGCGCCGACGCTCGCTCTCAACCCCGCCGGCCGCGCGCAGACGAAGAAATTCCGCCCCCTCCTGCCGGTCGTGCCTTTGCTCGGCGAATGGCTCGCCTTCACGCGCGCCAATGCGGAGAATGACGATCCACGGATGCGGACGGGCGGCTGGCTCGTGAACTATTACGGCCGTCCGGTCCGCGACATCGACAGCGCCTGGACCGCGATGCTCACCGCGCTCGATCTGCCCCGCGAACGCGAATGGCGCCCCTACGTCCTGCGCCACAGCCTCGCGACGATCGTCCGCGCCGCCGGCGTACCGTTGTGGGAGCTGCAGGGCTTCATGGGCCACCATACCGGCGGCACCACCGAAACCTACGCCGTCGACCACCGCTTCCCGAACGTCATGCAGACGCTCGAAAGCCTCATTGCCGATCTGGAAAGCCGCGTTCCGGGTGCTCTGCACCGGAGAGGGGCCGGACCGGCATCTAACGTAATCCAAATGGGAGAACGAAAAATGCCGGCCGGATAACCACTTAGAGTGGTGGGCGCAGCAGGGTTTGAACCTGCGACCCCTGCGGTGTGAACACAGTGCTCTACCACTGAGCTATGCGCCCTTGGCCCGGCGGTTACCGGGTGCGGACCCGTCTGTCCAGCCCCGGCGCGGGCAAGTCGTCGTGAATGGTGTCGCGGCGCGCGGCCGTCAGTTCACCGCGTCCTTCAGCACTTTGCCGGGCCGGAATTTCGGCTGGCTGGTGGCCTTGATGTTCATGGGCTCGCCGGTGCGCGGATTGCGGCCGACCGACGCCTTGCGCCGGCTGACCGAGAAATTGCCGAATCCCACCAGCCGTACTTCGCCGCCCTTCTTGAGGTTGGCGGTAATCAGATCGAGCATGGTTTCCACCACGCGCGCGGTATCGGTGCGAGCGAGCCCGGTCTGGTCCGCGACCTGAGCGATCAGCTCCTGCTTGTTCATGAAAGTCCCCTTTTCGCCATTGCGGCGACGAACGAGGCGGCATCTAATGCCCGCCCCGCCGTGCAAGTCAAAAGGAAACGACGCGATCAGTGCCGGGCGACGCTTGGGGCCGGATCAGTTCCGATCGCGCCGATCTGGGGTTCGGTCGCGAGTTCATCCGCTTCGGTCCATTCGATCGGAACGACCGGCTGGGCCAGCGCGCGTGCCAGGACTTCGTCGACATGCCCCACCGGCACGATCTCCAGCCCCTCCAGGATATTGGCTGGAATGTCGGCCAGATCCTTCTCATTCTCCTTCGGGATCAGCACGGTCGCAATCCCCCCGCGGAGTGCGGCGAGCAGCTTTTCCTTTAGCCCGCCGATCGGCAGCACGCGGCCGCGCAGCGTCACCTCGCCGGTCATCGCGACCTCGCGCCGGATCGGAATGCCGGTCAGGGTGGAGATCATCGCGGTGACCATGCCGATGCCCGCCGACGGTCCGTCCTTCGGCACGGCGCCTTCGGGCAGGTGGAGGTGCAGGTCCTTGCGCGCGAACAGGCTCGGCTTCACGCCGTAGATCGGCGCGCGGGCGCGGATGAACGACCATGCCGCCTGGACGCTCTCCTGCATCACCTCGCCCAGCTTGCCGGTGGTCTTGACCTGGCCCTTGCCGGGCACGGTCACCGCCTCGATCGTCAGCAGCTCGCCGCCGACCTCGGTCCAGGCGAGGCCGGTGACCGCGCCGATCTGGTCCTCCTCCTCGGACACGCCGAAGCGGAATTTGCGGACGCCGGCAAACTCGCCGAGATTGTCGGGTCCGATCTCGACCGCGATCGCCTTGCCTTCGAGGATGCGGCGCAGCGATTTGCGCGCCAGCCTGGACAGCTCACGCTCCAGCGTCCGCACCCCCGCCTCACGGGTGTAATAGCGGACCAGGTCGCGCAGCCCCGCCTCGGACAGCGCGAACTCGCCATCCTTCAGGCCATGCTCCTGAATTACCTTGGGCAGCAGATGCTTGGTCGCGATCTCGACCTTCTCGTCTTCGGTATAGCCTTCCAGGCGGATGATCTCCATCCGGTCGAGCAGGGGCTGCGGCAGGTTCAGGCTGTTCGCGGTGCAGACGAACATCACGTCCGACAGATCGATGTCGATCTCCAGATAGTGATCCTGGAACTTCGCATTCCGTTCGGGATCGAGCACTTCGAGCAGTGCCGAAGCGGGATCGCCGCGGAAGTCCTGCCCCAGCTTGTCGATCTCGTCGAGCAGGAAGAGCGGGTTGGAACTGCCCGCCTTCTTCAGGTTCGACACGATCTTGCCCGGCAGCGAGCCGATATAGGTGCGGCGGTGGCCGCGAATCTCGGCCTCGTCGCGCACGCCGCCGAGCGACTGGCGCACGAATTCGCGGCCCGTCGCCTTGGCGATCGACTTGCCGAGACTCGTCTTGCCGACGCCGGGCGGGCCGACGAGGCAGAGGATCGGCCCCTTGAGCTTGTTGGTGCGCGCCTGGACCGCCAGATATTCGACGATCCGGTCCTTGACCTTCTCAAGCCCGTGATGGTCCGCGTCGAGGATCGCCTCGGCCGCAGGAATATCCTTCTTGATCTTCGACTTCTTGCCCCACGGCAGGCCGAGCAGCACGTCGAGATAATTGCGCACGACGGTCGCCTCGGCGCTCATCGGCGCCATCGTCTTGAGCTTCTTCAGCTCAGCGGTGGCCTTGGCGTGCGCTTCCTTCGACAGCTTGAGGCCGGCAATCTTCTGGCTCAGCTCGGCGATCTCGTCGCCGCCCTCGTCGGTGTCGCTGGTGCCCAGCTCGCGCTGGATCGCCTTGAGCTGCTCGTTGAGATAGTATTCGCGCTGCGTCTTCTCCATCTGGCGCTTCACGCGGCTG
>NZ_JBMDXG010000276.1:0-1572 GCF_048594985.1 Sphingomonas sp. | reverse complement strand
GTAGGCGGCGGTCGTCTTGGCGCGGACCTCGTCCGCCGTGACGCCGGGCGCGAGTTCGATCAGCCGGAACGCGGTCCGGTGATCGGGCCGGCTGAACACGGCAAGGTCGGTCACGATCATGTCGACGACATTTTGGTCCGTCAGCGGCAGGGTGCAGGCGGGAATGAATTTGGGGCTGCCATCCTTGGCGACATGCTCCATCACGACGATGATCTTCTTGACGCCGGCGACGAGGTCCATCGCCCCGCCCATCCCCTTCACCATCTTGCCCGGGATCATCCAGTTGGCGATGTCGCCCCCTTCCGAGACCTCCATCGCGCCGAGCACGGTTAGGTCGATATGCCCGCCGCGGATCATCGCGAAACTGTCGGACGAGGAGAAATAGCTCGACGAGGGAAGCTGGCTGATCGTCTGCTTGCCGGCGTTGATCAGGTCGGGATCGACATCATCCTCATAGGGAAACGGGCCGATGCCGAGCATGCCGTTTTCCGACTGGAGCGTCACCTCGACGCCCGCCGGCACATGGTTCGCGACCAGGGTCGGGATGCCGATGCCGAGATTGACGTAGAAGCCGTCCTTCAGCTCGCGCGCGGCGCGCGCCGCCATATCGTCGCGGGTCCAGCCATGGTCTGAGGGGGGCATCAATGCGTCTCCGAAGGGCCCGGCCACCGTTTGTCGGCCGGAAACAGGTCGTCGAGGGTTCCGGCCACGCCGGGGCCGTAGACGGGGTTGGGAAGAAGGAACCAGCCCGCACCCCATTTCGCGGCGACGCCGGGCGCCTGCGCGAGCGCGCGACGGCCCTGGACCGACAGGGTGCGCGCGTTGAAGGCATCGCTGAAGTCGCCGAGCTGATCGCCTACCATCGCCAGCACGCAATAACGCGCCGCAACGGCCCGGCGCCGGGCATCCTTGCCCGATCCGGGTGCCACGTCGCCCTTGAGGAACAGGGTCTGGAGATGCGTCGCCGGGCCAAGCCCTGCAGTCGCGAGCGCCGCGACCGCGCCAGCGGCGTTTGCGCTGTCGCGGTTCGATACGAACACGGGGGTCACGCCGGCCGCGCGCAAGGCCGCCAGCGCCTCGACCGCGCCGGGCACGGGCTCGACATAGGCGCTGCCCGTCTTCTCCCATGCATCCCAACGTTTCGGATCATAGGCCGGATCGCCCTGCCGCGCGCCGTCATAGTTCGCGCCGGTGTTGAGAATGGCGGTCTCGTCCATGTCCAGCACGACCGCCGCCGGTTTCGTCCCGCACGGTTCCCAGCGCGGCGCGTCGGGGGTCGCGCCATCGGCCAGGATTACGCTGTCGACCGGTCGTCCGCCCCGGCGGCCGGCATCGGCGGCAAGCACATAGGCGGTCATCTGGCGATAGGTCTGCCGAGAAAGCACCGCCGCCTCGCCCGAGCCGTGCAGCCACTGCAGCGTTTTCGGCACGCTTATCGGCGCGGAGGCCGACGCCGGCGAGGTCTTGTTGTCGACCGCGATCACGCAGCCCGACAGGAGCGGGATCGCCGTCAGCGCGGCGAGGCAGCGTTTCACGCGGCCTCGCGCGGCCGCGTCGTACGGAATTCGACCT
>NZ_JBMDXG010000275.1:0-16811 GCF_048594985.1 Sphingomonas sp. | reverse complement strand
CAGGTGGAACGGATACAGGTCGGGCTGCCCCATCGAGCGATTGATCGCATTCTCCGCGAAGGCAAACGGCCCCCATTCGGCCAGAAGCTGGCCGGTTTCCGCCTGATAGGGATCGAAATCGACCGCCGGCTGATCCTCATGCCCCGGCCATTCGGTCATCCGCATGCCGAAGCCGCCGATCGTCGCCAGCGCGTCGACGATGTGCATCAGGTGGGCGAAGGTCTCGGCGAAATCCTCCCACGGATGCATCGTCGCATAGGCCGAGACGTAATCGGTCGACCAGCCGCCACTGCCGTCGCCATAATGCTGCGACTTGGCGTCCTCGTAGCTGATCCGCTCGTCGCCGAAGAGGCGGCGGAAATTCTCGACCTCGTCGGTGTCCTCGATCAGCCGCGCGAAATAATAATGGCCGACTTCGTGCCGGAAATGGCCGAGGATCGTGCGATAGGGCTCGCCGAGCCGGGTCCGCATCCGCTCGCGCTGGACGTCGTCCGCCTCGAGCAGGTTGAGCGTGATGAGGCCGTTTTCGTGACCCGTCGTGATCTGGACGGTGCCGGTTTCCTCCCCCACCGGATCGTAGAGGAAGTCGAAGGTCAGGCCGGGGGTGGTGCCATTCGCTTCCGCCTCCGCCTGCGTCTCGATCGGCAGGTTGAGGTGGAGCAGTGTGTGGAACAGGCGCCGCTTCGCCGCCTCGATCCGCGCCCAGCGTTCGGGCACCGTCGGGCTGGTCAGATCGGGAATGGTGCGGTTGTGCCGACAGGCGAGACAGAGCGGTTGGTCGCCCACCGCCGGCACCAGCCAGTTGCAGATCTGATAATCATTGTTGTTGCCGCACACGACCACGTCGTGCGGCGTCCCGCCGGCGTCGCGCCAGGTCGTGGCGCCGTCGCCCAGGAACAGCAGGCTGTCGCTTTGCGGGTCATAGCCGAGCGTGAAGGCGCAGTTCGGGCAGACGCGCACCTCGAAATGGGTGGGCCGCCCGCAATTGGGACAGGGATAGGGCTTCATGGGCGGTTCCGGAACGGAGGGACGATCGCGCCGGAGAACGCCGCCGTGCGCGCTTTGTGCCACTTTCCCCTTGTCGAAACGCGCGCTCCTCCGCACATGACCGGCAAGGAGTACAGATGGCCGATCTCTACACGACCCTGGGGGTGGCCCGGAACGCGGACGAAGCCGCGATCAAGAAGGCCTATCGCAAGCTCGCCAAGGAGCTGCACCCCGACCGCAACGCCGACAACCCCAAGGCCGCCGAGCGCTTTTCGCAGGTGACGGCGGCGTATGACCTGCTGTCCGACAAGAACAAGCGCGCGCAATATGATCGCGGCGAGATCGACGAGCAGGGCAATCCGAAGGCGCCGTTCGGGTTCGGCGCAGGCCCCGGCGGCGGAGGCGGCGGCTTTCGCGCGACGCGTGGCGCGCCGGGCGGCGGGTTCGAGTTCGGCGATGCGGCGGGCGCGGATTTCAGCGAGATCTTCGAGGGGCTGTTCAGCGGCGGTGCGGCCGGCGGTGCCAAGTCGCGCGGCACGGGCTTCGGCGGGTTCGGAGGCTTTGGCGCGCGCGCGCGGCCGCAGAAAGGCACCGATGTCGCCTATCGCCTTGGCGTCGAGTTCGAGGATGCGGCCGCGCTCAAGCCGCAGCGCATCGCGCTTTCGTCGGGCAAGACGATCGATTTGAAGATCACGGCCGATGCGGTGGCGGGCACCCCCCTCCGGCTGGCTGGGCAGGGCGAGCCCGGTGCGGGCGGACCGGGCGACGCGATGGTCACGGTCGAGGTCAAGCCGCACCGCTTCTTCACGCGCGACGGCGACGATGTGCGGCTCGATCTGCCGATCCGGCTGGACGAAGCGGTGACGGGCGGCAAGGTCAAGGTGCCCACGGTCGAGGGCGCGGTGATGTTGACGGTGCCGCCGGGCTCTTCGTCGGGCAAGGTGCTGCGCCTGAAGGGGCGGGGTTTCCACCGCCGCGACGGGACGCGCGGCGACCAGCTCGTCACTTTGATCGTCGATCTGCCGGCCGACGACGCCGCCTTGCGCGAGTTCGTGGCCGGATGGACAACGGATCGCGAGCGCAACCCGCGCGCGGCGCTGGGCGTCTAGGTCGGCGCGGCCCGAACCTCAGCTTTGCAGAAGATTTCACCGGAGTCGCCTGAGCAGCGCGCCGATCACGGCAATCCGCACGCGCTCAGTCGCATCCCGCGCTGGCAATGGGCGTGGGAGATCGTCAAGCGCGTCGCGATCGGCGTCTATTCCGACGGCTTCATCCATGCCGGCAACCTCGCCTATCTCGCGCTCGTCTCGCTTTTCCCCTTCTTCATCGTGGTCGCGGCGCTCGCCAATTTCGTCGGACGCGGGACCGATACCGACATGGCGATCGCCGGCTTCCTGCGTACCGTGCCCCTGTCGGTCCGCGAACTGGTGCGCCAGCCGATCGCCGACGTGCTGGCGCAGCGCACCGGCTCGCTCCTGTGGCTCGGCGCGCTGGTGGGTCTGTGGACCACGGGCAGCTTCATCGAGACGATCCGCGACATCCTCCGCCGCGCCTATGGGCTGACCTTCACCAAGCCCTTCTGGCATTACCGGCTGCTGTCGGGCGCAATCGTGATCGGATCGATCATGCTGATGCTGACCGCGTTCAGCCTCCAGCTGCTGCTGATCGGGATCGAGGAGGTGGTGACGCGGCTGATCCCCGTTTCGGACGAGGTGCTGGGCTGGATCGGCTGGTCGCGGCTCGCCCCCGGCGCGGCCTTGTTCGTCTCGCTCTACATCGTGTTCTACACGCTGATGCCCAGCAAATATCGCTGGAGCCGCTGCCCCAAATGGCCGGGTGCGGCCTTCACCACGTTCTGGTGGGTGATGACCGCACTGGCGCTGCCGCGCGTGCTCGCGGCGCTCGGTGGATATGGCCGGACCTATGGGAGCCTGGCGGGCGTGATCGTGACCTTGCTCTTCTTCTGGCTGGTCGGCTTCGGGCTGGTGGTGGGCGCGCATCTGAACGCGGCACTGGCGGAAACCCCGCGTCAGCGCGTAAGGGACGCCGACAGGGACGTTCGGACGGAGGAATGATGGCCGGGCTGATGCAAGGCAAGCGGGGGCTCATCATGGGCCTCGCCAATGACAAGTCGCTTGCCTGGGGTATCGCGAAGAAGCTGAGCGAAGCGGGCGCGGAGCTCGCCTTCAGCTATCAGGGCGAGGCGATGGAGAAGCGTGTCCGCCCGCTGGCGGAGCAACTGGGAGTCGCGCGCCTGTTCAATTGCGACGTGGCCGACATGGCGGCGCTCGACGCGACCTTCGACGCGCTGAAGCAGGAATGGCCGACGATCGATTTCGTGGTCCACGCCATCGGCTTTTCCGACAAGTCGCAGCTGCGCGGTCGTTATTACGACACCACGCTCGACAACTTCCTGATGACGATGAACGTCTCGGCCTACTCGCTGGTCGCGGTCGCCAAGCGCGCGCGCGCGCTGATGCCGAACGGCGGATCGATCCTGACGCTGACCTATTACGGCGCCGAGAAGGTGATCCCGCATTACAACGTCATGGGCGTCGCCAAGGCGGCGCTGGAGACCAGCGTGAAATATCTCGCGGTCGATCTGGGGCCGGAAAATATCCGCATCAATGCGGTGTCCGCGGGGCCGATCCAGACGCTGGCGGCGCGCGGCATCGGCGACTTCAACTACATCCTCAAGTGGAACGAGCTCAACTCGCCGATGCGCCGCACCGTCACGATCGAGGATGTCGGCGGCGCGGGGCTGTACCTGCTGTCCGACCTCGCTAGCGGGGTGACAGGCGAAATCCACCATGTCGATGCGGGCTACAACGTCATCGGGATGAAGGCGGAGGACGCGCCCGACATCGCGCTCGCCTGACCGCCATGGGCGCCGTCATCGTCATCCGCCCGGCCGGCGCCAGCGACGTGGCGCCGATGGACGCGCTGCTCCGCGCCGTGTTCCCGCGGGCGGACGAGGCGGCGCTGGTCCGCGACCTCTGCATCGACGGCGACATGGTGCTGACGCTCGTCGCCGAGGATGAGGAGACGGGCGCGCTGACGGGCATGGTCGCGTTCAGCCGGATGGATGTGACGGTCGGCCAAAAGCCCGTGCCCGCCGTCGCGCTCGCGCCCGTTGCCGTGGCCCCCGCCTATCGCCGTCAGGGCGTGGCGGAGGCGCTGATCCGCGCGGGGCTCGACCGGCTGGAGCAGGCCGGCGTGGTCTTGTGCTTCGCGCTCGGCGATCCCGATTTCTATGGCCGGTTCGGTTTTGCCGCCGACCTGGCGCACGATTATGCGTCGCCTTATGCGGGCGATGCGCTGCTGGCGGCGGCGCTCCAGGGCGGGCTGGTGCCGTGCGGTGAGCGCGGCCGCGCGGATCATGCGCCGGCCTTCGCCCGGCTGGGGATGCAGGAATGAGTTACAACAGCTTCGGACGGGTGTTCCGCTTCACAACCTGGGGCGAGAGCCACGGGCCGGCCCTCGGCGTGGTCATCGACGGCTGCCCGCCAAGCCTGCCCCTGAGCGAGGCCGACATCCAGCCCTTCCTCGACAAGCGCCGGCCGGGCACGTCGCGCTTCACCACGCAGCGGCAGGAGCCCGATCAGGTCCGTATCCTGTCGGGCGTGTTCGACGGGCGCACGACCGGCACGCCGATCAGCCTGATGATCGAGAATGTCGACCAGCGCTCGAAAGATTATTCGGAGGTGGCGAAGGCCTATCGCCCCGGTCATGCCGACTATGCGTATGACGCCAAATACGGCTTTCGCGACTATCGCGGCGGCGGCCGATCCTCGGCACGCGAGACGGCGGCGCGCGTGGCGGCGGGCGCGGTCGCGCGGCTGGTGATCCCCGAAGTGTCGATCCGGGCATGGGTTGAGGCGATCGGCGGCGATGCGATCGATCCGGCGGCGTTCGATGGGAGCCAGATCGACGCCAATCCCTTCTTCTGCCCAGATGCCGTCGCTGCGGCGCGCTGGGAGGCGCTGGTGGACGATGCGCGCAAGGCGGGATCGTCGCTCGGCGCGGTGATTGCCTGCGAGGCGACGGGCGTCCCGGCGGGGTGGGGCGCGCCGCTTTACGCCAAGCTCGACAGCGAGCTCGCAGCGGCGGCCATGTCGATCAACGCGGTGAAAGGTGTCGAGATCGGTGATGGATTCGCGGCGGCGGCGCTTTCCGGCGAGGCAAATGCCGATCCGATGCGGCCGGGCGACGACGGTCCCGCCTTCCTCGCCAACCATGCGGGCGGCATCGCGGGCGGTATCTCGACCGGGCAGCCGGTGCGGCTGCGCGTCGCGTTCAAGCCGACCAGCTCGATCCTCACGCCGGTCGAGACGGTGACGCGCGAAGGCGAGGCTGCGGAAATCCGCACGAAAGGGCGGCACGACCCGTGCGTCGGCATCCGCGGCGCGCCGGTGGTCGAGGCGATGATGGCATTGGTGCTGGCGGACCAGAAGCTGCTGCATCGCGCGCAGACCGGACGTTAGTTACGGTGTCACGCGCGGCGTACGCTTTCGCCAGCGGCGTCTCTCAGGCGGCGCGGTGCGTGGCGGGATCGTCGGGATGCGACAGCCGGGCGAGGGTGTCTGCCAGTGCGCGTAGCGTGTAGGGTTTGCGCAGCACCGCCGCACCCTTGAAGGTATCGGCCTCGCCCGCTTCGCCGACATAGCCGGTCACGAACAGGACGGGCATGTCGGGATGGCTGATGCGGACCGACCGCACCAGTTCGGGCCCGGTCATGTTGGGCATGACGACATCCGTCATCAACAGCGCGTGCTGCTCGCCCGCTTGAAGGCGCTTGATCGCCTCGGCCGCCGATCCGCACAGGACATGGGGATAGCCCAGCTCGCTCAACGCTTCGCCGGTGGCGATCCGCACGCGCGCATCGTCCTCGACCACCAGGATGGTGCCGCCGAACGCCGGAAGGGGCTGCATCGCGACCGGATGCGGGACGGGATCGGGCTTGCGCTCCCCCGCGCCAATATGGCGCGGCAGGTAGACAGAAACCGTTGTGCCCTGGCCGACAGTGGAGGCGATCGCCACGTCGCCTCGCGACTGCCGTGTGAAGCCGAGTATCTGGCTGAGGCCGAGGCCCGTGCCCTGGCCGACCGGTTTGGTGGTGAAGAATGGTTCGAACACGCGTTCGAGTGTCGCCCGGTCCATCCCCGATCCGTTGTCGCTGACCGCGATGCGGATATAGTCGCCCGGCGGGAGCGTGCCGACTTCGTCCGCGCCGAGCGTCGCGTTCGTGGCGCTCATCTCCAGCCGGCCGACGCCCTCCATCGCGTCACGGGCATTGACCGCGAGGTTGAGGATCGCATTTTCGAGGGCATAGGCATCGACCCACACCGGCCAGACGTCAGCCGCGCAGAGGATGCGCACCTCGATCCGCTCGCCGATCGTCCGGTCAATCAGGTCGGACATGTCGCGCAGCAGCCGGCCCGGATCGACCGCCGCGGGCAGCAGCGGATCGGCGCGGGCGAACGTCAGTAACCGTCGGGTCAGCGCGGCGGCGCGCGTCGCCCCCTCCATCGCGCTATCGATGTGGCGTCCTGCCTCCTGCGCCTGCTCCTCGACGCGCCGCTTGGCCATTTCCAGGCCCCCCAGCACCACCGCGAGCATGTTGTTGAAGTCGTGCGCGATGCCGCCGGTCAACTGCCCGACGGCATCCATCTTCTGCACCTGCCGCAGCTTGCTCTCCGCGGCCTCACGCGTGCGTGCCTCCTCGATCAGCCGGCTATTGGCGTCGCTCAGCGCAGCGGTGCGCTCAGCCACGGCATGTTCCAGCGCGGCGGCGCGGTCGGCCTCGATTTCGGCAGCCTCGTGCGCGATCCGCTTCTCCGACAAGGTCGACATGACGAGCCAGGCGAGCGCGATCACGGAGAGCGCGAGCAGGCCGCCGACGACCGACAACAATGTGGCAAGATTGTTTGCGTGCGCGGTCGAGGCGGCGGCGACGCTCGACCGCTCGTCGAGCAGCGCGCGCTCCGCCTCGGCAACGGCGCGCAGCGTCCGGCTGATGCGCGGCAGCGTGTCCGACTGGCCGGCGCGCGCGAACAAGGACAAGGCCGGCCAGCCCTGCCGGTAATTGGCGCGGGTGGCGGCCAGCCCCAGTTCTTCGCCGCGCTTCAGATAAAGCGCGTGGAGCAGCCGCATCCGCTGTGCCTGCACCGGATCGGCGCGGATCAGCAGATCGAGCTCGTCGAGCAGCCGCCCCGCCTGCCGCCATGCATCATAATAGGACGTGCCGGTGCGGCGATCGGCATCGATCACGAAGCGGCCGAGTGCCGCCTCCGCCCGGGCGAGCGCGCCGTCGGCATCATGGGCGAGCAGGACGACGGAGAAGCTGTGCTGCTTGCGCGCCAGCGCGGCGTCGCGCTCGGCATTCGAACGCTGAACCAGCACGAGCAGCACTGCGACGAGAATCGTCGCGACCAACGCCACCGTGGCGACAAGCAGCTTCGCGCGCGTCGCGTTCCGGCCCTTGGCCGCCACAAGCAGGGCATCGTCCATCGCTCCGCGAACGATAGCGCGGGCCCGATATTACGGAAAGGTCCGAAACGGAGCGACTTAGGCGATGCAGCCCACCGCGCGGCCCGAGCGCGCGAAGATGTCCAGAATCTGGCCGACCTGTTCATCCGTATGCGACGCGCAGAGCGAACAGCGCAGCAGAAACGTGCCGGCGGGCGTCGCGGGCGGGCGGGCGAGGTTCACGTAGAGGCCGTTTTCGAGCAGCGCCTGCCACAGGGCGACCGCGCTTTCCTGATCGGGCAGCATCACCGCGATGATCGCCGACTGTGCCATCTCGGTCGCGATCGAGTAGCCCAAGTCGCGCAGGCCCTGGTGCAGGCGGCGCGAATTCTTCCACAGGTGCGCGCGCTTGTCGTGCGCGTGCATCAGCTTGCGGATCGAGGCGGCGGCGGTGGCGACCACGCTCGGCGGCAGCGAGGCGGTGAAGACGTAGGGGCGGCAGACCAGGCGCAGCACCTCGAAATCCGGGTGGTTGGACACGCAGAAACCGCCGACCGTGCCGACCGACTTGGAGAAGGTGCCGACCACGAAGTCGATATCCTTCTCGCAGCCCAGCTCCTCATAGACGCCGCGCCCGTTGGGCCCGAAGAAGCCCATGCCATGCGCTTCGTCGCAGAGGATCATCGCGCCATGCTTCTTCGCGACCGCGACCATTTCGGGCAACGGCGCAATGTCGCCGAACATCGAATAGACGCCTTCCAGCACGACGAGCTTGCCCGCATCCTTGGGCAGGCGGCCGAGCCGCTTGTCGAGATCCTCGACGCTGTTGTGGCGGAAGCGGACGATCTCCGCATTGCCGAGCCAGCAGCCGTCATAGATTGAGGCGTGGCTGTCGGCGTCGAGGATGATGTAGTCGCCCTTGCCCGCCAGCGTGGAGATCACGCCGAGATTGGCCTGGTAACCGGTCGAAAAAACAATCGCGTGCTCGGTCCCGTAAAACTCCTTGAGCGCATCCTCGCACGCTTTGTGGCCTTGATAGGTGCCGTTGAGCACGCGGCTGCCGGTCGTGCCCGATCCGAAGCGGTCGAGCGCGTCCTTGCCCGCCGCGATGACGTCGGGATCGAAGGTCATGCCCATGTAATTGTAGGTGCCGAGCAGGATCGTCTCGCGTCCCTGGATCATGGCGAGCGTGGGCGACTTCACCTCGTCCATCACGATCGCGAAGGGATCCCGCACACCCGTCGCGAGCAACGCCTCGCGCTCGCGGATGAGCGGGCGGAACTTGGCGAAGAGGTCATGCGCGCCGGCGGGACTCGGCAGGTCGGCCAGCATCACGTCCTCGGGCGTGTCGATCGCGTCGGTCATCAGCCGGCAGCCTTCAGCTTGGCGATGGTGGCGACGAGCTGGCCGACCGTCTCGATCTCCGCCTGCATGTTCATGGTGATGAGGATGTCGAACTCGTCCTCGATCGCCGCCACGAAATCCATCACGGTCAGGCTGTCCCATTCCAGGTCGCCCGCGAAGGAGGTGGCGTCGGTCAGCGCGACGCCCTTCTTGTTGAAGGGTTCGATCTGTTCGGCGACGCGGTCGAAAATCTCAGGATGCTGGCTCATGGAAGGCGCCTTTACGGAAGGTGGCGGGACGTTGCCAAGCGATTGCGGCGGGGATGCGGCGGTTCAGAGCCAGCCGTGGGCACGATACCAGCGCGCGGTGGCGGCGAGCCCGTCTGGCGTGGGGACACGGGGGCGCCACAACGAGGCTGGGGGAGAAGCGTGCGCGGCGGCGGTCCAATCGGGATGGGTGAAATAATTGACGCGATCACGCGTCAGCTTGGCGCGCCGCCCGCGCACCAGCCGGTCCGCCGCGCTCGCCCCGATCAGCAGCGCGCGCGGCAGCGGCAGCGGCAGCACGCGCCGCCCGACCGCGACGCCGATGGCGCGGGCCAATTCGGCCGTACCCCAGCCGCCCGGCGTGCCGTCGTCCGGTTCGAACGTGCGGCCGTGGCTTTCAGGCCGGTCGAGGCAGGCGAGGATCAGGTCGGACAGGTCGGCGGCGTGGATCAGCGATAGCCTGCCGCCCGGCGGCAGCGGCACCACCCGCCGCGCGGCGAAACGAAACAGTTCGAGCATCTCGCGGTCGCGCGGCCCGTAGACGGCGGGGGGGCGGATGATGGTCCAGTCGCCGCCGGCTGCCATCACCGGCTCCTCCGATTCGGCCTTCGACCAGCCGTAGGCGGAGAGCGCCGGCTCGCGCGCGGCGAGCGACGATATATGGACGAAGCGGGTGACGCCCCCGCGCGAGGCGGCGTCGAGCATATGTTCGGTTCCGACCAGATTGCCGAGCCGGAACGCCTCGCGATCGCCGTTGATGACGCCCGCGACATGGATCACAGCGTCGCACCCCTCGACCAGCCGGGACAGGCTGTCAGGAAGGTCGAGTGCACCTTCTATCCAGGTAACGTCATCGCTGACGGGCTGCGTCCGGCGGGTCAGCGCGCGCACCGTGTGGCCGGCGGCGACCGCGCGCTCGATCAGGTGCGACCCGACGAAGCCGGTCGCGCCCGTGACCGCGAGCTTCACAGCAGGGCCATATGGTTGCGATGGACCAACGCGGCACGCGGCGCATAGCCGAGGATCGCGGCGTGCCCCTCGCTCCGTGTGCCCGCGATCCGGGCGGCCTCGTCATGGTCATATTCGGCGAGGCCACGCGCCAGCCGCCGCGTATCGGGCCCGACGATGGTCACCAGGTCGCCGCGCCGGAAGCCGCCCTCGATCCGGGTCGCGCCGGCGGCGAGCAGGCTGCGCCCGGCGCGTAATGCCTCGGCCGCGCCGGCATCGATATGGATCGTGCCGCGCGCGGTCAGTCCGCCCGCCAGCCACACCTTGCGCGCGCGCGCGGCGCGGCCCGCGACGAACAGGCTGTGGCGGGCATCCGCCGACAAGGGGCGGGCGATGCGGCCGCTGGCGATGGCGAGATGCGCGCCGGCGGCGTTGGCGATGCGTGCCGCCTCGATCTTCGATACCATACCTCCCGAGCCCATGCCGGAGGCCGATCCGGCGTCGGCCATCGCCTCGATCGCTTCATCGATCCGCTCGATCCGGGGCATGTGGACCGCGCCGGCAAGTGCGGGGTTACGATCGTAGAGCCCGTCGATGTCGGACAGCAGCACCACGCCCTGCGCGCCGGCCGCCTGCGCCACGCGCGCGGCCAGCCGGTCATTGTCGCCGAACCGGATTTCCTCGGTCGCGACCGAATCGTTCTCATTGAGGACGGGCACCACGCCGAGCCCGAGCAGCCGGTTGAGCGTGGCGGCGGCATTGAGGTAGCGGCGGCGATCCTCGAGATCGTCGAGCGTCACGAGCATCTGCGCGGCGGTGAGGCCGCGTCGGCCGAGCACCTCCGCCCACACCTGGCTGAGCGCGATCTGCCCGGTCGCGGCGGCGGCCTGCGCGTCCTCCAGGCTCGCGCGGCCGCCCTTCGCCAGGCCGAGCCGGCGCGCGCCAAGCGCGATCGCGCCTGAGGAAACGACCGCGACCTGCTGGCCCGCCGCCATCCGCGCGGCGATGTCGGCCGCAATCCCGTCCAGCCACTCGCGGCGGACCGCGCCGTAGGGATCGACGAGCAGCTCCGAGCCGATCTTGAAGATCAGCCTGGGGCAGGTGGCAGGCGGGAAGAGCGCGGCATCCGCCGCTGCGGTCAGAGCGGCGACCATTCTATCGGGTCCTCGCCCTCATCCGTCTCGTCGACGGGCGTCCCCTCGGGGCCGATCGCTTCCAGCAGACGGTCGAGAATGGGATCGAGGCCGATGCCGGCGGCACCCGACAGAGCGAACACCTCCGCGCCGCTTGCCTCTTCCAATTCGGCCATCAGCGCGGCGATCAGCTCGTCGTCGAGCGTGTCGATCTTGTTGAGCGCGACCACCACCGGCTTGTCGGTCAGCCCCGCGCCATAGGCGTCCAGCTCGTCGCGGACGATCCGGTAGCTGGTTGCGACATCCTCGTCATTGGCGTCCACGAGGTGCAGCAGCACGCGGCAGCGTTCGATATGGCCCAGGAATCGATCGCCGATCCCGGCGCCCTCGGCCGCGCCCTCGATCAGGCCCGGAATGTCCGCGACGACGAACTCGCGCGCATGATGGCGCACGACGCCGAGTTGCGGACGGGTGGTGGTGAAGGCGTAAGCGCCGACCTTGGCCTGCGCATTGGTGACGGCGTTGATGAAAGTCGACTTTCCGGCGTTGGGAAGCCCGACCAGGCCGGCATCGGCAAGCAGCTTCAGCCGCAGCCACACCGACATTTCCTGCGCGGGCCAGCCGGGTGTGTGCTGGCGGGGCGCGCGGTTGGTCGATGTCTTGTAGCTGGCATTGCCGCGCCCGCCGTCACCGCCCCTGAGGAACAGGACGCGCTCGCCGACGCGGGTAAGGTCCGCCAGCAGCGAACGCTCCTCGTCGTCGGCCAGGATCTGCGTGCCGACCGGAACCTTGATGACCAGATCCTCGCCGCCGGCGCCGGTGCAGTTGCTGCCCGAGCCGCCATGGCCGCGCTCGGCCTTGAAATGCTGGGTGTAGCGGAAATCGATCAGCGTATTGAGGCCGCCGACGGCTTCGAAGACGATGTCGCCGCCTTTGCCGCCATTGCCGCCGTCGGGGCCGCCATATTCGATGAACTTTTCGCGGCGGAAGGAAACCGCGCCGGCGCCGCCGGCGCCGGACTTCACGAAGATCTTGGCTTGGTCGAGGAAATGCATCGGCGCGGCCTAGCGCAGGCGCGCGCCGATGCGAAGGGTCAGGCCGCGATGGCGCGCGCACGCTTGCGCGCGCGCAGGGCAGCGCCGCTCGCGCCGAAGCCGATCAGCATGGTCGCCCAAGTGGCCGGTTCGGGGGCGGGCGAGGGGACGCCAGCTTCGGGAGCGCCGCCGACCGGCCGAGTCTGGGTCAGGCCCGGCACGACGAAGGCATAGTCGTTATAGTTGAGGTCGCCGCGCGAATCGCCCGCGGTGGTATCCTCGAACCCGAAGAAGGTGCCGGTCGGCACGCCGATCCACCATTCATCGGGGTGCTCGCTCGCGAAGACGTGCTGCAGGCCGTCGGCGTTATAGGCGACGTTGGAATGATAGGTGCCGAGATAGGTCTCGGCCGGATCGCGATCATAGGTATCGATGAAGAATTCGATCAGGTCGCCCGCGGTCACGCGGCCCACATTGGTCGGGACGAAGATCTGCGAACCCGTCGGCAGGATGCCGCTGGTGATCGTCTGCCCGTTAACCTTGACGCCCAGCTTCGACAGATAGGAGCCGGTCCCGTTCATCGTGTAGACGGTGAGATCGCCGTCGCCCGCCGCGAAAAATTCGTAGCGCGCGGCATTGAGCGTGCCGGCCTGCTCGTAGCGGTACCCGCCGGTGGCCGACGCGCTGCCCGCCGCCAGACCCATCGCGGCCAGCGCCGCGGCAATGATGATCTTACGCATATACTACTGGCTCCCGAAGTCCTGCCACATGTCGGGAGGACTTCGGGCGCCAATAGTCTAGTCGGTTGGGAAAGCGAGCCTGAAGTAATCCACTTAACTATAAGAGAGACCAATTAACTATTCAGGCTTATTCCCTGTGCTTTTATCGTCACTCTATCGTTCGATCAGGCCGCAAGCGCCGGGGCCTGTTCGGCGCGGTCACGCGCGAACAGGCGCACCGGCATCTCGCAGCCGCGACCCAGACTGTGCAGCATGCCGATCCGCCCGGAGGGGTGGAAGCCAAGCTTCGTCAGCACGCGGCCGGAGGCCGGATTGTCGAGCGCATGGCTCGCGACCAGCCGGGGCAGGCGCAGGCTGGCGTCGGCCAGCCCGACGATCGCGCAGCCGGCTTCGGTGGCATAGCCCCGGCCCTGATGCGCCCGCGCGATCCAGTAGCCGAGCTCCGCCTGCTCCTCGCCGTGCAGGCCGATGCCCCCGACCAGGTCCATCGTATCGCGGCGGAAGATCAGGAAGGCGGGACGCAGCGGATCGCAGGCATGCGCCAGGAACGCCTCCGCATCGCGAACCGAATAAGGGAAGGGGGCGCGCGAAAGATTGCGGACGATGCGCGCGTCGCCGATCGCGCGGGCGAGCGCCGTCGCGTCCTCGGCCCAGCCGGGCCTGAGCAGGAGGCGTTCGGTGACTGCGAACATGAACCTTCTCCCTGGGGCGGTCCCCTGCCAGCGAAGCATGACGCCCCGGCGACAGGTCGATTGAGTCAGGGAGATACGAAAAAGGAGACGGGGGGCGACCCGTCTCCCTGACGGTCCGGCTGATCCGGACCTCGGGTCGCCCACTGGACGACCCGCAAATGCGTTCGCCCGTTATTCGGCCGCGGCCGCGGTAATCACGCTGACGTACGAGCGGCCGAGCTTGCCCGTGTGGAACGCCACGCGGCCTTCGCCGAGCGCGAACAGGGTGTGATCCTTGCCCATGCCGACATTCGTGCCCGGATAGACCTTCGTCCCGCGCTGGCGGATGATGATGTTGCCGCCGATAACGCTTTCGCCACCGAACTTCTTCACGCCGAGACGACGACCGGCCGAATCGCGACCGTTGCGCGATGAGCCGCCTGCTTTCTTATGTGCCATTGCTCAGTCGCTCCTTACGCTTCGGCAGCCGCCGGGGCGGCATCGGGGGTGGCCTTGGCCTTCTTCTCTTCCTTGTGATCGCCGATCGCGGTGATCTTCAGGACGGTGTGATACTGGCGGTGGCCGTTCCGGCGGCGATAATTGTGGCGACGGCGCTTCTTGAACACGATCACCTTGTCGCCGCGGCCCTGCGCCACGATCTCGGCCGAGACGGTCAGGCCGTCGACCGACTTGAGGTCCGCGCCGTCGCCCGCGAGCAGGACGTCACCCAGCGTGATCGAGGAACCGGCGTCCCCGTCCAGCTTCTCGACGACGATCTTGTCTCCGGCGGCGACGCGATATTGCTTGCCGCCCGTGCGCACGATTGCGAACATGGCTCTCTCTACTTTCGATTCCGGATCGTGGGCCATCCCGCAAAGGGGCCCGCGAAAGCGCGCCAGCTAGGAGGGAATCGCCCGACTGTCAAGGATATGCCGCGCTATCGGCGGTTCGTGGCGAGGAACTGCGCGAAGCATCCCGAAAAACCGTAGCTGCCGATCGGCGAGCAGCTGTTGGGCAGGCCCTGGCGGCTGACCATCTCCAGCACGCGCGCCGTCCCCGCCCAGCTGCCGTCGCGGGCTTCGTTATAGTCCTGTTTGCGCAGTTTCTTGGGGATGCGGTAGCGCTCGCTTTCGGGCTGACGCGCGCACACCACGACCTCCTCGGCGGACGATTTGGGGCAGGGGTCGTCGCCGAACACCAACAGGGTGGAGATTCGCTCCTCCGGCTTGCCCTGCTGCGCGAGGGCAGAGGGCGCGGCCAAGGCCAGCATCAAGCCGATCGGAGCGAACAACTTCATAGCCTGTCATCTCCGCGCCGCGATGAGCGCCGGCTGAACGATCGTCAGCGCGGCTCGGGCGACTGGGCGGCCTCGTTGGCGTCGCCCGTCCGTTCGGCGCGTGCCGCCTGCATGTCCTGCTTCCAGCAGCCGGTGAACCCGCCCGCGCCGACCGCGCTGCAGCTTCCGGTGCCGGTCGCCGCGCCCGCATTCGCCACGCTCTTCGACCGTTGCGACCAGGGCTGGTCCTTGGGTGCGAGCGTGCTGGAGCGCATCGTCTTGGGGATGCGATAGCGCTCGCTCTCGGGCGCGCGGACGCAGACCGTGTTGGGCGGGCAGCGATCATTGCCGTACACGATCAGCGCGCTGCCGCCGGCCTGCGCGGCAACCGGGGAGGTGGGGGCCAGCGAAAACACCGCCCCGGCGGCGGCGGCCAGCATCGCGCGCGTCATCATCATATGATCTCCTTTCGGGCCCGAACGCGCCGCATGCCTATCATATCCGTTCGGACAGACGGATCGCCGCGCGGCAGCCGAGCCGGATCGCCGCGAATAGCAGCGGATAGGCCGGGGCCTGCTCGGCGCCCGCCGCAAGCGCGGTGTCGCGATGCTCGACCTCCTCGGCACGAAATTCGGCAATGACCTCGCTCAGCTCGGGATCGCCGCCGCCCAGCCGGTCGAGCTGCACGCCATTATGCTCGTCGATTTCGGTCTCGACCGCCGCGGTGCAGGCCATCGCCGCCTTCGGCCCGATCAGCGCGGTCGCTGCGCCGAGCGCGAAGCCCGCGACGTTCCACAGCGGCGCCAGCAGCGTGGGGCGCACCCCCCGCGCGGCCATCATTGCGTCGAACCTGGCGCGATGGCGCGCCTCCTGCTCCGCCATGTGCGCGATCTCGCGCGCGGCGGGGTGGCGATTGCCCATCACGGCAAGTTGGCCGGCATAGATCCGGATTGCGCCGAATTCGCCCGCCTGATCGACGCGCAGCATCGCCGCGCGCGCGGCGGCATCGGCGGGGATCAGCGGACCGGCTTCAGGCATAGCACCAGCACGGCAATACCGCCGGCGACCGAAAAGAGGAAGTTCCACCCGGCAAGGCTGACCCCCGCCAGCGTCCATTGCGGCACGTCGCAGCGGACGATCGGCGCGGCCATGATCTGGCGCAGCAGATCGCCGCCGCCGCCGGTCAGCACGCCGGTGCAATGTTGCGGCCCCTTCCACCAGCCATATTCGACGCCTGCGTGGAAGCCCCCGAGCAAGCCGCTTGCGAGGATCAACAGGCCGGCGAGAAGGGTCAGCGGGCGGGACGCAGGGCTGCGCCGCGTCGCAATCGCCAGCAGCGCGGCCACGATCGCCGCATAATGCGGCCAGCGCTGCCACAGGCACATCTCGCATGGCGCGAGCCCGCCCAGATATTGCGAGCCGAGCGCGCCCGCCATCAGCAAAGCGGGCAGCGCCAGTGCCAGGAACCGGGCAGGTGCGAGCATCAGCGGCGGCCGGCGCGGGGGCTTCCCGCCCCCGCCAACGCGGTCTGGACCGCAGGTGTCGCCAGCCGCGACACGGTCTTGACCGCATAGTCGAGCTGGAAGTCGGTGACGCCCGCTTTCTTGAGCGTCTCGGGTGTGGCGGCGAAGCGCGGATCGGGCGTGGTGTCGTTTTCCAGCACGCTGTTGTCGACCTTCGCCTGGTTGAGCAGGTGGCGGCGGAGATCAGCCTCGCGCAGGCGCGGCCGCGCCTTGTAATCTGGGTCCGACAATTGCGGCACGACGATGTCGGGCTCGACCCCGCCTTCCTGCACCGAACGCCCCGACGGCGTGTAATAGCGCGCGGTGGTGAGGCGCAGCGCGGTCGTGTCGCTCAGCGGAAGCACGGTCTGGACCGATCCCTTGCCGAAGCTGCGCTCGCCCAGCACGATCGCGCGGCGCTGGTCCTGCAGCGCCGCCGCCA
>NZ_JBMDXG010000274.1:0-9611 GCF_048594985.1 Sphingomonas sp. | reverse complement strand
GTTCCGCCGCGTGATCGGCAGCCCCGACCCGTATGGCGCGCATATCGACGGGATGGGCGTGCTGCCGCTGGAGTTCATGCACGGCACGACCCGCCTGGGGCTGAAGCTCGACGGCACCGAGACGTTCGACGTGTCGGGTATCCCGGATGCCAGCGCCGAATTGCTGCTGGTGATCCGGCGGCGTGACGGATTGGCCGAAGAGGTGCCGGTATTGTGCCGCCTCGACACCGCCGAAGAGGTGTCGATCTACGAGGCGGGCGGGGTGCTGCAACGCTTCGCGCAGGATTTCCTTGCGTCGAGTGCGGCGGCGTGACGCCGCAGATCCGCATCCCGGCCACCTATATGCGTGGCGGCACCAGCAAGGGCGTGTTCTTCCGGCTCGAAGACCTCCCCGAGCGCGCGCGGACGCCGGGCGAGGCGCGCGACCGGCTGTTCCGCCGCGTGATCGGCAGCCCCGACCCGTATGGCGCGCATATCGACGGGATGGGCGGGGCGACGTCCAGCACGTCCAAATGCGTGATCGTTTCTCCGGCGACGCGGACGGGCCATGACGTCGATTACCTCTATGGGCAGATCGCGATCGACAGCGGTGCGCTCGACTGGTCGAGCAACTGCGGGAACCTGTCCACCGCGGTCGGGGCCTTTGCTATCCAGGCCGGCTATGTCGATGCCGCCCGGGCGATCGACGGGCTGTGCAAGGTCCGTATCTGGCAGGCCAATATCGGCAAGACGATCGTCACCCATGTGCCCGTGGCCGATGGGCAGGTCATCGAGACGGGCGAGTTCGAGCTCGACGGTGTCGCCTTCCCGGCTGCCGAGATCGTGCTGGAGTTCGTCGATCCCGCCGATGCGTCGGACGCGCTGTTCCCGACGGGCCATCCGGTCGATACGCTGGAGGTCGACGACGCCGTGGTGCCGGGCGGCAGGATCCGGGCGACCCTCATCAATGCCGGCGTGCCGACCATCTTCGTCGAGGCGGAGGATCTCGGATATACCGGTGCCGAGCTTCGCGACGCCATCAACGGCGACGCGGACGCGCTCGCCCGCTTCGAGGCGCTGCGCACGGCCGGCGCGGAGGCGATGGGCATCGTCAAGACGACGCGCGCACCGGCCATCGCCTTCGTCGCCGCGCCGATCGACCATCGCACGTCGAGCGGCCGGGATGTGGCGGCCGGCGAGATCGACCTGCTCGTCCGCGCGCTGTCGATGGGCAAGCTTCACCACGCGATGATGGGCACGGCGTCGGTCGCCATTGCCGCTGCAGCGGCGGTGCCGGGCACGCTGGTCAACAAGGCGGCGGGGGGCGGCGAGCGGACATCGATCCGCTTCGGCCATCCTTCCGGCGCGCTGCGTGTCGGTGCCGAGGCGCATCAGGCGGACGGCCAATGGGTTATCACCAAAGCGGTCATGAGCCGCAGCGCGCGGGTGCTGATGGACGGTCACGTCCACGTCCCCGCCGACAGTTTCTGAGAGGAAAGCCATGAACGACGCCCCCACCTTCAAGCCCAAGAAGTCCGTCGCCCTGTCGGGTGTCGCGGCGGGCAACACCGCGCTCTGCACGGTCGGCAAAACCGGCAACGACCTCCATTATCGCGGCTACGACATTCTCGACTTCGCGGAGGCCGCGGAGTTCGAGGAGATCGCCTATCTGCTCGTCCACGGCCATCTGCCCGATGCGGGCGAGCTTCGCGGCTACAAGGCGAAGCTGCGCAGCCTGCGCGGGCTGCCGCTCACGGTGAAGGAGGCGCTGGCGGCGATCCCCGCCAGTGCGCATCCGATGGACGTGATGCGCACCGGCGTCTCGGCATTGGGCTGCGCGCTGCCGGAAAAGGACGATCACGCGGGCCCCGGCGCGCGCGACATCGCCGACCGGCTGATGGCCTCATTGGGCTCGATGCTGCTCTACTGGTATCACCTCAGCCACAATGGCCGGGAGATCGACGTCGAGACCGACGACGACAGCATCGGCGCGCATTTCCTCCACCTGCTCCACGGGCACGCGCCGTCGGACAGCTGGGTGCGCGCGATGCACACTAGCCTGATCCTCTACGCCGAGCATGAGTTCAACGCCTCCACCTTCACCGCGCGCGTGATCGCGGGCACCGGCAGCGACATGCACAGCTGCATCACCGGCGCGATCGGCGCGCTGCGCGGCCCCAAGCACGGCGGCGCCAACGAGGTCGCGTTCGAGATCCAGAAGCGCTACCAGAACCCCGACGAGGCCGAGGCCGACATCCGCCGCCGCGTCGAGAACAAGGAAGTCGTGATCGGCTTCGGCCACCCGGTCTACACCGTCAGCGACCCGCGCAACGTCGTCATCAAGCGCGTCGCGAAGACGCTGTCGGACGAGGCGGGCTCGACCAAGATGTACGACATCGCCGACCGCCTGGAAGCGGTGATGATGGACGCCAAGAAGATGTTCCCGAACCTCGACTGGTTCTCGGCCGTCTCCTATCACATGATGGGCGTGCCGACCGCGATGTTCACACCGCTCTTCGTCATCGCCCGCACCAGCGGCTGGGCCGCGCACGTCATCGAGCAGCGCGAGGACAACAAGATCATCCGCCCGAGCGCAAACTATGTCGGGCCGGAGGATCGGACGTGGGTGCCGTTGGCGGAGCGAGGGTGAGCTTGGTCCGGGCTCGATCAGTCAACGCAGATCGAGCCCTCGCTCGTGACTGCGCCATTGTCGATTTCAGCGTAGCAGCCGAACGTCGAGCGGGTCGCCTCACACATGCCTTGCGCTCGTTCACCCGGCTGCGGAACAGGGCTGTTCGGTGGACCGCTGACCGGGAGCAGACACTTGCCCTGGCAGTCAGCTTTCGCGGAACACACCTTCCCGGCGTCGGAGTAGTTGAACTGACAAAACGGCGAACCAAACGGCCCACGACTTTCGTAGCCTCCTTGTGCGACGCAGCTCTGCCGTTCATTTCCCGTCAGACGCGGTCGCGGTTGCGCGCAGCTTCCAGTAAGTCCCGCAATCAGCAGCGATATTGTAACACGACCGCGGAGTTTGGAATGCGCCTGACGCTGCATGTCACTTCTCCTTACGCGGCCTAAAACAGAGGCTAACTTCGCGCCACTCGATCTTCAACGGTCAGAAGACACCAAGGAACCCCATGCCCTACCTCCTCGCCTCCGACCTCCCCACCGAATCCGCCGGCAAGCGCTTCCGCGCTGCCCTGAACCGCCCCGGCATCTATCAGCTGCCCGGCGCGCACAACGGGCAGGCGGCGATCCAGGCGCGTAACGCCGGGTTCGACGGGCTGTATCTCTCCGGCGCGGCGATGACCGCGTCGATGGGCCTGCCCGACCTCGGCATCATCACGGTCGACGAGGTCGCTTTCTTCATCCGACAGATCGTCCGTGCCTCGGGCCTGCCGCTGCTGGTCGACGGCGACACCGGCTATGGCGAGGCGCTGAACGTCATGCACATGGTCCGCACTTTCGAGGATGCGGGCGCGGGCGCGGTGCATCTGGAGGATCAGATCCTGCCCAAGAAGTGCGGGCATCTGAACGGCAAAGCCCTTGTCAGCCCCACCGACATGGCCGCCAAGGTCGCCGCCGCCGCCAAGGCGCGCCGCGACATGGTGATCGTGGCGCGCACTGACGCGGTCGGCGTCGACGGCTTCGACGCCGCGATCGACCGCGCCAAGCTCTACGTCGAGGCGGGCGCCGACGCGATCTTCCCCGAGGGGCTGACCAGCCGCGAGATGTTCGAGAAGTTCCACGCGGCGATGCCCGACGTGCCGCTGCTCGCCAATATGACCGAATTCGGCAAGACGCCGTTCTTCACGGCGAGCGAGTTCGAGGCGATGGGCTACAAGCTGGTGATCTGGCCCGTCAGCTCGCTGCGCGCCGCGAACAAGGCGCAGGAGGAGTTGTACGCCGCGATCAAGCGCGACGGCGGGACGATGAACTTCCTCGATCGGATGCAGACCCGGCAGGAGCTGTACGATACGATCGGCCTCCACGCCTTCGAGGAGCTCGACGCGAACATCATCCAGACGATCGTGCCGCAGGGGATGCCGCAGGACGGTTGATCGTTTCCGGGGGGCGCGACCTTGCGCCGCGTCCCCGACCCGGCGCTATCCGATCGGCGTCAGCGTGTGAAAATCGCTGGAGTGAAAGACCAGCGGCATGATCCCCTCGGCGGTCGCGGCACGGCGGAGCCGGAACAGGATAATGTCATGGTCGCCCGCCGCGATCTCCTGCTCGACCGAACATTCCAGCCAGGCCACGGCCTCGGCGAGGAACACCGCGCCATCCGCGGTCGTCTCGTATCCGAGCCCCCGGAAGCGATCCCCGCCCGGTTTCGCCAGTTGACGCGCCGTCGCGGCATGGCTCGCTCCGAGGAACGAGATGCCGATGCGTCCGAAGCCGCGCAATTGCCGCCAGGTCGCCGAACCATGCTTGATGCAGACCGAGACGAGGGGCGGCGTGATCGAGATGGCGACGAACGCGCTCGCCGTCATGCCGACGGGATCGCCCTGGTCCATCGCACAGAGCGCCGTGACGCCGGTCGGGAACCGGCCGAACACGCGGCGCAGGTCGGCCTCTTCGTCGATAGGGGTCAACAGGTTCATCGGTGTCGGTCCTGAAGCGTCGGGTGCATCGGCATCGGGGAATGGGATCATGTCCGCGCGGGGACGATTGGAACGGCGGTCTCGGCCCGCTGCGCGTAGCGCCGGGCAAGTGCGGCACAGACCATCAACTGCATCTGGTGGAACAGCATCAGCGGCAGGACGATCAGGCCGACCGCGCTGGCGGGGAAGATGATGTTGGCCATCGGCAGGCCGCTCGCCATGCTCTTCTTCGATCCGCAGAACACGATGGCGATCTCGTCTCCGGTGGTGAAGCGCAGGAAGCGGCTTGCCGCCGTGGTGGCGACCAGCACGACCGCCAGCATCACGAAGTCGAGGACGATGACGAGCCCGAGGCTTGACGGCGTCACCCTGCTCCAGATGCCGGCCACGACGCCCGCGCTGAAGGCGGAATAGACGACCAGCAGGATCGAGCCGCGATCGACGACCATCGTCAGCGTCTTCTGGCGGTTCAGCCATTCGCCGATAAGCGGGCGTGCGAACTGGCCGACAACGAACGGCAGCAGGATCTGGAGCGCAATGTCGCCCACCGCATCCAGTGACATGCCGCCCGTCCCGGCGCTGAGGACCATCATCGCCAGCAGCGGTGTGATGACCACCCCTGCGAGGTTCGACAGGGATGCGCAGCAAAGGGCCGCGGGCACGTTGCCGCGCGCGATCGATGTGAAGGCGATCGACGACTGGACCGTCGAGGGCAGCAGCGCGACGAACATCAGCCCCGTGACGAGACCGCCGTCGAGATGCCCGTCGACGAGCCTCGCGATCCCGAAGCCCAGCAGCGGGAACACCACGTACGTCGTGGCGAACACCAAAGATTGCAGCCGCCAGTGCAGGATGCCCGTCCAGATCGCCTGTCGGGAGATCCGCGCGCCGTAGATGAAGAACAGGAGCGCGATGGCGGCGTGCACCACGATGTCGAGCACGTCCTTGCCCGCGCCCCGGGCGGGCAGGATCGCGGCGATCACCACCATTCCGACGATCGCGAGGATATAGGCGTCGATCCGCAGTCGGCTCAGGATGGCCTTCATGGTTGAACTTCCGGTCTGGCGGTTCGCCGGGGCGGGCGAACCGCTGATGCGTTCCTCATCCCCTGCGCCGTGCCCGCCCCGTCATGGATAGGCCGGCACGGCATAGCGGTCAGGATCAGGCCGCCAGTTCCTTGCGGACGATCTCCGCGCCGGCCCCCAGCGCCTTCAGCTTGCCCCGGGCGACGTCGCGCGACAGCGGCGCCATCCCGCAATTGGTGGCCGGATAGAGCTTGTCCGCATCGACGAAACGCAGCGCATTGCGCAGCGTGTCGGCGACCTGTTCGGGCGTCTCGATCGTGTCGGTCGCGACGTCGATCGCGCCGACCATCACCTTCTTGCCGCGGATCAGTTCGATCAGGTCCATCGGCACGCGCGAATTCTGGCACTCGAGCGAAATGATATCGATCTTCGACTTCTGGAGGTTGGGGAAGGTTTCCTCATATTGGCGCCATTCAGAGCCGAGCGTCTTCTTCCAATCGGTGTTGGCCTTGATGCCATAGCCGTAGCAGATGTGGACGGCGGTTTCGGCCTTGAGCCCCTCGGCAGCGCGCTCCAGCGTGGCGATACCCCAGTCGGTCGCCTCTTCGAAGAAGACGTTGAACGCGGGTTCGTCGAACTGGATGATGTCAACGCCGACCGCCTCCAGTTCGCGCGCTTCCTGGTTCAGGATCTGCGCGAACTCCCAGGCCAGCTTCTCGCGGCTCCGGTAATGCGCATCGTACAGCGTGTCGATCATCGTCATGGGACCGGGCAGCGTCCACTTGATCGGCTTGTCGGTCTGCCCGCGTAGGTACCTAGCATCCTCCACGAACACCGAGTTCGGCCGCGAAACCGCCCCGACGACCGTGGGCACGCTGGCGTCATAGCGGTTGCGGATGCGTACTGTCTCGCGCTTCTCGAAATCGACCCCGTCCAGATGCTCGATGAACGTCGTCACGAAGTGCTGGCGGGTCTGTTCACCGTCCCCGACGATGTCGATGCCCGCCTGCCGTTGATCGTCCACCGCCAGCCGCAGCGCATCCTGCTTGCCCCTGACCAGATCCTCGCCTTCCAGCCGCCAGGGCGACCAGATCGTCTCGGGCTGGGCAAGCCAGGAGGGCTTGGGCAGGCTGCCCGCGGTCGTCGTCGGCAACAATGTCGTCATGATGCAGATACCTTGATGTGCGTGGGGGTCAGAGGCCGCAGGTCGCGGACCAGCGCTGGAGCGTGGGCCAATGCGGCTTGATGAAATGCTCTTCGGCGAATTTGCCCTGCTCGACGGCGAGCCGGCTGCGCTCCTCGCGATCATAGACGATGCGGGTCAGCGAATAGTCCTGGTACTTCAAGCTCGGCTGATAATGCTCCGCCGCCACGGAGTTCGCGTTGTAGATCTCCGGACGATAGATCTTCTGGAACGTCTCCATCGTCGCGATCGTGCTGGCGAGTTCGAGGTTGGTGTAATCGCTGACCAGATCGCCGATATGGTAGAAGGCGAACGGCGCGACGCTGTGCGGCGGCATGAAGTAGCGCACCTTCATGCCCATCTTCGCGAAATATTGATCGGTTGGCGAGAATTTGTCGTTCCGATACTCGACCCCGAGGATCGGATGCACGTTGGCGGTCCGGTGATAGACCTCCTTGCTCGACACGCTCAGGCAGATGACCGGGGGTTTGCGGAAATTTTCGCGGTAGGCGCTCGATCCGAGAAAGTGCTTGAACAGATTGCCGTGCAGATCGCCGAAGCCCTCCGGCGCGCCGCTCCCCCCGGCCTTGAGGTGGTCGGGCAGGACGACGCTGAAGTCGTAATCGCGCACATAGGAGGAGAAGTTGTTGCCGATCATGCCGTCGGACCGTTCGCCGCTGATCCTGTCGATGACGGTGGTGTGCAGGATCTCGATCAGCGGGAAGGCTTCGTCGTCGGCGCCGTCCCCGAGGGTGAGCGCGGCCGAGATGATCTCCAGCTCCAGCGTGTAGCGATCACCTTTGGGATTGTCCCAGTGCATCAGCGCGTTGAAACGGTGGTCGATCATCACCAGCGTGCTGCGGAGGTTCTCCTGGCGGCTTTCCCCGCGCGCGAGATTGGCGAAGTTGGTGGTGATGCGCGTGTTGTCGGCCGGACGATAATCCTCGTCGAACGGGATACTGCTGATCGAGAATGTGAACCCGTTCTTCGTCATGACTCACCCAGGCTTTGCGGGCGGAAGGTCAGGCGAAAGCGCGCAAGACACGGGCGGGCCCGGGTGGCATCACGCCACAGACCACGCATCAAGCGCGATCCACCGGAGGAACCCCCGTCCGAGGAACGTTATGGCGTCGAAAGGCAGGTCTCCTGGCTTACGGGTCAACGCGGTGGCTCCGGCCTTCCCAGGCCCCTTGCGGGAACCCAGTGACACGAAATGGAGCCGCCGCTCGCCGCTTACAGTTGCGGGGGCAGCGCCGGACTCTGTCCCGAAGGACACCACCGGCTTCCCGTCTTAGCCCCATCGCCATGCCTGGGATGGGGAACCTCGACATCGCCGTTCAATACCATCGGCTCGATGCTGTCAATAACGATATAAAGATATCTTTATATGATGGTTGGCGACTGCCCGCCGTGGCCAGCAATGGGCATGGACCGGGCCATCGAGATATTGACCGGTCGGGAGCAATCCCGATCAGGGAGCTGTGGAATTGACCGCGAGCCTAAGCCGCAGTTTCCCCACCGTCGGCGTCGCCATAATAGAGCTTGCCGATCTCGATTTTCTGGCCGTCCCTGGCTCACACGGTGGGCGTTGGTGTCGCGCAGCGAGAAGACACAACCGCAATATTCCTGCTGGTAGAAACGCTCGCGCTTGGAAATGTCGATCATGCGCGCGGCACCGCCGCCCTTGCGCCAGTTGAACGTCCAATAGTCGATGCCGGGATAATGCGACGCCGCGCGCTCGCCCGATCCGTTGATCTGGTTCATGTCCTTCCAGCGCGAGATGCCGAGCGACGAGGTGATGACGGGAAAGCCGTTCTCGTGCGCGTAGAGCGCGGTGCGTTCGAACCGCATGTCGAAACACATCGTGCAGCGTTCGCCGCGCTCCGGCGCCCATTCCATCCCCTTTGCCCGCTTGAACCAGTTGACCGTGTCATAGTCGGCATCGACGAACGGAACGCCGTGATCCTCGGCGAAGCGGATGTTCTCGTCCTTCCGCAGGAGGTATTCCTCCTTGGGATGGATGTTGGGGTTGTAGAAGAAGATGGTGTAATCGATGCCGCTGGCGGTCATCGCTTCCATCACCTCGCCCGAACACGGCGCGCAGCAGCTATGCAGCAGAACCTTGGTGTGGCCGCCGGGTGGTACGAGCTTCGGTCGATCGATCGGCGTCATGATATTCTCTCGAGCGTGCATGCGGCTTTGAACGAGTGGGAGCCTCGGGCTGCCTATTGGCTTGCGGCATAATGGCTGATCCAATCCACCGTCTTACCGATGTCGCCGAACGGATAGAAATGAAGTCGCACCGGTCCATGTCCGCTCGTCAGACCGGCGGCGAGACGATCCACGAATTCTTCCGGTCTGGACGTTCCCAATAACTTGGTAGCGGAGATACCATATTTTGCGAGGATGGCGGTCGACGCGCCGACGCCGCATCGGGCAGCGAACCGCATCAGCGTCGCTACGCCTGCCGGTCCGGGAACACCGATCCGCACCTGATGATGCAATCCGCGTTCGCGAAGCCCCTCTAGCCAGCGCAGGACGACGTCCGCGTCGAAGGCGAATTGCGTGACGATCATCGGCGACATGCCGCGCTCCTCGATGCTTCGGCACTTTGATGCCAGCGCGGCCCAGCACTCCGCCTCGATCATGACCGGATGGCCTTCGGGATGCCCCCCGATGCCGATCGTCTCGACGCCACACCGTTCGAAAGCGCCCGTCGCGATCAGGGAGGCGCTGTCCGGAAACGGTCCGAGCGGGTGGGGCGGGTCGCCGGCTACGACAAAACATCGCTTGATGCCGGCATCGGCAACCGTCTCG
>NZ_JBMDXG010000273.1:0-1615 GCF_048594985.1 Sphingomonas sp. | reverse complement strand
GGTCTTGGTTTCAAGGAGCTTTGGGACATAGATCCCGCCAAGCATGTGCCCGGCCGCGTGATCCATACGCAGGGCTGGCCGCTGGCGGGCGAGGTCGGCGGAGGCTTCCTCTATCATCAGGGGAACAACCAGGTCGCGCTCGGCTTCGTGGTGGGGCTCGGCTATTCCAACCCGCATCTGTCGCCGTTCGAAGAGTTCCAGCGCTGGAAGCAGCATCCGGCGATCCGCCCGATCCTCGAAGGCGGGAGGCGGGTGAGCTATGGCGCGCGCGCGATCAATGAGGGCGGCTGGCAGTCGGTGCCGACGCTCGCTTTCCCCGGCGGGGCGCTGATCGGCTGCGCGGCGGGCTTTGTGAACGTCCCGCGCATCAAGGGCACGCATACCGCAATGAAGTCCGGCATGCTCGCGGCCGAGGCGGCGGCGGCGGCGATCGCAGTCGGCCGCTGCGGCGACGTTCTGGCGGACTATCAGCCGGCGGTGGAGGCAAGCTGGATCGCCGACGAGCTGAAGAAGGTGCGCAATGCCGAGCCGGCGGTCGCCCGCTTCGGCCCGCTGCTCGGCACCCTGTGGGCATGGGCCGACATGGTGATGCGCGGGCTTGGGATCGGGCTCCCCTACACCTTCCGCCACCACCGCGACAGCGACACGCTGTGGCGCAAGGACATGGTGGCGCCGATTGATTATCCGAAGCCGGACGGGGTGATCAGTTTCGACCGGCTGTCGTCGGTGTTCCTGTCCAACGTCAATCACGAGGAGGATCAGCCGATCCATCTGACGCTGAAGGATGCGGAGGTGCCGATCGCGGTCAACCTGGCGCGCTATGACGCGCCGGAGGAAAGATATTGCCCAGCGGGCGTGTATGAGATCGTCGGCCGGGACACGTCCGACCCGCGCCTGCAGATCAACGCGCAGAATTGCATCCACTGCAAGACGTGCGACATCAAGGACCCGACCCAGAACATCAACTGGGTGGTGCCCGAAGGTGGGGGCGGTCCCAATTACCCGAACATGTGAGCCGATGCGCCAGATCCTATTCCTTCCCCTGATCGCGCTGCTGGCGGTCCCGGTAAGCGCGGTCGCGCCTGTTCGCGCGCCATCGGACGCGACGCTCTACGTCCGCGCGCGGGTGGCGGAGGCGGCGGGCGACGCCACCGCGGCGAGCGCCGATCTCGCCGCGTTGCTGGCACGCGATCCCGACGACATCGCGATCGCGCAACGCGCCTATCGGCAGGCGCTCACGTCGGGGGACATGACGCTCGCGCTGCGCACCGCGCGCCGGCTGTACACGGCGGGCGAGCTGCCCGCCGACGGTCGCCTTCTCCTCGCGCTCGATGCGCTGCGGACCAAGGATTGGGCGGGCGTGCGCGCCGCCGCCGACGCGCTGGAGAAAGAGCGGCTGTTCGGCTTCCTCGCGCTTTATCTGCGAGGGTGGGCGGCGCAAGGGGGCAAGAGCGGCGATCCGCTCGCGATTATCGATCCGGCGCGGGAGCAGCAACTTGCGCGCGCCTATTTCGCCGAGCAGCGGATGCTGGTCCTGCTCGCGCAGGGCAAGCTGCCGGAGGCGCTGGCGCAGTTCCGAAGCGAGGAGAAGGCGCAGAGCGGCCCCGCCCGGCTG
>NZ_JBMDXG010000272.1:0-2734 GCF_048594985.1 Sphingomonas sp. | reverse complement strand
GGACCCATTTCTATCGCGGCGGGGGCCGGCCGGGGTGTGGGGCGGGGGCCCAATTCAGCGGTATCGCTACCCGGTCGAGAGATAGGCCCCTGCCTGCGCAGGGGCGACGGGCATCCTTCTTGCCGCGCCTCTCATCAAAAGAACAGAGATCGAACAAATTCATTTCCAATGTAGGAAAACTGGTGTCACATGGCCGGGCTCCGACGATTCCGTTCGGGAAGAAGGGGCCCCGCGATGACCAAGCCGATCGATCCCGCCGCATTCGGCGCGCCCGCCGCCCCGGCCGATCCCGCCACGATGATCCCGTTCGTGCCCGCTGCCCCGCGCCGCCGCCGTGACGGCTGGACGGCGGACCGCCAGCGCGTATTCATCCAGACGTTGATGGAGACCGCGAGCGTGACCGAGGCGTGCGGCGCGGCCGACGTCACGCCGCAATCGGCCTATCGCCTGCGCATGCGGCGCGACGCCGCCGACTTCAACCGCGCGTGGGAGGAGGCTTTGGTCTTCGCCAGCCATCGCCTGACCACGCTCGCGTTCGAACGCGCGATCCACGGCAGCCCGCGCAAAATCTATCACAAGGGCGAGGTGATCGGGGAGGAATATGTCCCGTCCGACCGGCTGCTCATGTTCCTGCTGCGCCATTTCGACCGAAAGCGTTACGGCAACCTGTCCGGCTTCACGCCCGTCGCAATGCCCGATCCGGTCCAGGCCGCGCACGCCGCGCTGCCGCGCATGCTCGACCGCTTGGGCGACAAGGCGGATGAGGACGCGGATCAGCCGATGCTGTCGGTGCAGACCCCGCCCAGCACCGCCGACCATTGCGCGCGCTTCTGGCCCTGAGCGAGCGAAAAGCGGCGTCACGCCCCGTTCCGGGCATCACCTTTTGTAAACTTCCGCGCCCGGAACGGCACCGGACGGCGGCGGACGGCCGCTGGAGCGCCCGCCGCGCGCGTGTCACGCTTTCTTGAGGTGCCGGCGGCCGAGCAGTTCGGCGATCTGGACCGCGTTCAGCGCCGCGCCCTTGCGGAGGTTGTCGCTGACGCACCACAGCGAAAGGCCGCTGTCGACGGTCGGGTCCTCGCGCACGCGGCTGACGAAGGTGGCATAGTCGCCGACGCATTCGACGGGGGTGACGTATCCGCCGTCCTCGCGCTTGTCGACCAGCATCACGCCCGGCGCTTCGCGCAGGATCGACTGCGCCTTGGCCGCGCTGATCTCCTCGGCGAACTCGACGTTCAGCGCTTCGGAATGGCCGACGAACACGGGCACGCGCACGCAGGTCGCGGTCACCTTGATCTTGGGGTCGAGGATCTTCTTGGTCTCGACCACCATCTTCCATTCTTCCTTGGTCGATCCGTCGTCGAGGAAGCTGTCGATGTGCGGGATCACGTTGAACGCGATCTGCTTGGTGAACTTCTTGGGCTCGGCCGGATCGCCGACGAAGATGTTGCGGCTCTGCTCGAACAGCTCGTCCATGCCCTGCTTGCCCGCGCCGGATACCGACTGATAGGTCGCAACGACGACACGGGTGATCCGCGCCGCATCGTGCAGTGGCTTCAGCGCGACCACCATCTGCGCGGTCGAACAGTTCGGGTTGGCGATGATGTTGCGCGCCCTGTATCCGTCGATCGCCTCCGGGTTCACCTCGGGCACGATCAGCGGCACGTCGGGGTCCATGCGGTAGAGCGACGAATTGTCGATCACGGTGCAGCCCGCCGCCGCCGCGATCGGCGCATATTTCTTGGTCGCTTCGGATCCGATCGCGAACAGCGCCATGTCCCAGCCGGCCCAGTCGAAATGCTCGATATTCTTGACCGTCAGCTTCTGGCCGCTCTCGCCGAAATCGATCACGTCGCCGGCCGAACGGGACGAAGCCAGCGCGGCAATCTCGTCCGCCGGAAACTCACGCTCCGCCAGGATGTTCAGCATTTCACGACCGACATTGCCGGTCGCCCCCGCGACGACCACACGGTAACCCATGAACAATAACTCCGATAATCCGCAGGCGCCGTTTACGGAACTTGCGGCCCAAGTCCAGCAAGAGGAACTTGGGCGGGGTATGGCGGCGTCCGGCGACGCGCCGCCGGCGCGCGACGGGCTGGCCGGCACCCGGCGCTATCTGGCGGTCGCGGCGATCAGCCTGGGCACGCTGCTGACGGTGATCGACGGCGCGATCGCGACGGTCGCGCTGCCGACCATCGCCCGCGACCTCGACGTGGATTCGTCGTCGGCGGTGCTGGTGGTGACCGTCTACCAACTCACGCTCGTGATGCTGCTGCTGCCGTTTTCCGCGCTGGGCGACCTGATCGGGCTCAAGCGGATGTATCAGGCTGGGCAGGCGCTGTTCACCGTCGCCACCATCCTCTGCTTCTTCGCCAACAGCCTGCCCTTTCTGCTGGTGGTGCGCGTATTGCAGGCGATCGGCGCGGCGGCGGCGCTGTCGGTCATGTCGGCGCTGATCCGACAGATCTATCCGGCACGCCAGCTCGGGCGCGGGCTCGGCGTGAACAGCGTGGTCGTGTCGGTGGCCGGCGCGCTGGCGCCGACGGCGGGCGGGCTGCTGCTCGGCGTCGCCTCCTGGCCGTGGCTGTTCGCGGCGGGCGCACCCTTCGCGATCCTGTCGCTGTGGCTCGGGCGATCGGCATTGCCCGACGTGCCGGCGCGGGGCCGGCCCGACACCAAGCTCCGGCGCCTGCGGTACAAAGCCACCAGCACCCACCACAAAACCGGGGGG
>NZ_JBMDXG010000271.1:0-1702 GCF_048594985.1 Sphingomonas sp. | reverse complement strand
CCCTTGCCCACGCCGGGCGCGGATGAAGGCGTCGCGGTCTCCTCGCCCGCGCTGCTGCCGTCCGATATCGCGCGGCTGGTCCAGGCGGAGATCGAGCCGCCCGAGGAGCTGCCCCCCGCCGCGCGCCGCTCGCTCGATCTGGTCGGAACCGCGCCGGTCTACGGGCTCGACGCGTTCGGCGACGCCGACGGACGCTACCTCGTCACGCTGATGCGCCGCCTGCAGGCCCCGGTCGCCTCGCGCTGGGTCGAGATCATGCTCCGCCGCGCCTTGCTCTCGGCCTCGCCCGTGCCGCGCGGGGTCCGCCCGGCCGACTGGGTCGCGGATCGCGCCGCTTTGCTGCTGCGCCTGGGCGAGGCGGATGCCGCGCGCATGCTGGTGCAGGGCGTCGATGTCGACAATTTCACACCGCGCCTGCGTCGGGTGGCGATCGCCAGCACACTCGCCAATGCCGACCCGGCCGGCCTCTGTCCCTTGTCGGACGGCGCCGAGCAGGTCGGCGGCCACCCCGCCTGGCCGATGATCCGCGAAAGGGGCGCTACGCGGGCGGGCGACGTCGCCACGGCCACCGCGACGATCGGCCGCGCGCCCGCCAACGATCCGATCGATCATGCGCTCGCTGAAAAGCTGGTCGTGGCGGGCGGCGGCGGGCGGCGGCAGGTCGCGATCGATTGGGTCGCGGTCGATGCGCTCACCGACTGGCGCTTCGGGCTGGCGAGCGCGCTTGGCGTGATCATCCCCGATACCCTGCTTGCCGCCGCGCCCGCCTGGTATCAGGCGTGGCTCGCCCGCGCGCCGATGCTGGCGCCCGCCGCGCGCATCGCGCCGGCCCGCGTCGCCGCCGCGCTCGGGCCGGTTTCCAGCGCGAACCTGGTCGATCTGTACGGACAGGTGATGGAGGAAAGCGGGGAGATCGACGCTGGCAGCCCTGCGGGCCTGCTCCGCGCCGCCTATCGCGGGGACGACGACGACGCCCGGCTCGCGGCGATGCACGGCCTGTGGGACGCCGCCGCCAACGGCCAGGGCGGCGAGCGCGATCGCTACGCCGCCTCGATCCTCACCGCGCGTGCCGCGCTCGGCATCACGCCCAGCGCGGATCAGTCGGACGATGTGGCGCCGCTCGTCGCCTCGATGCTCGCCGCCGGGCTGGACGTTCAGGCGCAGCGCTGGGCTTCGGTGGCGGAGTCCGCCGGCGGCACGCAGGGCGACCGCGCCTGGGCGATGCTCGCGGTGGGCGCGACCCGGCCGCTCGTCCCGCTCACGGCCGCGCGCGTCCGCGACTTCGCCGAGCGTGCGGGTGAGGGCGGCGCGCATCGCGTCGGCCTGCTCACGGCGGCGCTGGCGGGGCTCGGCCGGCTCCCCGATGACGAGGCGCGGGCTATCGCCGCCGACGCGGGCTTCACGCTCGGGGCGACCAGCCCCTATGCGGCCGCGCTGCGCCGCGCGGTCCAGGCGCGCGAGCGCGGTACGGTCGCCCTGCTCGTCGCGATGGGCATGCAGTCCCCGGCGTGGGGCGGGGTGCCGCCGGGTGATTTCTATCAGATGATCGCCGCGCTCCACGCGCTCGGCATGAATGGCGAGGCGCGGATGATCGCGGCGGAGGCGATGGCGCGGACATGAGCGCCGCGCCCCCGGGCGACGACGCCGCGCTGATCGCGCGCTTCCTCGAAATGATGGCGGCGGAGGCGGGGGCGGCGCGCAA
>NZ_JBMDXG010000270.1:0-5504 GCF_048594985.1 Sphingomonas sp. | reverse complement strand
GCCGGCCGAGGCGACGACCGCGTTGGGCGACACGCCGACGCGCGCGACGCGGACGGGCAGCGTGCCGTCGTGGGCCGCGTTGACGAGCGCGGCGCGGCCGGCGTCGGTGACGGTGATCTGCAGGCTCATGTACGGGCTTTCATGCGGCGGGGGCGGCGAGCTGGAGGCGGGCGTAGGTCGCGGCGCGCGCGGCGCCGGTGACGCCGATCGCGCCGCCGGCGGCGATCGCCTGCGTGAAGCTGAAGTGCGATCGGGCGGGCTTGGTGAGCGCGATCTCGGCGATGACGTTGGCGAGGTAGGCGGCGCTGGGTGGCGCGCCGTTCTGGTTGGCGAGGCTCAGTACCAGGTCGAACGTGTGCGGCGCGCCCTGCGGCACGGTCTGCCACCATTCGCGCATCGCGATCGCGCCGCCGAAGGCGCTGACGACGTCGCGCACGGCCGAGACGGTCCCCTTGCGGCGCTGGACAGAGATCGCCTGGGCGACGCGCGCGCGCTTGACGACGTCGGGCCAAGTCGGCTCCCAATTGTCGATCGAGACGGTCCAGGCGAGCCAGGGCAGGAGCGGCGCGGGGCACGTCGCGGGGTTCCACAGATCGGGAAGGCGGACGGGCACGTCGCCGATGCGCGCGGTCGCCTGCTCGCGCGCGCGCTCGAGCGCGGAGGAATTGGGGGGCAGGAGGCTCGTCATTCGGCGGTGCCGCCGCTGGTAAGCGTGACGCCGGTACACCAGGCGGCCTGGTGGTCGGCGATGACGAGGTCGGCCGCCGGCGAGACTAGCGTGACGTTTTGCACGCCCTCGACATGCAGCGCGGCGAACAGGCCCGACCGCGTGATGTCGCGGCCGAGGCGGTGGCTTTCGGCGAGATAGTCGGCCAGCCGGGCCTGCGCGGTCGCGGTGACGATCGCGGCGTCAGGCCCGGGGAAGAAGGTAAGGGTCGCGGTGACGGCGAAGGGGACGATCGCCGCGCCCTGGACGATCACCTCGTCCGTGATCGGGCGGCGCGTATCGGCCGAGCAATAAGCCGCGACCGCATCGACCAAAGCGGGCGGCGCGGTGCCGTCGCCGGTGCGCGACAGGACGGTAACGACGACGCGGCCGGGCGTCGGGCTGGCGACGCTGGCGTCCAGCACGTCGGCGTCGGCCGACAGAGCGTGGAAGATGTAGGCGCCGACCGGACCGGCGACCGAATAGCCCTCGGGCGCGAGGACCAGGCGGCGGCGCAGATCGGCGTCGCTTTCATAGGTCGGCGCGAGCCCATGCTGCGGATCGCCGGCGTCGATCAGGAATCGGGCGACGCCGAACAGAGCGGCGAGATTGTCGAGATCCGCGCCCGTGGCATAGGCGACCATGAGGGAACGGGCGGCGTCGTTGATGCGCGCGCGGATCAGCAGCTCGCTATAGGCCGCCACCTGGAGGATCTTGACGGCCGGATCGCTTTCGACCGTGGCGTCGAAATCGGGGAGCAACGCGAGCAGCCGGGCGCGCATGTCCGCATAGATCGTATCGAAGTCGAGTTCTTCGACGATCGCGGGCGCGGGCAGGCGCGACAGGTCGACGGCGGTATAGGCGGCCATGCCCCCACATCGCCGGGGAGCGCCGATCGACGCGACGGGGCGGCGGTGTAGAGTGCGTCTCTACAATGCGGGCCTAGCAGGATGGCAGACCGCAGATTTTAAGCCGTCCGGCAGCTTCCGCCCCAATAGCAGACGTTCACTTAGCTGCGATATTTCGATGCAGCAGCGGGGGACACCCTGTAGCCGTCCTTCGTCCGTATTAGGTCGCGGGGGAGCGGAATGGCCCCATTCGGCATTATCGGTAGAGGCAGTGTAGCGGGCCACCGTCGCTGGATCTGCCGCATGAGTTCAACCCGGAAATGCGAAAACTGCTGCGGCGCGCTTCCTTTTTCGAATGAGAGCCAAACTCGACCAACGTGCTCGGCTCCGTCCATCCCCGAAGCCACAACTTCGTCGTCGTTTACTCCGCGCCAGACCGTGACATTCACTGTTATCGGGGAGATGCTATTGGATCGCTTGATCTCCGAAGGGCTGGCGGCATCCGCGTGAAAGCCATGCGCGGCGGCGCTCCGCCGCAGCACCGCTAGGAAATCATCGCGGTCTAGCTGTGTCGGAAGGGGGACATCTACGGCAGCGACAGCAGGCTCTGGCTGAGGCGCCGCGGTACATCCGCAGCAAAGCGCGAGCAGTGCGATGGTGATCCTCCGCATAAGGTATCTGTCGGACGACGGCAGCGGCCCGTCAACAGCCGCCATTCACCATTTCCGGTCGTTAGCGATCGCCAACATGGGCACCAAAAGCAGCCTGTCCGCCAACGCCCATTTGCAGACATTGAGCCAATGGCTAATCTGCCCCGATGGACGAAGGATATCAGTCCGGTGGCACGCCGGGAGGTCCGTGGGGCTGCGGCTTTGCTCTGCTTATCGGTCTGCCCCTGCTTGGCTTCGCTCTGCTCGTAAGCGCCCTAGGAGATTGCGCGCCCGACACGCCATGCAATCACAATCTCAACTGGCTCCTAATCGTCGGTGCACTCGGCACAGCAGCGATAGTCGGGTTCGCTAGTCGCGCGGTCATCAATGCCGTCGCCCGTCGTCGCAGGAGCGGCAGCTAACCACCAATAGCGGTCGTTGGCGACAGCCAGAGCCGACGCCAAAAGCAGCCTGACTGCTTACGCCCCATTTTCGGTCGGTTAAGGTAGAGACCACCCAACCAAAAGCGGTCATTTGTTGAGCGATGCCAGGCCGTGAACTCATGAACGTTGCCGCTCTCTTGGCCGTATGTCAGACCTGCCTGCAGCAAGGAGGGCTGATGATCGAGACGCCATTCGTGGAACGCCGGTTCAAGCTGGATGGCAGTGAGTTGATTGTCCGCTTTTTCACGCCCTCAAAGGCGTCCGGAGGCGAGTTTCAGTGTCGTTATGTCATTGGATGGCCGGAACGAGAGGTTCGCCGGTACGCGTGCGGCGAAGATGGTATCCAAGCACTCATGCTGGCCATGCGGACAGTGCATTCCGACCTCATCGAGAGCGATGCTTACAAGGCTGGACGTCTTACTTGGTGTGATCAGGCCGATCTCGACCTTCCGCCCACTTGGGGCGTTGGGCCGCTATATGACCCGCCCCCACAGCCTCGGCCAGCCCAGCGATAAACACGAACACCATGCGCGGCCTCGACACATATCCGGCTTGGGTCAGCGTGGCCCTTGGCCTCGCCTGCCTATGCGCGGCGGTAGCGGCAAATGCCTTCGATCACAGGATGCTTGGCTTCACCCTTCTCGTCTGCGGTGTTGGCCTCGTCATTCCAAGACGAAGGGTCCCGCCGCGCGGTTAGTGCGACGGCAGCTTCCCACCCAATCCCAGCGGTTCGGCATCGCCGTTGAAAGCTGCCCGTTCACGGCCTAGGCCGTAGACTCATAAGCACGGAGCGACAGGCGCACCGGATCGCGGTACCCAAATATCCCGTTCAGTACGCGCGGCCGTGGACTTGCGGAACGCCCCTCGGCTTGTGGGACAGCAGTGGTTCGATCATGCGACACGCGGCATCGGCCAGGTCATATCGGCTTATGCTGATTATGAATCAGGTTCCGCTCCGACAAGGAAGCCAAGATACGATGGACACTATAAAACCCTGGATGTCTTGGACGCTATTCGTATGTGCCGCTGCTCTGATCGCATTCTTCAGCGGAGAGCAGTGGAGTACCCGAATTATCGTGTTTCTGATCGTGGCAGTTCCGATTGTCATCTGGGCAATGCGTCATATGAAAAAGGCGTAGGAACCTTCGCGTTAACAGGTTCACGGCCTAATTTGTCAGATCGGCGGTGGCCTGCTGCACGAGCAGCTCGAGCATGCGATCGCGCTCGGGGGGCGACAGACCGATGAGCTGCCGGCGGAGATAACGAACGGTCTTTGCGCGCGCGGTCGGGCGGTCCTCGAGGCCGAGCTGGTGGACGCGGGCGATCTCGGCGGCGCGGCCGGCGAAGCCGATCCATGCCTCGTCGGCGTCCGCGCCCTTGCGGAGGAAGCGCCGTCCGCGCAGCTTGCCGAACATCGGCCGCGTGCGGGTGCGCGCGCGCTGCGGCCGGCCGGCCGACTTGTTCTGCTCGCCCGGCGCCAGCGGCAGGAACTTCTCGACCCGGTCCCAGAAGAAGCTGCGGATCGCGCCGGCCTCCTGATCGTAGCCGGTGAAGATCGGGCCCTGGCGCACCCAGGAGCGGAGGAAGGCGACGCGCGGCTCGGCCGCGCCCTTGGGGTAGAGGAAGCGCAGCGCGAACGCGCCCGCCGAGGTCGGCACCTTCTTGCGGCGGGGCGCGAAGGCGGCGCCGTCGGGCTCGCGCTGCGCGGCGATGCGGGCGCGCTGCTGCTCCTCGATATGCGCCGCCATGACGCGGAGGAGCTGGCGGCGCTGGGCGGCGGTCCAGCGGCGGGCGACCTCGCTGGCTACGCCCTCGAGATCCGCGACGTCGTCGAGCTCGGCGCTCACGCGTCGCCGGCGAGCAGATCGCCGGCGTCGATCGCGCCGCGATAGATCTGGCGCAACAGGATCTCTGCGCCGCCGAAGGTATCGGACAGATCGGGCGCGGGCAGCGGCTCGGCGGTGAAGCCGCCGCCGTCCTTCGGCAGCACGCGGACATTCTCGCGCAGATCGACGTCGATCGAGACGGCGGTCGTATCGGCATCGAGCGGGGAGGCCTCGAAACGGATGCCGGGCTCGGTGCGGTGCGCGGCGAGCAGATCGGGCTGGTGGCGGATGATCCAGGCGAGCAGGGGAACGACGATCGCGTCCAGATCGCCCGTGTAGCGCGCGAAGTCGATCGAGACAGTGTAGCGATATTCGAACGACAGGTTGGCGGACAGTCCGCCGGTATGCACGCCGCCTACGTCGAGCCACAGATCCATGCGACCGGGATCGTCGGCCAGCCCCGGCACGGTTTGGGTGAGCCAGGCCTTCAGGCTGTCGGCCTTCATCACGGGCAGGGCACCCCGGTTTCCCAGGCGATCAGGCGCGCGAGCTGGGTGGCCAAGGTGGCGCGATCGATGGCGAGGCGGATCGCGGCCAGGCGCACGTCGACGGGGATGGTCGCGGATGCCGTCTCGGGAAATCCCGCCGGCGCGGCCGGGCAGGCGAGCAGATCGGCCGGGGCACCGACGCGCGGGTCGACGGCGATCGCGGCGGGCGCGGCCGGACGCGGCCTATCGCGGAGCGCGCAGCCCTGCAGCGCGATTGAGAGCAGCGAACCAATCGCCGCCGACATGATCGTCCGTACCGATGCGCGCATTCGCCGCCTCCATGCTTTCCGATGCGGCCCGGCGCTCCCGCGCCGCGAGATCCGCGATGTTGCGATCGGCGACGCCCTTGCGCCGCCCTTCGGCCAGGCCGGCGGCCAGCGCCGCGTTGCTGGCGGCGAGCGTGTCGCGTTCGAACGCGGCCAGCGCATCGATGCGGCCGAAGCATTCCGCCGGCGTGCGCGCGGCGGCGCCGGCGGCGATGCA